>NZ_JBEZIX010000019.1:0-154223 GCF_040651315.1 Streptomyces sp. NPDC048506
AAACGCCCGGTTACATTCCGAACCCGGAAGCTAAGCCTTTCAGCGCCGATGGTACTGCAGGGGGGACCCTGTGGGAGAGTAGGACGCCGCCGAACTAATCTTCAGCTCCGGTCTCTGAACCTCTGGTTCAGAGACCGGAGCTTTTTTGTTCTGATTTTCGGGTGGTGGGTGTAACGCGACGTTCACCTCATCTGACCAGGATCCGCTTCATGGCGACAGTGGGAACGCTCAAGTCGGCCGGTGTGCGTGCCGGTGATGAGGTCGTGGTGCCGGCGTATGGCAGTGCCGAAGTGGCGCGGGCCGTGGTGGAGTTGGGCGCGGTGCCGGTGTTCGCCGATGTGGAGGGTGACAGCTACTGCCTGGACCCGGCCGCCGTCTCGGACGTGGTGACGAGTCAGACCGCTGCGGTCGTCGCGGTGCACCGTTTCGGGCGGCGTGCGGATGCCGGTTGGATCCGGGACGTGGGGCAGCGGCATGGGCTCCTGGTACTGGTGGAGGACGAGCCCGGGGCGGATCTGGTGGGGGCGGAGCTGCGGCGGGCGCATGCGGCGTACCTGGACGGCAGGCTCACCGGGGTCTGGACGCCGCAGCCGGCGGCGGGGCACACGTACGAGCAGTATGTGGTGCGGGTGCCGGGGAACGGGCGGCCGGACCGGGACGCGTTCGCGCGGGCTTTGCGGGCCAAGGGAGTTGCGTGCAAGGTGCCGGTGCTGGCGCCGACCTACCGGATGCCGGGGCTGCGGCGGGACGTGTTTCTGCCGGAGACCGAGCGGGCGGTGGACGAGACGCTGGCGCTGCCGGTGCATGCCGGAATGTCGCGGCGGGAGTTGCAGAAGATGGTCAGTGCGTGCAATGCGCTGGGTGGATTGCTGCAGCCGGCTTTTTGACCGAGGGCGGTGCCGGTTCGTGATCGGCGGGGAGTTGGGGTAATATTCTTTCTGTTGCTGCGCCCCAATAGCTCAGTCGGCAGAGCGTCTCCATGGTAAGGAGAAGGTCTACGGTTCGATTCCGTATTGGGGCTCCGGAGAGCGAAGGCCCTCGCCATATGGCGAGGGCCTTCGTCGTATGTGGATGTGGTGTTCCGTCAGTTCTGCGGGGCGGTGATGTAGGCCAGTCCGTGGGCGCCGGAGATATCGGTGCGGTCGACTTCCAGTGTGGTGACGGGGCGCAGGGTGATGAGGTCGACCACGGTCACGGTGCTGGAGAGGTTCCCGGAGACATAGGCGAATCGGGCGTCGGGTGACGAGGTGATGGTGAGCGGGAACTCGCCGACCTGCACCTGGCCGATCGGGGTGAGGGTCTCGGGCGCGAAGACCGTGAGGACGCCCGGGAGCTGGGCGCCGAGCGTCCCGTGAACGGCGGTGTCCGGGCGCAGCTCGCCGGCGAGGAGCATGCCGGTGGCGGTGGCGTGGACGGGCATGGTGAGGCCCTCGGTGGGGAGGGTGCGGACGGTCTCGTGGGTGGCGGTGTCGATGACGCGGACGCCCGGGGGTGCGGTGGACGGCGTACCGAAGTCGACCTTGGGGGCCGCGACATAGAGGTGGCGGCCGTCGGGGGAGACGGTGAGGCCCTCGCTGCCGGGGACCGGGATGCGGTCGGTGCAGACGGCTCGGCCGAGGTCGAGGACGGAGATGAACGCGGCCTCCTTGTTGGTGGTGTAGCCGTGTCGTCCGTCGGGGGTGAGGGCTAACCAGTGGGGCCCGGGAGCCATGGTGGGGATGCGGCCGAGTCGGGCGTGGGTGCGGGTGTCGATGATGAGGACGCCGCCGGGCTCGGTGTCGGTGGCCTCGACACTGACGTACAGGCGGCCGCGTTCACGGTCGAGGGCCAGGCCGTGCGGAGCGTGGTCGGGGCTGGTGTCGAGCGTGGTGACGATGCTGCGGGTGTCGACGTCGATGACGGTGATCTCGTGGGAGCGGCCGGTGTTGGCTCGGTAGTAGCCGGAGCGGTAGGTGCTGGCGCAGTACAGCAGCCGGTGGTCCGGGTCGTAGCACAGTTCGTGGGGCTGCGGCGGGACGCGGAGAACGTCGAGGCGCTCGTGGGTGGCGGCGTCGAAGAAGGTGACGGTGGGGCCGGTCTGGCTGACGACGGCGAGCAGGTCGCCGGGCGTGCCCGTGGTGGTGGAAGTCATGCTCCGCATCCTGTGCGGCCGTTGGCGAGGACTCCAATGCAAGGTGGGCAGGGGTGCCGTGCGCCGAACGCAAGGGTGCTGATGGTGGCGGGGGAGCGGCCGACGAGCTGTGAGGCGGCCCACAGGGTCCGGTGCGGCCGCTGCCCCCGGGTGGTCAGCCGAGCTGGGGCTCGGGGACGCGCATGGCGAGGATGGCCATGTCGTCCGAGGCCGGTTCCGCGGCGAAGCGTTCCACGGCGCGCAGCACGCGGGCGGCGACGGCGCCGGCCGTCAGGCCCGTGCACGTCGTCAGGACGTCGGTGAGGCCGTCGTCGCCGAGCATGCGGGTGCCCTCGCGGCGTTCGGTGACGCCGTCGGTGACGCAGAGCAGGACGTCGCCGGGGTCGAGGGTGACGGTCTGTTCGTAGAGTTCCAGGTCGTCCATGACGCCGAGGAGCGGCTGGGGTTCGGCGGCCGGTTCGACTGTGCCGTCCTGGCGGAGCCGGAGTGGCAGGGGGTGGCCGGCGCAGACGACCTTGAGGATCGAGCTGCCGTCGTCCTGCGGCCACAGTTCGCCGTAGAGGAGCGTCAGGAAGCGGCTGCGGGCGCCCTCGTCGAGGATGGCGGCGTTGAGCCGTTCGAGGACGGCGGGGCCGCCGAAGCCCTCGCGGGCGAGCAGGCGGAGGGCGTGCCGGGCGAGGCCGGTGACGGCTGCGGCTTCCGGGCCGGTGCCGCAGACGTCCCCGATGGCGAAGCCGTAGGCGCCGTCGCGGATCGGGAAGAGGTCGTAGAAGTCGCCGCCGACTTCGTTGCCCTCGCCGGCCGCGCGGTAGATGACCTCGACCTCGACACCGGCGATGTCCGGCAGCGGCTCCGGGGGCAGCAGGCTGCGCTGGAGGGACTGGCTGATGGCCGTGCGCTCGGAGTAGAGGCGGGCGTTGTCCAGGGCGAGGGCGGCGCGTCGGGAGAGGTCCTCGGCGAGTTCGAGGATCTCCTGGCGGAAGTGCTCCTCGGTGGGTTTGCCGAGGGTGAGCATGCCGATGACGCGGTTGCGGGCGACGAGCGGGAGGACGACGGTCTCGCCGCCGACGGCCGAGGCGGTGGCGAGGGTGGCTCCGGGACCGGTGGACGGCCGGGCGGCGTTGCCCAGGCCCAGGCTGCGCATGGACGTGCGCAGGGCGGCGTCGTGGGCGGCGTCGGCGGGGGCGGTCCAGACGCGGGCGCCGGGGGTGGGCACCGGCTCGGGCGGGTCGACCTTCATCAGGAGGGTCTTGAGGCCGTCGATGCGGTCCTCGTCCTCGTGCAGGACGTAGGAGAGTTCGGGCTCGGAGGTCTGGTCGGCGACGGTGTAGACGGCGCACCACGTCGCGAGCGTGGGGACGGTCATCTGCGCCATCAGGGCCAGCGTCTGGTCGCGGTCGAGGGTGCCGGCCAGCAGGTCGGAGGCCTCGACGAGGAAGGAGAGGGAGCCGCGGCGGAGCTTCTCCAGTTCGGTCAGGCGGGCGCGTTCGACAGCGAGCGCGATCCGGTCCGCGGCGAACTGGAGGCGCAGCGCCTCCTCGTTGGTGTAGCGGCCGGGGCCCTCCGCGGCGACGCCGAGGGAGCCGGTGAGGCGTCCCTCGACCTTCAGCGGGACGGTGACGACCGAGCGCATGCCCGTTCCGCCGAGCAGCGGGACGGCGCCCGGGACGGCCGTGAGGTCCTCGTGGACTGCGGGCATCCGGGCGGAGCCGTAGCGGCCCGATCCGGCCTCGACCGGGACGCGGGCGAAGCGCTGGCGGGCGGAGGGCAGGCCGGTGGAGGCGCGGACCTCCAGCTCGGTCTCGTCGTCGGTGGCCAGCAGCAGGTAGGCGGCGTCGCCGTCGAGCATGTCGCGGGCGCGTTCGACGGTGCGCTGGAGCAGGCCGTCGAGGTCGTCGGGGGCCGGGGAGCCGATGAAGACCTCGAACGGGTCGGAGGGGTGAACCGTTGACCGAGCAGCCTGTGCGGCGGCGTCCGGTGCGGGGGTGCGCTGGGGGCTCTGGAGGATCGCGCGCTCGTGGTCGCGCACCAGGAGGCAGACCGTGGAGGCTTCGCCGTCGGCGTCGCGGACGCGCAGGTGGGAGGCGTACACGGGGACGACCCGGCCGTCGGCTCCCCTTATGCCGTAGGAGCCCTCCCAGCGGGAGAGCTGGAGCGCCTCGGCGATGCCGGTGCCGGTGCCGGGGGTGTGCGGCCAGGCGGCGAAGTCGGTGAGCGGCTTGCCGTTGACCTGCTCGGGGTCGTAGCCGAAGAGGTCCTGGGAGTCGTCGTTCCAGAAGCTGATGCAGCCGCCGCGGTCGATCTGGATCACCGAGACGCGGACGCGGGTGTCGGTGACCGGGAGGGCGTCGACGGGGAGGGCGGGGCCGGCGGAGCGGGTGCCGGCGGGGCGCTCGGGGAGGTCGAGCTGGAACCAGACGTGTTTCTGCGCTGCGGTGTACTCGACGCCCCAGCGGGTGGCCAGCGCGCCGCAGAGCAGGAGTCCGCGGCCGCCCTCACGGTCCGGATGGGCCATCGCCTGGCCGGCGTGTTGGAGCGGAATCTCACGTTCGGGGTAACGGTCGGCGACGGAGATCCGTACCCCGCCGTCGCTGCGCAGGCACAGTACGTCGGCGGCGGTGCCGGCGTGGACCACGGCGTTGGTGACCAGCTCACTGGTCAGGACGACGGCGTCGTCGACGATGTCTGCGCAGCCCCAGCCCTGGAGGGTGTCGCGGACGAACGCACGGGCGGTGGCGACCGAGCGCCCCACCGGCTCGAATGTTGCGGCGGCCCGCGCGGTGATCACTGTTCTCCTCGATCGTGTGTCGGTGATCTGCTCCCCCATGGTCGCGGCGCCCCTCCGAATACCTGTCGTGCTCGCAACCACCCGCCCGAGCGCATGGCCGGGCGGGCGGACAGCCGTATGCCAGGTTACTTACCTTCGCCGCGCCCGAGGATGCCGGTCACGTGTGTTTCCGCCCCAATCGTGCCGTGGGACGGTGTGCGATGCTGCCGAACTGTTATGGCCTGGTTGGGCCATGGTGAAACACTGGGCAAGTATCAAGAGAAAGCCCGGGTAGAACGGTCGACCCTGCGGGAGGGACACGGTGGAGTCTGGCGCAGCGGCGCGGGGCGCAAGTACGCGCGCGAAAGGCGGACGATCCCGGAACAATGGGACGATCGAGGTGGATGCGGCTGCGCTCAATCGGCTGTTGGTCGCTCTGGTCGCCATGCGGGACGGGAACTTTCGCAAGCGCCTCACGGTATCCGGCGACGGCGTCATGTCGGAGATCGCGGCGGTCTTCAACGAGGTCGCCGATCGCAATCTGCACCTGACCGGCGAGCTGGCGCGGGTGCGCCGGGTCGTCGGGCGTGAGGGAAAACTCACGGAGCGTCTGGAGGTCGGTGCCGCCGAAGGCTCCTGGGCCGCGGCGATCGACGCCTCGAACGCCCTGGTCGACGACCTCGTACGGCCGGTGTCCGAGGTGGGACGGGTGCTGTCGGCGGTGTCCGAGGGCGACCTGGAACAGCGGATGGACCTGCGGTCGCGCAGTTCGGACAGCTCGTCGGAGCATCCGCTGCGCGGTGAGTTCCTCAAGGTCGGCCGGACGGTCAACGGGCTGGTCGACCAGCTCTCCGCGTTCACCGACGAGGTGACCCGGGTGGCCAGCGAGGTCGGTACCGAGGGCAAGCTCGGCGGTCAGGCGCGAGTGCGCGGGATGTCCGGTTCGTGGAAGGACCTGACGGAGTCCGTCAACACCATGGCCTCCCGGCTGACGGCACAGGTGCGTGACATCGCCCTCGTCACCACGGCGGTCGCCAAGGGCGATCTGTCGCGCAAGGTGACGGTGCACGTCGCCGGCGAGATGCTGGAGCTGAAGAACACCGTCAACACGATGGTCGACCAGCTCTCCTCCTTCGCCTCCGAGGTGACCCGGGTCGCCCGTGAGGTCGGTACCGAGGGCGAGCTCGGTGGCCAGGCACAGGTCCCCGGCGTGGCCGGCGTGTGGAAGGACCTGACGGATTCCGTCAACCTGATGGCCGGCAACCTCACCGCTCAGGTGCGCGGGATCGCCCAGGTCACCACGGCGGTCGCGAACGGCGACCTGTCGCAGAAGGTCACGGTCAGCGCGCGCGGCGAGGTCGCCCAGCTCGCCGACACCATCAACACCATGACCGAGACGCTGCGCACCTTCGCGGACGAGGTGACGCGGGTGGCCAACGAGGTCGGGGCCGAGGGGCAGCTCGGTGGCCAGGCACAGGTGCCGGGCGCGGCAGGTACGTGGAAGGACCTCACGGACTCCGTCAACAACGCCTTCCGCAACCTGACCGGTCAGGTGCGGGACATCGCGCAGGTGACCACCGCGGTCGCCAATGGTGACCTGTCGCAGAAGGTCACCGTCGATGTGGCCGGCGAGATGCTGGAGTTGAAGAACACCGTCAACACGATGGTGGACCAGCTCTCCGCGTTCGGTGCCGAAGTGACGCGGGTGGCGCGGGAGATCGGCGTCGAGGGTGAGCTGGGCGGACAGGCGGCGGTGCCCGGGGCCGCGGGGACGTGGAAGGACCTCACGGACTCCGTCAACACCGCGTTCCGCAACCTCACTGGCCAGGTGCGCAACATCGCGCAGGTGACCACCGCGGTCGCGAACGGCGACCTGTCGCAGAAGGTCACCGTCGACGTCTCCGGCGAGATGCTCCAGCTGAAGAACACCGTGAACACCATGGTGGACCAGCTGTCCTCGTTCGCCGACCAGGTCACGCGGATGGCCAGGGACGTGGGCACCGAGGGCCGGCTGGGCGGTCAGGCCCGGGTGGACGGCGTCAGCGGTACGTGGAAGGAACTGACCGACTCCGTCAACTTCATGGCGGGGAACCTGACCTCGCAGGTGCGGCAGATCGCCCAGGTGACGACGGCGGTCGCGCGCGGCGACCTGTCGCAGAAGATCGACGTGGACGCGCGCGGCGAGATCCTGGAGCTGAAGAACACCATCAACACGATGGTCGACCAGCTCTCGGCGTTCGCCGAGCAGGTCACCCGGGTCGCCCGCGAGGTCGGTACGGACGGCCGGCTGGGCGGTCAGGCCCAGGTGCCCGGCGTCGCGGGCGTCTGGCGGGACCTCACCGACTCGGTGAACGGCATGGCCGGCAACCTGACGGCCCAGGTCCGCAACATCGCGCAGGTCGCCACGGCGGTGGCGCGCGGCGACCTGTCGCAGAAGATCGACGTGGACGCCCGGGGCGAGATCCTGGAGCTGAAGAACACCCTGAACACGATGGTCGACCAGCTCTCGTCGTTCGCGGAGCAGGTCACCCGGGTCGCCCGCGAGGTAGGTACCGAGGGCATCCTGGGCGGCCAGGCCGAGGTGCAGGGCGTCAGCGGTACGTGGAAGGACCTCACCCAGTCCGTCAACTTCATGGCGAACAACCTGACGTCGCAGGTGCGGAACATCGGCGAGGTGACGACGGCGGTCGCCCGCGGTGACCTCTCCAAGAAGATCACCGTCGACGCCAAGGGCGAGATCCTCGAACTCGTCACGACCGTGAACACCATGGTCGACCAGCTCTCGCTGTTCGCCGAGCAGGTGACGCGGGTCGCCCGTGAGGTGGGCACCGAGGGTCAACTGGGCGGCCAGGCAAGGGTTCCGGGCGTCACCGGCATCTGGAAGGACCTCAGCGACAACGTCAACCTGATGGCCAACAACCTGACCATCCAGGTGCGGAACATCTCCCAGGTCTCGGCGGCAGTTGCCAACGGCGACCTCACCAAGAAGGTGACGGTCGAGGCGCGCGGCGAGGTCGCGCAGCTCGCCGACACGGTCAACACGATGGTCACGACGCTGTCGTCGTTCGCCGACGAGGTCACGCGCGTGGCCCGCGAGGTGGGCACCGACGGCATTCTGGGCGGTCAGGCCCGCGTCCCCGGCGTCGCCGGTACGTGGAAGGACCTCACCGAGTCCGTGAACTCGATGGCCAACAACCTCACCGGCCAGGTCCGCAACATCGCGATGGTCACCACCGCCATCGCCAAGGGCGATCTGACGAAGAAGATCGACATCGATGCGCGCGGGGAGATCCTGGCGCTGAAGACCACCATCAACACCATGGTCGACCAGCTGTCGTCCTTCGCCGAAGAGGTCACCCGGGTGGCCCGTGAGGTGGGTACGGAAGGCCAGCTGGGCGGTCAGGCGCAGGTGCGGGGCGTGGCCGGCACCTGGCGGGACCTGACCGAGTCGGTGAACGAGATGGCCGGCAACCTGACCCGTCAGGTGCGCGCCATCGCCGCGGTCGCCGCGGCGGTGACCCTCGGCGACCACAACGTGCGGATCGATGTGGACGCGGCCGGCGAGATCCTGGAACTCCAGGACAACGTCAACACGATGATCTCCACGCTCCGGGAGACCACCCTCGCCAACGAGGAACAGGACTGGCTCAAGGGCAACTTGGCCCGGATCTCCGGTCTGATGCAGGGCCGGCGCGACCTCAAGGACGTCGCCACGCTCATCATGAGCGAGCTGTCGCCCGCGGTCTCGGCCCAGCACGGCGCGTTCTTCCTCGCGGCGCAGCCGGACAGCAAGGAGATCGGCGCGGACGGCGGCGAGCCGGGCGCCTACGAGCTGCGGCTGATGGGCTCGTACGGCTACTCCATGGGCGGGATGCCGACGACCTTCAAGCCGGGTGAGACGCTGATCGGCACGGCCGCGGAGGAGGGCCGCACGATCCTCGTGGAGAACGTCCCCTCCGGCTACCTCAAGATCGCGTCCGGGCTGGGCGAGGCTCCGCCGGCGAACGTCATCGTGCTGCCGGTGCTCTTCGAGGACAAGGTGCTCGGCGTGATCGAGCTGGCGTCCTTCCAGCCGTTCACCCAGATCCAGAAGGACTTCCTCAGCCAGATCGCCGAGATGATCGCGACCAGCGTCAACACCATCTCGGTCAACACCAAGACCGAGGTGCTGCTCGAGCAGTCGCAGGAGCTGACCGAGCAACTGCGGGAGCGGTCGGCCGAGTTGGAGAGCCGGCAGCGGGCGCTGGAGCTGTCCAACACGGAGCTGGAGGAGAAGGCCGAGCAGCTGCGGGCGCAGAACCGCGACATCGAGGTGAAGAACACCGAGATCGAGGAGGCGCGGCAGGTCCTGGAGGAGCGTGCCGAGCAGCTCGCGGTCTCCATGCGCTACAAGTCGGAGTTCCTGGCGAACATGTCGCACGAGCTGCGTACGCCGCTGAACTCCCTGCTGATTCTGGCCAAGTTGCTGGCCGACAACGCGGAGGGGAACCTCTCCCCGAAGCAGGTCGAGTTCGCCGAGACGATCCACGGTGCCGGCAGCGACCTGTTGCAGCTGATCAACGACATCCTCGACCTGTCGAAGGTCGAGGCCGGCAAGATGGACGTCAGCCCGACGCGGATCGCGCTGGTCCAGCTCGTCGACTACGTGGAGGCCACGTTCCGGCCGCTGACCGCGGAGAAGGGACTGGACTTCTCCGTACGGGTCTCCCCGGAGCTGCCCGCCACCTTGCACACCGACGAGCAGCGGCTGCTACAGGTGCTGCGCAACCTGCTGTCCAACGCGGTGAAGTTCACCGACACCGGCGCCGTCGAACTGGTCATCCGGCCGGCCGGCGCGGACGTGCCGGTGGCGATCCGCGAGCAGTTGCTGGAGCACGGCTCGCTGCGTGACCCGGACGCCGAGATGATCGCCTTCTCGGTGACCGACACCGGCATCGGCATCGCGTCCAGCAAGATGCGGGTCATCTTCGAGGCATTCAAGCAGGCCGACGGCACCACCAGCCGCAAGTACGGCGGTACCGGCCTGGGCCTGTCCATCAGCCGGGAGATCGCCCGGCTGCTGGGTGGTGAGATCCATGCCCAGAGCGAGCCCAACCGCGGCTCCACGTTCACGCTGTACCTGCCGCACAACCCGGGCGGGCTGCCGCCGCAGGGCTATCCGCAGCTGGTGGCCGGCGGACTGGCGATGGACGCGGAGGCGCGCGAGACCGAGGACGGGTGGCAGGAGAGCGAGCCGCCGCAGGGCCGCGAGACGAGCGGGGGCAGCCTGAGTCGGCGCCGTCGCCGCGCGGTCTCGGGCTCTCAGCGCCGCCTGGCGCTGCCCGGCCAGCAGCCGTCCGCGCCGCTCCAGCCGGCGCCCCAGGCGCCGCCGCAGCCGGCTGCCCAGCAGCCCGTGGAGGAGCACTGGATGGGCAACGGACAGGACCTGGTGGATCCGGGCTTCGACGGTGGCTTCCACGGCGAGAAGGTGCTGATCGTCGACGACGACATCCGCAACGTCTTCGCGCTCACCAGCGTCCTGGAGCAGAACGGCCTCTCGGTGCTGTACGCGGAGAACGGCCGGGAGGGCATCGAGGTCCTGGAACAGCACGACGACATCGTCCTGGTGCTGATGGACATCATGATGCCGGAGATGGACGGGTACGCGACCACGGCCGCGATCCGTCGGATGCCGCAGTTCGCCGGGCTGCCGATCATCGCGCTGACCGCGAAGGCGATGAAGGGCGACCGGGAGAAGAGCATCGACTCCGGCGCCTCCGACTACGTGACCAAGCCGGTGGATACCGATCATCTGTTGTCGGTCATGGACCAATGGATGCGTGCGGAGTGACGGGGCGTCCAGTATGGGAGTCGAAAGAGGATCATCGCGTGCTGACTGAGTGTGGCCGCGGACGTGTGGAAGCCCCGGATCCGGGGAACCTTCTCGTCTCTGTCTGCGTTTCTGCTACGTGCACAGTGACATCGCGGTGACAGGGTGTGGCGACAGGCGGGGTGCAGCTACCATGACCGGCACAAGGACGGGCGGCATGACGGAGTCGTCCCCTGGGGCGGCGTCCGGTTCCATGCCGGGGCGAGGAGGACGGGCCATGGTGCAGAAGGCCAAGATCCTCCTGGTCGATGACCGGCCGGAGAATCTGCTGGCGCTGGAGGCAATCCTCTCCGCGCTCGATCAGACACTGGTGCGGGCATCGTCCGGGGAGGAAGCGCTCAAAGCACTGCTCACGGACGATTTCGCGGTGATTCTGCTCGATGTGCAGATGCCGGGCATGGACGGTTTCGAGACCGCCGCGCACATCAAGCGGCGTGAACGCACCCGTGACATCCCGATCATCTTCCTCACGGCCATCAACCACGGCCCGCACCACACCTTCCGCGGCTATGCGGCCGGCGCGGTGGACTACATCTCCAAGCCGTTCGACCCGTGGGTGCTGCGGGCGAAGGTGTCGGTCTTCGTCGAGCTGTACATGAAGAACTGCCAACTGCGCGAGCAGGCCTCCCTGCTGAGGCTGCAACTGGAGGGCGGCCGGCCGAGCGCCGACGAGGCCAAGGAGTCCGCGGGGCTGCTCGCCGAGCTCTCCGCCCGGCTGGCCGCGGTCGAGGAGCAGGCCGAGGCGCTCTCCAAACAGCTGGACGAGACGGCGGACGCCGCGGCGGTGGCCACCGCCGCGCATCTGGAGCGCAAACTGACCGGTCTGCGCCGGGCCCTGGACGCCCTGGAGCCGGGGGCGGGACGCGCCGCGGGCTGACCGCGGTGCGGCCACCGGTCGACTGACGCCCTTTCATGACCCGGGCGCGACACGGATGGGTGAAGCGGCGTGCGCTCGTGCCGTGCCCGTGTTCGCCTGTAATCTCGTCGCCATGGCCTCACGTACGTCCGGCAAGGGAACCCAGAGCGCATCGGGACCCTCGAAGCAGCGCGCCGGACGGTCCGGGGGCGCGGCCAAGAAGACCGCCGCGAAGAAGGCTCCCGCGAAGCCGCCGGCGAAGAAGACAGCGGCGAAGAAGGCCCCGGCGAAGCGGGCGCCCGCCAAGAAGGCCGCGCCGAAGCCGGCGCCGTCACCGACCGGCGGTGTCTACCGCCTCGCCCGCGCCTGCTGGCTGGGCCTTGCGCACGCCATCGGGGCGCTGTTCCGCGGTATGGGCCGCGGTGCCAAGAACCTCGACCCGGCGCACCGCAAGGACGGGCTGGCGCTCGGGCTGCTCGGCCTGGCGCTGGTGATCGCGGCCGGCACCTGGTCCAATCTCAGCGGCCCGGTCGGAGACCTCGTCGAGCTGCTGGTGACCGGCGCGTTCGGCCGGCTCGACCTGGTCGTGCCGATACTGCTGGGCGGCATTGCGCTGCGCCTCATCCGGCACCCGGAGAAGCCGGAGGCCAACGGACGGATCGTCATCGGGCTCTCGGCGCTGGTCATCGGCGTCCTCGGGCAGGTGGCGATGGCCTGTGGATCACCGGGCCGCAACGACGGGCTTCCCGCCATACAGGACGCCGGCGGATACCTCGGATGGGTCGCCTCCAAACCGCTGATCTTCACCGTCGGCCAGACGCTGGCGGTGGCGCTGCTCGCCCTGCTGACGCTCTTCGGGCTGCTGGTGGTCACCGCGACGCCGGTGAACGCGATCCCGCAGCGGCTGCGGGCGCTCGGCGTCCGGCTCGGCGTGATCCATCCCTCGGAGTCCGAGGCGGACTACGACGAGGCCGAGGAGTACGACGAGTACGCCGACGACTGGCGCGAGCAGCCGGCCCGCAGGTCCCGCCGCAGCGCCGCACCGGCGCCCGCCGCGAACGACCCGGACGCCATAGAGGAGGCGGCGTTGGCGAAGCGGCGCCGCCCGCGCCGGGCGTCCGCACAGCCCGCCGCGGACCGGCCGATGGACGCGGTGGACGTCGCGGCCGCGGCCGCCGCGGCGCTGGACGGCGCGGTGCTGCACGGTGTCCAGCCCTCACCGCTCGTCGCCGGCCTCAGCAGCAGCGTCTCCGGGGAGCGCCGGGACCGCGACCACGAGGACAGCGTGGCACCGGCCGGCACGGTCCCGCCGGCCCGAGGGGCCGAGCCCGAGCCGCCGGTCGCCGCGCCCACCCCGTCCGTACCCGACTTCACCAAGGCTCCGCCGGAGCCGTCCGGCGATCTGCCGCCGCGCGCCGAGCAACTACAGCTCTCCGGTGACATCACCTATGCGCTGCCGTCGCTGGACCTGCTCTCCCGGGGCGGCCCCGGCAAGTCCCGCAGCGCCGCGAACGACGCCATAGTGACCGCGTTGACCACGGTCTTCCAGGAGTTCAAGGTCGACGCCGCGGTCACCGGCTTCACCCGTGGCCCGACGGTCACCCGCTACGAGGTCGAGCTCGGCCCGGCCGTGAAGGTCGAGAAGATCACCGCGCTGGCCAAGAACATCGCCTACGCCGTGGCCAGCCCCGACGTCCGCATCATCAGCCCGATCCCGGGCAAGTCCGCGGTCGGCATCGAGATCCCGAACACCGACCGCGAGATGGTCAACGTCGGTGATGTGCTGCGCCTCGCGGACGCCGCCGAGGACGACCACCCGATGCTGGTCGCGCTCGGCAAGGACGTCGAGGGCGGCTATGTGATGGCGAACCTCGCCAAGATGCCGCACGTCCTCGTCGCCGGTGCCACCGGCTCCGGCAAGTCGTCCTGCATCAACTGCCTGATCACCTCGATCATGATGCGGGCCACGCCCGAGGACGTTCGCATGGTCCTGGTCGACCCCAAGCGGGTGGAGCTGACCGCCTACGAGGGCATCCCGCATCTGATCACGCCGATCATCACCAACCCCAAGCGGGCGGCGGAGGCGCTCCAGTGGGTCGTGCGCGAGATGGACCTGCGCTACGACGACCTGGCGGCGTTCGGCTACCGCCACATCGACGACTTCAACCAGGCCGTGCGCGACGGCAAGCTCACCACGCCCGAGGGCAGCGAGCGCGAGTTGCAGCCGTACCCGTACCTGCTGGTGATCGTCGACGAGCTGGCGGACCTGATGATGGTCGCGCCGCGCGATGTGGAGGACGCGATCGTCCGCATCACCCAGCTCGCGCGGGCGGCCGGCATCCACCTGGTGCTTGCCACCCAGCGCCCCTCCGTCGATGTCGTGACGGGTCTGATCAAGGCCAATGTGCCGTCGCGGCTCGCGTTCGCCACCTCCTCGCTCGCCGACAGCCGGGTCATCCTCGACCAACCGGGTGCCGAGAAGCTGATCGGCAAGGGCGACGGGCTGTTCCTGCCGATGGGTGCGAACAAGCCGGTCCGTATGCAGGGTGCGTTCGTGACCGAGGCCGAGGTCGCGGCCGTCGTCCAGCACTGCAAGGACCAGATGACGCCGGTGTTCCGCGACGACGTCACCGTGGGCAGCAAGCAGAAGAAGGAGATCGACGAGGACATCGGCGATGACCTCGATCTGCTCTGCCAGGCCGCTGAGCTGGTGGTTTCCACCCAGTTCGGGTCGACGTCGATGCTCCAGCGCAAGCTGCGGGTGGGCTTCGCCAAGGCGGGGCGGCTGATGGACCTGATGGAGTCGCGGAACATCGTCGGGCCGAGCGAGGGTTCCAAGGCCCGTGACGTTCTGGTGAAGCCGGATGAATTGGACGGAGTGCTTGCGGTGATCCGGGGGGAGGCTACCGAGTAGCACACACATCCGGGTCACCTCTCCGACGGTGTGGGGAGAGGTCGGCGGGCGGCACACGTCTTCGGATCAACCCCTCTGCCGTGGCGAGCACGTCTCGACGGGCAGGATGGGGGAGAGGCCGGTGGGCGGCACACGTTTTCGGATCAACCCGTACGAGAAAAGCAAGCAACCGTTTCTCCTGCCGATACGTCAAGTTGAGGGAGGCGAGGGAGCGATGCTTCATCATCAAGCCCCATGGCACCCCGCGGGCGTTCTGATGGCGTACAAACCCCGCCCTCCCGCTTGCCCGACCCTTTCGCTCCACCCCTAGACTGAACTTCCAGCAGGTGGCTACACGCTCGAAAGGCGCCCCCGTGTCCATCGGCAACTCCCCCGAAGCAGACCGGCCTTCCATCGGTCATGCCATCCAGCAGGCCCGTATCGCGGCGGGACTGACCGTCGAAGAGGTCAGTACGACCACACGGGTGCGCATCCCCATCGTGCAGGCGATCGAGCAGGACGACTTCTCGCGCTGTGGCGGCGACGTCTACGCCCGGGGACATATCCGCGCGCTGGCCCGCGCCGTCGCCCTCGACCCCCACCCGCTGATCGACCAGTTCGACGCCGAGCACGGCGGACGGCCCACGCCGACCGATCTGGCCGCGCCGATCTTCGAGGCGGAGCGGATCCGTTCCGAGCCGCGCCGCCCGAACTGGACCGCCGCGATGATCGCGGCGATCGTCGCCGTGGTCGGCTTCGTCGGCTTCACGCTGTTCAGCGGCGGGGAGAAGAACGACAACGGCCCGATCGCGGCCGGTGGCGCCAACGCGAAGCCGGCGCCGGCACCCACCCGCCATCCCTCGACGATCAAGCCTCCGCTGCCCGAGCCCTCCGACAGCGCGGTCGCCGGCCTGCCGAAGGACAAGGTCACGATCAAGGTCACCGCCCGCGACGGCCAGAGCTGGGTCTCCGCCAAGGACGCCAACGGCAAGCTGCTGGAGGACAGCCTGCTCAAGCAGGGTGAATCCAAGACGATCACCGACAAGAAGCGGATCGACCTGGTCCTCGGCAACGCCCCGGTCGTACAGCTGTACGTCAATGGCAAAGAGGTCAAGGAGATCGGCAAGAAGGGCCCGGTGGAGCGGCTCAGCTACACGCCGGGAGACCCGCAGGCGGGCTGATCGCCGCGCCGCGGAGGGCGTCCGCCGCCTGGCTCCGGCTGCCTGGGGCCGGTGGCGGAGACCTGCGCGCCAAGGGGGTGTCCGGGACGAAGTAGGCTGAGCCCTATGCCCGAACGCCGTACCGTCGCCCTTGTCACGCTTGGCTGCGCCCGTAACGAGGTGGACTCGGAGGAGCTTGCAGGCCGCCTGGCAGCGGACGGCTGGGAGCTGGTCGAGGAAGCCGCCGATGCCGATGTCGCCGTGGTCAACACCTGTGGGTTCGTCGAAGCCGCCAAGAAGGACTCCGTCGATGCCCTGCTGGAAGCCAACGATCTGAAGGATCATGGCAGAACCCAGGCCGTGGTGGCCGTCGGCTGCATGGCCGAGCGCTACGGCAAGGAGCTCGCCGAGGCGCTGCCCGAAGCCGACGGCGTACTCGGCTTCGACGACTACGCCGACATCTCCGACCGTCTACAGACCATCCTGAGCGGCGGCGTCCACGCCGCGCACACCCCGCGGGACCGCCGCAAGCTGCTGCCGATCAGCCCGGCCGAGCGCCAGGGGGCCGCCGCGGTCGCGCTGCCCGGTCACGCCCAGTCCGGTTCCGAGCCGCCGGCCCCACCCGAGGACCTGCCGGAGGGCATCGCACCGGCCTCCGGGCCGCGGGCGCCGCTCCGCCGCCGCCTCGGCAGCAGCCCGGTGGCCTCGGTGAAGCTGGCCTCGGGCTGCGACCGGCGCTGCTCGTTCTGCGCCATCCCGTCCTTCCGCGGCTCGTTCATCTCCCGCCGCCCCTCGGACGTGCTCGGTGAGACGCGCTGGCTGGCCGAGCAGGGCGTCAAGGAGGTCATGCTGGTCTCCGAGAACAACACCTCCTACGGCAAGGACCTCGGCGACATCCGCCTGCTGGAGACGCTGCTGCCGGAGCTGGCGGCCGTCGACGGCATCGAGCGGATCCGGGTCAGCTATCTCCAGCCGGCCGAGATGCGGCCCGGGCTGATCGACGTGCTGACCGGGACGGACAAGGTCGCGCCGTACTTCGACCTGTCCTTCCAGCACTCCGCGCCCGGCGTGCTGCGGGCGATGCGGCGCTTCGGCGACACCGACCGCTTCCTGGAGCTGCTGGCGACCATCCGCACGAAGGCGCCGCAGGCCGGCGCCCGCTCCAACTTCATCGTCGGCTTCCCCGGGGAGAGCGAGAGCGACCTGGCGGAGCTGGAGCGCTTCATCACCGAGGCCCGGCTCGACGCCATCGGCGTCTTCGGCTACTCCGACGAGGACGGCACCGAGGCCGCCTCGTACGAGGACAAGGTCGACCAGGACGTGGTCGACGAGCGGCTGGCGCGGGTGTCGCGGCTGGCCGAGGAGCTGACCGCGCAGCGCGCCGAGGAGCGGGTCGGCGAGACGGTGCGGGTGCTGGTCGACCGGATCGACGACGAGGACGGTGTCGTGGGGCGGGCCGCGCACCAGGCGCCGGAGACCGATGGCGTCACCCTGCTGTCGAACGGCCAGGACCTCCGGCCCGGTCGTATGGTCGAAGCAAAGGTGGTGGCCAGCGAGGGCGTGGACCTCGTGGCCGAGGTGCTGTCGGTGGACGGCACGGGGTGTACCGAGGAGGCGGGCAGATGACCGGAGTCCCGGCTTCCGCAGCTGGTGGGCCGCGCACGGCGCCGTCCGTCCGGCAGGCCGGGCTGTGGAACATCGCCAACGTCCTGACGATGCTGCGGCTGGTGCTGGTCCCGGCCTTCGTGCTGCTGCTGATGCACGACGGCGGGACCGACCGGGCGTGGCGCGCCTTCGCCTGGGCCGCCTTCGCCGTCGCCATGATCACCGATGTCTTCGACGGACATCTGGCGCGGACGTACAACCTGGTCACCGACTTCGGCAAGATCGCCGACCCGATCGCGGACAAGGCGATCATGGGGGCCGCCCTGGTCTGTCTGTCGGTGCTGGGCGATCTGCCCTGGTGGGTGACGGGCGTGATCCTCTTCCGTGAGCTCGGGATCACCCTGATGCGGTTCTGGGTGATCAAGCACGGGGTCATTCCGGCCAGTCGTGGCGGCAAATTCAAGACATTGGCCCAGGGCACCGCGGTCGGGATGTACGTCCTGGTGCTGACCGGTCCACTCGCCACCCTTCGCTGGTGGGTGATGGCGGTGGCCGTGGTGCTGACGGCCGCGACCGGCCTCGACTACGTACGGCAGGCCGTGATGCTGCGCCGGGCCGGACTGGCCCGGGAGCGGGCCGAGCGGGCCACGGCGGCGGAGAGCGTCGCACGGGACGCCGAGCGGTGAGCGGGCCGGGTTCTGCCGCTGCCGGGGCGCTGGAGCTGCTCGCCGGGCGCGGGCAGAGCCTGGCGGTGGCCGAATCGCTGACCGGCGGCCTGGTGGCGGGCGCGCTGACCGCCGTCCCCGGCGCCTCGCGGGTGCTGCGCGGCTCGCTGACGGCGTACGCCACCGATCTCAAGCGGGAGCTGCTGGGCGTCGACGGCTCTCTGCTGGCGGCGCGCGGGGCGGTGGACGCCGAGGTCGCGCGCCAGATGGCGGGCGGTGTACGGCGGCTGCTGGGCGCCGACTGGGGCATCGCCACGACCGGTGTGGCCGGGCCGGACCCCCAGGACGGACAGCCCGTGGGCACCGTTTTCGTGGCCGTCCAGGGCCCGGACGGCGCCGGACGGGTGCGTCGGCTGGCGCTGTCGGGGGATCGCGACCGGATTCGCCGGGACACCATCGACGCCGTGCTCGCACTGTTGTTGAGCGAACTGACAGAAAATGCGCGGGCACAGGATACGGAACAACACGGGGGGAATGGATGTTTGCAGCCCTGAGTGAACACGTACTTGCGCCCGGCACGCGTACGGCCCGAGGCGGTACGGTGGGGCGAGAAGGATCCGGATCCGAGGTCCGAGGAGGGAGCCAGCGATGATTCTGCTTCGTCGCCTGCTGGGTGACGTGCTGCGCCGACAGCGTCAGCGCCAGGGCCGAACCCTGCGCGAGGTCTCTTCCTCCGCCCGGGTATCGCTCGGCTATTTGTCCGAGGTCGAGAGGGGGCAGAAGGAGGCCTCCTCCGAGCTGCTCTCGGCGATCTGTGACGCGCTGGACGTGCGCATGTCCGAGCTCATGCGGGAGGTCAGCGACGAGCTGGCGCTCGCCGAGCTGGCAGCGTCCGCAGCCGCGAGCGACGGGGTGCCGGCACCGGTGCGGCCCAAGCTCAATTCGGTGTCCGTCACGTCTCTGGCCGGTGTGCCGGAGGAGCGCGTGACCATCAAGTCTCCGGCCGACGTCGTGGATGTCGTCGCGGCCTGACACCCCTGTTCGTAGGCCTGTGGAGCCCCGGTGGGCAGTTGCCCACCGGGGCTCCGTGCCGTGCCGGGGGCGGCCCCGGGCGGTCCGTCTGAGCCGCCCGGTCGGGACGATTCATTTGTACGATGACAAAACCGGGCAAATCGCCCAAGCGATCCCCGGTCATTCATGCGATCGAATCGTCCGAACAGGAGTATCTGGATGTCTGTCGTCAAGAGCACGCTGTCCGACGAGGACCGCCGCACCGTCGGGAACGCCCTACAGGGAGCCCTGGTCGACCTGGTCGACCTGTCGCTCGTCGCGAAGCAGGTGCACTGGAACGTCGTCGGCCCGCGCTTCCGCTCCGTCCACCTCCAGCTCGACGAGGTCGTCGCCAGTGCGCGCCGGCATGCCGACACGGTGGCCGAGCGGGCGTCCGCGATCGGGGTGTCGCCCGACGGGCGGGCCTCCACGGTCGCCAAGACCAGCGGCATCGGCGAGGTGCAGGACGGCTGGATCAAGGACGGGGAAGTGGTGCGGGCGATGGTGAGCGCGCTGGGTGCGGTCATCGTCAAGATGCGCGAGCGGATCGTCGCGACCGCGGAGCCGGACCCGGTCAGCCAGGACATCCTCATCGGTCTCACTGCCGACCTGGAGAAGCACCACTGGATGTTCCAGGCCGAGGCGCACCACTGACCGGGGCTCGCGCCGGCGTCCGCGCGCCGGGAGTGCCCCGGTACGCCCTCCCCGCCGACGGCGGGCTCCGCCTAGCGTCGGCCGAAGGAGGCAACCATGGCGTGGTGCGGATTCGCGGCCCGCGGGCGGAGCGGCCGGTCCCCGGTGGGTGAGTCGACCGCGCCGCGTCCACGGGTCGCGCCGGGGCGCAGGATATCCGCGGCCGTCGTCGGGGGGCTGTGGTGGTGGGCGGCGCTCCGGCTGGCGCTGTGGCCGCATGCGGCGGGCGTGGTCGAGGGGGCTGTGGTGGTGGGCGGCTGGGGGCTGGGTCTGCTGCCGGTGCACTGCGTTCCCTGGACGGGAGGCAGTGAGGGTGCCCGCCGGCCTGCCCTGGTCCAGGAGGTGCGGGCGGCGCTCACCAGGGCATGGCGACGCCGCCGTTCGGGCGGAGGATCTGGCCGGTCGTGAAGGACGAGGCGTCGGATGCCAGATGGAGCACGGCGTGCGCGATGTCCGCCGGCTCTCCCACCCGCCCCAGCGGCGACATCCGGATCATCGGCCCCTCCGCCTGCTGCTGCGCCTCGGCGGTGTGGCGGTCGGTCATCGGTGTACGGATCCAGCCCGGCGCGACGGCATTGACCCGGATGCCGTGCCGGCCGACCTCCGTGGCCAGGGTCTTGGTGAGCTGGACGACGGCGGCCTTGGCGACGCCGTAGCAGAGCAGTCCGGGTGCGCCGGTGTCGATCGCGCCGGAGGCCATGGTCACGATGGAGCCGCGGGTGGCGGTGGCGATCATGGCGCGGGCGGCTTCCTGGCAGCCGTGCAGCACGCCCTTGAAATTGGTGTTCCAGACCCGGTCCAGATCCTCGTCCGCGGTCTCCAGCACGGGCGAGGAGTGCATGATCCCGGCGATGTTCGCCATCACGTCGAGGCGTCCGGCGGCCTCGTGGGCTGCGGCGACGACGGCGGCGACCTGGTCGCGGCGGGTGACGTCGACGCGGTGCGGGTGTGCGGTGCCCCCGGATGCGGTGATGGCCGCGGCGGTGGCGGTGACGCCCCGGTCGTCGAGGTCCGCACAGTGCACCGTGGCGCCGGCCTCGGCGAGCAGGACGGCAGTGGCGCGCCCGATTCCGCTCGCCGCGCCGGTGACGATCGCGGTGCGGCCCGTGAGGTCGTACGCCGTGAGGGGCATGGTGCGAGGGTAGGGAGAGATCTGACGGTCCGTCAATTGGTGGGTGGGGTGCTCCGGGGGGCGGGTCCGCCGGGCTGGCACGCCGGGCACCAGTAGGTGACGCGTTCCGCCGCGGCGGGATCCTGGTCGGCGGTGCGGACCGCGGTGCCGCAGCGCAGACAGGGGCGGCCGGCCCGGCCGTAGACCCACAGCCGACGGTCGGGGCGGGCGCCCCCGCCAGCCCCCATCGGGCGTGGGCGGTCTCCCCAGGGCGTGGTGGTTCGGGCCGGGCGGTGCTTGTTGGCCTCCAGGAGCCGCTTGGCGAGCGTCGGCACGCGCTCCGGGTCGGGGAGCTCTCCCACGGGCAGCCACGGGGCGGCGCGCAGCAGAAAGCACAGCTCGGACTTGTAGACGTTGCCGATACCGGCGAGATTGCGCTGGTCGAGCAGGGCCTCGCCGAGCGGTCGCTCCGGGGCGGCAAGCAGCCGGCGCAGGGCCTCCTCGGGGTCCCAGTCGGGGCCGAGGAGATCGGGCCCGAGATGGCCGACGGCCCGGGATTCGTCGGCGGTGCGCAGCAGGTCGAGAACGGGGAGGCGGTAGCCCACGGCCGTGTGGTCCGGGGTGCCGAGGACCGCCCTGATCTGGTGGGTGGGGCCGCCGCGCCAGCGCTCCCCGGCCGCATAGATCTGCCAGGCGCCGTCCATCCGCAGATGGGAGTGCAGAGTGAGGCCGCCGGTGAAGCGGGTGAGCAGGTGCTTGCCGCGGGGGACCACCTCGCGTACCTCCCGGCCGGTGAGATCGACCGTTGCCAGACGGGGAACGCGCAGGTCACAACGGGTCAGCGGCCGGCCGGCCAGCGCATCGTGGAGCCGCTGGGCCACACGCCAGACGGTGTCACCTTCGGGCATGCCACCATCATGCCCAAAGGGAGCGGACAGGCCCTGGGCACAGGCGGACGAGCGGGGCCGGCCCGCCGTCCCGGAAGCGGGCGGCCGCACGGAGCCCGGCGGCCGGCCGGCCCGTGGGGAACGGGTCGCCCGCCGGGTGATCGGCCGACGCGCTCATCCCCGCAGTCGCAGCCCCCGTGGGGTCGGGTGGAAGCCGGCGGACTCCAGTGTGGCCGCGAAGGGGGAGGTCAGGGCCGCGGTGCCGTTGATGCGCTCGGTGGTGATGGTGCCCAGGGCGCCGGCGCGGGCCGCGTCGGTCAGCGCCTCCACCGCGAGCTGGAGGCGGGGGTCGGTGGACGCCCGGGTCGGATCCTGGCCGAGCGGCCAGAGCAGCAGCGTCTTGCCGCCGCGCTCCATGTAGAGCGCCAACTCACCGTCGACCAGGACGACCAGCGAGCCCGCCTTGCGGCCGGGCTTGTGGGTGGACCCCTCGGGCGGGTCGGGCCACGGCAGGGCGGCGCCGTAGGCGTTGGCCGGGTCGGCGGCGGCCAGGACGACGGCGCGCTGCGGACCGCCGCGCCGGGACGGTGCCGGGCCGGCCTCCGGCAGGGCGGCATCGGCGGTGCGCTCCCGCTGGGTGCTGACCGCGCGCAGCCGGTCCACCGCACCGTCCATCGCGAACTGGGCGGCGCCCAGCCCTTCGACGACATAGCCCCGGCGGGCCTGGCCGGAGTCCTCGAACGCGGACAGCACGCGGTACGCGGCGGAGAACCCGCCCTCGACCCCTTCGGCGGCGACCGCGCCACGGGTGATGATCCCGTGCCGGTCCAGGAGCGTACGGGCCAGGGCATGGGCGCGGTGCGTGGTGTCCGTCTCCGGGGCGGGCAGCAGCGACCAGCGGCCGCCCACGGTCGGCGGGCCCGAGCGGGAGGCTGTGGGGCGGCCGCCGTGCCCCGCGGCCGCGGCCAGCGAGCCGTACCTGCCGCGCGGGACCGAGCGTCGGGCGCGGTGGGCGGTCGAGCCGGCCGTACGGCCCGAGCCGAGGAGGGCGCGCAGCGGGGCGAGGGTGTCGTTCGTCAGCCGTCCCGACCAGGCCAGGTCCCACAGGGCGTCGGCCAGCTGGGGGTCGGTGGCGTCCGGGTGGGTGGTGGCGCGGACCTGGTCGGCGAGCTGGCGGAAGAACAGGCCGTACCCGGGCGCCAGGGCGGCCAGCAACGACTCGTGCAGCGCGGTCAGTTCGAGGGGGAGCGGCGGCGGGAGGAGCAGCGGGGCCGAGTCGGCGAGATGCAGCGAGAGCCAGCCGTCCTTGCCGGGGAGCGCACCGGCACCGGCCCACAACACCTCCCCGGTGGCGGTGAGCTCGTCCATCAGGGCCGGGGTGTAGCCGGCGACGCGGGAGGGCAGCACCAGCTTCTCCAGGGCGGAGGCCGGAACCGGCGCGCCCTGCAACTGCTCGATGGCCCGCACCAGTCCGTCGATACCGCGCAGGCTGTGCGCGGCGCCGCCGGACGGTGCCGGCGTGCCGTTCGTCGACGCCGGACGCGGCGCCGCGACGTGCTGCCACTGGGGCAGGAAGGCGGCGAGCGCGGCCGGCGGTACCGGCTCCAGCTCCTCGCGCAGCGCGGCCAGCGAGCGCCTGCGCAGCCTGCGCAGCACCTGTGCGTCGCACCACTCCTGGCCGATGCCCGCGGGGTGGAACTCCCCCTGGACGACCCGGCCGGCGGCGGCGAGGCGGTGCAGCGCGCCGTCGGTGACGGCGGTGCCGAGGCCGAAGCGGGCGGCGGCCTGCTCAGAGGTGAACGGGCCGTGCGTACGGGCATAGCGGGACAGCAGATCACCGAGCGGGTCCTTGACCGGTTCGGTGAAGGACTCCGGGACGCCGACCGGCAGCGCCGTGCCCAGTGCGTCACGGAGCCGGCCGGCGTCCTCGACCGCGGCCCAGTGATCGGCGCCGGTGATCCGCACCGGGATGGCGCGCCGGGCGGCCGCCAGCTCCCCGACCCACGCCGGATCCGCGCCGCGCTCGACCAGCTCGGCGTCGGTCAGCGGACCCAGCAGCCGCAGGACGTCGGCGACGCCCTCGGCGTCCTTGACCCGCCGGTCCTCCGTGCGCCACTGGAGCTCGCGCTCCAGCTCGGCGAGCACCTCGGCGTCCAGCAGCTCGCGCAGCTCGGCCTGGCCCAGCAGTTCGGCGAGCAGCCGGGAGTCCAGGGACAGCGCGGCGGCGCGGCGCTCGGCGAGCGGGGAGTCGCCCTCGTACAGGAACTGGGCGACGTAGCCGAACAGCAGCGAGCGGGCGAACGGCGACGGCTCGGGGGTGGTGACCTCCACCAGGCGCACCCGGCGGGCCTCGATGTCGCCCATCAGCTCCGCCAGGCCCGGTACGTCGAAGACGTCCTGGAGACATTCGCGGACGGCTTCCAGCACGATGGGGAAGGAGCCGAACTCGCTGGCCACCTGGAGGAGTTGGGCGGCCCGCTGGCGCTGCTGCCACAGCGGGGTGCGCTTGCCGGGGCTGCGCCGGGGCAGCAGCAGGGCGCGGGCGGCGCATTCGCGGAACCGGGAGGCGAACAGCGCGGAACCGCCCACCTGGTCGGTGACGAGCTGATCGATCTCGCCGTGGTCGAAGGCGACGTCGGCGGCTCCCACCGGGGACTGCTCCGGGTCGTACTCCGTGCCGCGGGCGGCTGGTCCCAGGGCGGCGGACGGGCCGGGCCCATCGTCCCCGCCGAGGCCGAAACCGCCGTCCCCGTCGAGGAGGTCGAGGCCCATCAGGTCCGCGTCGGGCAGCCGCAGCACGATGCCGTCGTCGGCGTGCATCACCTGGGCGTCCATGCCGTAGCGCTCGGCGAGGCGGGCACCGAGGGCCAGCGCCCAGGGGGCGTGGACCTGCGCGCCGAACGGGGAGTGGACGACCACCCGCCAGTCACCGAGCTCGTCGCGGAACCGCTCGACGACGATCGTCCGGTCGTCGGGGACGTGGCCGCAGGCCTGCTTCTGCTCGGCGAGGTAGCCCAGCACATTGGACGTCGCCCAGTCGTCCAGCCCGGCGGCGGACAGCCGGGCCCCGGCGTCCTCCGGGGCCATCGAACCGATCTCCCGGAGGAACGCGCCCAGCGCACGGCCCAGTTCGAGGGGGCGGCCGAGCTGGTCGCCCTTCCAGAAGGGCAGCCGGCCGGGGACCCCGGGGGCGGGTGTGACCAGCACCCGGTCCCGGGTGATGTCCTCGATCCGCCAGGACGTCGTGCCGAGCGTGAAGACGTCGCCGACGCGGGACTCGTAGACCATCTCCTCGTCGAGCTCTCCGACCCGGCGCCCGCCCCCCCCGCCGGAGTCGCCGCCCGCCAGGAACACGCCGAACAGGCCGCGGTCGGGGATCGTGCCCCCGGACGTCACGGCCAGCCGCTGGGCGCCAGGGCGGCCGGTGACGGTCTGTGCGATGCGGTCCCACACCAGACGCGGCCGCAACTCGGCGAAGGCGTCCGAGGGGTAGCGGCCGGCGAGCATGTCCAGGACGGCCGTGAACGCCGATTCGGGCAGCGCGGCGAACGGCGCGGCCCGCCGGACGACGGCCAGCAGTTCCTCGACGTCCCAGGTGTCCATCGCTGCCATGGCGACCAGCTGCTGGGCGAGCACGTCCAGCGGGTTGGCGGGCACCCGCAGCGCCTCGATGGCGCCCGCGCGCATCCGCTCGGTGACCACCGCGGCCTGCACCAGATCGCCGCGGTACTTGGGGAAGACGATGCCCTTCGAGACCGCGCCGACCTGATGACCGGCGCGCCCGACCCGCTGTAGCCCGGAGGCGACCGACGGCGGCGACTCCACCTGGACGACCAGATCGACCGCCCCCATGTCGATGCCCAGCTCCAGACTGGAGGTGGCGACCACGGCCGGCAGCCGGCCCGCCTTCAAGTCCTCCTCCACCTGGGCGCGTTGCTCCTTGGACACCGAGCCGTGGTGCGCCCGGGCCAGCAGTGGCGGTGCGCCCTTGGCGGCCCCCGCCTCGGCCATCAGCTCCGCGGGGGAGTGGTGCTCGGGCAGGGCGGTACCCGTCGTCCGCTCGTAGGCGATCTCATTGAGGCGGTTGCACAGCCGCTCCGCCAGACGACGGGAGTTGGCGAACACGATCGTGGAGCGATGGGCCTGGACGAGATCGGCGATCCGCTCCTCGACCTGCGGCCAGATGGACGGCTTCTCGCCGGTCTCGCCCTCCTGGACCGGTGAGCCGCCCAGCTCGCCCATGTCCTCCACCGGGACGACCACCGAGAGGTCGAAGCGCTTCCCGGACGGCGGCTGGACGATCTCCACCCGGCGCCGCGGCGAGAGGTAGCGGGCCACCTCCTCCACCGGGCGCACCGTCGCCGACAGCCCGATCCGGCGGGCCGGCCGGGCCAGCAGCTCGTCGAGCCGCTCCAGGGACAGCGCCAGATGCGCACCGCGCTTGGTGCCGGCGACCGCATGGACCTCGTCCACGATCACCGTCTCGACGCCCGCCAGCGCCTCCCGGGCCGACGACGTCAGCATCAGGAACAGCGACTCGGGGGTCGTGATGAGGATGTCCGGCGGGCGGTTGGCGATCGACCGGCGCTCCGCCGGCGAGGTGTCCCCGGAGCGGATGCCGACCGTGATGTCCGGCTCCGGCAGCCCCAGGCGGACCGACTCCTGGCGGATGCCCGTCAACGGGCTGCGCAGATTGCGCTCGACGTCGACGGCGAGCGCCTTCAGCGGCGACACGTACAGCACCCGGCAGCGCTTCTTGGGCTCCGCGGGCGGGGGAGTGCTGGCCAGTGCGTCCAACGACGCGAGGAACGCCGCGAGGGTCTTGCCCGATCCCGTCGGCGCGACCACGAGGACGTCCGAGCCCGCGCCGATCGCCCGCCAGGCGCCCTCCTGCGCGGCGGTGGGCGCGCTGAACGCCCCGGCGAACCATCCACGGGTCGCGGGCGAGAACGAGGTGAGCGCTGACTCGGCCATGTCCCCCATCGTGCACCGGACCACTGACAACGCCGCCCCCGCGCGGACCGCCGGCCGCCGCTGGCGGCGCCGGCCCGGCCGTCCACGACTCGGACGCGGCAGGTCACCCGCCCCGCGAGGGACGCAGAATGGGCCGCATGGGGACGCGCGGGGAGCGGGGCACGGCCGGTGGGGACGCCGGGACGCCCCTCGTCGGAGGGCCGGATGCGGACGCCACGCCGCAGGACCGCGGCGAATGGGCGCGCCACTGGCGCTACGCCGGACTGCCCGGCCTCGACCTGCTGCGCGCCCGCTACGTCCGGCACTCCTTCCCGCGCCACGCCCACGAGGGCTACGTGGTCTGCGCGGTCACCTCCGGCATCGAGGAGATCGGGCTCCAGAACGGCACCGTCCGGGCCGGCCACGGCGGCGTGGTCATGATCAACCCGGAGGTGGCGCACACCGCCCGGGCCGGTGCCCCTGAGGGCTGGACCTACGCCACCCTCTACCCATCGTCCCGGCTCGTCGCCGAGATAGCCGAGGAGACCACCGCACTGCGCGGCACCGCCGGATTCACCGAGACCACCGCCGACGACCCGCACCTCGGCCGCATGATCACCGAGGTCCACCGGGCCGCCGAGGCGGGCAACGCCCTCGCCGCCGACAGCCTGCTGCGGATCGTCGTCGCCCGCCTGCTGCGCCACTACGGCGGCCCGCTCCCGGCGCGCACGCCGCGCAGCGCCGGGGCGCGGACCGCCGCCCGTGCACGGGCCGTCCTGGAGGAGCGGATGGCCGACCCGCCCTCCCTGGAGCAGCTGGCGCAGCAGCTCGGCACCAGCCCGTTCGCGCTGCTCCGGGCCTTCAAGGGCAGCTACGGCATGCCGCCGCACGCCTGGCTCACCGACGCCCGGGTGCGCCGGGCCCGCCTGCTCCTGGAGGCGGGCAGCCCACCCGCCGAGACGGCCGTCGCGGTCGGCTTCAGCGATCAGCCACACCTCAACCGGCACTTCACCCGGATCGTCGGCGTGCCGCCCGGCGCCTACCGGAAGGAGCGCTCGGCGTAGCGGAGACACCCTGGGCACGGACGGCGCGACCGAGCGCGTGTGGGGCGCGGACGTGCGGATGGGGCGCGTACGGGGCGCGGACGTGCGGACGGGGCGCGGACAGGGTGCAGACGGGGTGCGCGGCGCAAGAACGTACAAGACCGTCGACGGCGCGCCTTCCTAGGGTCGCAGGCGTGGCAGAACAGACAGACATACGCACCACCGAGCCGGCCGCGACGCCGGCCCCCGGACGGCCCGCGAAGCCCGACTCCGCCGTCATCAGGGACGCCCTCGGCGTCGGCGTCGCCGTCGGGCTCTCCGGATTCGCCTTCGGCGTGACCTCGGCCGGCGCCGGCCTCAGCCTCCTTCAGACCTGCGCACTCAGCCTCCTGGTGTTCACCGGCGCCTCACAGTTCGCCCTGGTGGGCGCGCTCGCCGCCGGCGGCAACCCGCTCACCGCCGCGGCCGGCGCCTTCTTCCTGGGCGTCCGCAACGCGTTCTACGGACTGCGGCTGTCCGCCGTCCTCGGCTACCGGGCGACGGTCAAGCCGCTCGCCGCCCACTGGGTGATCGACGAGACCTCCGCCGTCACCCTGGCCCAGCCCGACCGACGCAGCGCCCGGCTGGGCTTCACCGTCACCGGGCTGAGCCTCTACGCCCTGTGGAACGTCACCACCCTGATCGGCGCCCTGGGCGCGGAGGCGCTCGGCGACACCGACGCCTGGGGCCTGGACGCGGCCAGCC
The DNA here is from genome assembly GCF_040651315.1 of Streptomyces sp. NPDC048506. NCBI lineage: Bacteria > Bacillati > Actinomycetota > Actinomycetes > Kitasatosporales > Streptomycetaceae > Streptomyces > Streptomyces sp. NPDC048506. Next base: position 28,428 of record NZ_JBEZIX010000019.1, read on the forward strand.
CCGCGGTCTTCCTGGCGCTGCTCGCACCGATGCTCCGGACCACCGTCGAGCGGGCCGCGGCCGGGCTGGCCGTCGTCCTCGTCTTGGTGACGCTGCCGCTGTTGCCCACGGGCGTTCCCGTACTGCTCTCGGCGCTCGCCGCACCCGCCGTCCTCGTGCTCCAGGGATGCCGCGCGCGGGCACGGAAGGCGAGCGCGGCGCACGGGCCGGGCGCCGGCCAGGCCGCGGGCCGCACCACAGAGACCGAGGACCACCGGACGACCGAGGAGGACCGGGCATGAACGTCTGGATCGCGATCACCGTCACCGCCGTCGGCTGCTATCTGGTCAAGTACCTCGGCCTGGCGGCGCCCGCCGGCGTACTGGAGCGCCCGCTCGTCAAGCGCCTGGCGGCGCTGCTCCCGGTGGCCCTGCTGGCCGCGCTCACCGCCCAGCAGACCTTCAGCGACGGCCAGCACCTGATGCTCGACGCCAAGGCCGCGGGCGTGGTCGCGGCGGCCGTGGCCCTCGTCCTGCGGGCGCCGTTCCTGTTGGTCGTCGGCGTCGCGGTGGCCGTCACCGCCGGAGTACGGGCACTGGGCGGCTGACGACACCCGGGGGCGCCCGGCGCCTGGTCCGCGCCGGGCGCCCGGACCGGCACACGCCCGGCGCCCGGACCGGACCGGACCGCGCCCGGCGCTCAGCTGAGGAGACGCCCGTACGCCCGTAGGGTCAGCAGGGCGTTCAGCGTCACCAGCGGGCGGCCCTCCAACGCCGTGCCCGGTGCCCACTCCCGCCAGTTGATCGGCCAGCCGCCGTCCTCCCCCTGGAGCGCGGCGAGGTGGTCCAGCGCCCGGTCCATCTCCTCGTCGGTGAACCAGCCGCGGGCGAGGGAACCGGGCGTGGACGCGAAGTCGTAGGCCAGATGGTGCTCTCCGGGGGCGTACCCCTCCGCCACCGGGACGTCCGCGGCCCGCTCCGGGTCCAGCAGCACCAGGCCCTGCTCCCGGACGAGCCGGCCCAGCCGCTCCGCCGCCGCGGCGGCCCGGGGCCGGTCCGGGGCGCCGTCCAGGAAGGCCACCGCGGCCTCCACCTCGTACGGATGGGTCTCCTTCAGGGACTCCACGGCCGACCAGCAGTAGTCCGTGGCGCGGAACAGCCACGCGTGCCACACCTCGTTGCGGTGCAGCAGCCCGACCACGGGGCCGGTGGCCAGCAGGGAACTCGGCGGATCGTCGACCACCGGGATCCACGGTGCGGCCGGATAGCCGCGCACCGAGGGGTGCAGCGCCGGCAGCGCTCCCTGCGGGGTCGAGACCTTCGTCAGATAGCGGCAGATCCGCTCCACCTGGCGCCCGCCGCAACGCCCGATCACATCGAGGACCTTCAGGGCGTGCGCGGTGTGCAGCGGCTGGCTGACCGGGCCGCGCAGATCGGGCTCCAGGGCGTGGCCGTAGCCGTCGTCGTCGTTGCGGTACGCGGCGAGCGCCGTCTCGACCGGGTCCGCCCCGCCGCCGAGGAAGTGGTATTCGAAGAGCCGCTGCTCCAGCACCCGGGCGGTCAGCCAGACGAAGTGCTCGGCGTGTGCCAGCGGGGTCGCAGCAGGGATTGCTTTTTCGGCCATGGCCTGACCGTAGGGCCGAAATCCCGCGGTGACACCGGCTCGCGCACCGCTGCCCTCCCAGGGCGGGATACTGGAGGCATGCGGTTGACGGTCTTCTGGCAGCGGATGGCGAATCACTTCGGCGTGGCGTACGCCGACTCCTTCGCGCACGACTACGTGATGTCCGACCTCGGCGGCCGGACCGTCCACGAGGCGCTGGACGCGGGCTGGAGCGCCAAAGAGGTGTGGCGGGTGGTCTGCACGGTGATGGACGTGCCGCACGACAAGCGCTGAGGGCGCCGCCGGCCCGGCCGGAGGGCCCCGGAGCCGCCGCCCGCGGGGGTCCGCAGCCGGGCACGGACCGGATTGTCGGCGCCGTGCGGGACACTTGGCTGCGTGTCCGAGTCCGATGAGATCACCAGCAACGATGCCCCACGGCCCGAGGCGCGGCCCGGGGACCGAGCCGATGCGCGGATGCCGCGCTGGCTGCCGCGCGCCATGGTGCTCGCGCTCACCCTCGTGGGCTGCTACCAGCTCGCCACCTGGGGATTCCACCAGCTGATCAGCCTGTTGCTGAATGTGCTGATCGCGTTCTTCCTCGCGCTGGCGGTCGAGCCGGCCGTCGACTGGATGGCGGCCCGCGGCATGCGGCGCGGGCTCGCCACGGGGCTGGTGTTCTTCGGCATCCTCGTCGCCGCGGCCGGCTTCTTCGCGCTGCTGGGATCGATGCTGGCCGGCCAGATAGCCACCATGGTCGAGGAGTTCCCCCAGTACCTCGACTCCGTGATCAGCTGGATCAACAGCACGCTGCACACCCACCTCTCGCGGGTCGAGGTGCAGAACAACCTGCTCCGGTCCGACTGGCTGCAAAAGTACGTGCAGGACAGCGCCAACAACGTGCTGGCCGTCTCGGCGACGGTGCTGGGCAGCCTGTTCAACCTCCTGACGGTGGCCCTGTTCTCGTTCTACTTCGCCGCCGACGGCCCCCGGCTGCGCCGCGCGCTGTGCTCCGTCCTCCCGCCCCACCGCCAGGCCGAGGTCCTGCGCGCCTGGGAGATCGCGGTGGCCAAGACCGGCGGATACCTCTACTCCCGTGGGCTGATGGCCCTGATATCCGGTATCGCCCACTACGTCCTGCTGGAGCTGATGGGTGTTCCGTACGCTCCGGCGCTGGGCATGTGGGTGGGTCTGGTCTCGCAGTTCATCCCCACCATCGGCACGTACCTGGCGGGCGCGCTGCCCATCCTGATCGCGTTCACCGTCGACCCCTGGCACGCCCTGTGGGTCTTCGCCTTCGTCGTGATCTACCAGCAGTTCGAGAACTACCTCCTCCAGCCGCGGATCACCGCCAAGACGGTGGACATCCACCCCGCCGTCGCCTTCGGATCGGTCGTCGCCGGCACCGCGCTGATGGGCGCCGTGGGTGCGCTGATCGCGATTCCCGCGACGGCGACGCTCCAGGCGTTCCTCGGCGCGTATGTGAAGCGCTACGAAGTCCCCGGCGATCTCCGGGTCCGTGGCAGGTCCGGCCGCCGACGCGCGACCGCCCTCCTCGACCGGGTCCGCGGCGCCGCGCACCCGGACCGGCCCTCGCCAGCGCCGCAGGGCCGGGCGGCGGACACCGTCGAGGGCCGCCGTGCCCGTGCGGGCGACGCGGGAAGCCCGGGCGGTACGGCGACCCCGGCCCGGGACGGCGAGGAGCTCGGCTGAGTCCGGCGGCCGCGGTCGAGAGGCGTACGGCGATGTGAGCCACTTCACCACCTCGGGTGGTGCGGGTGCGATGACTGTGGCGCGATGCGGCAGTCTCTCTTCCTGCAACCCCTGAACGAGGAACCTGAACGTGGAAGAGGAGCGAGTCCCATGCGCATCGTGATCAGCGAGTTCATGAGCCTGGACGGCGTCGTGCAGGCCCCGGGCGGGCCCGAGGAGGACACCGACGGCGGCTTCGCCCACGGTGGTTGGTCGCACTCGTTCTTCGACCCCGAGGTGGTGGGCGGCGCCTTCGCCGACGCGCTGACCAAGGCCGAGGCGCTGCTGTTCGGGCGCCGCACGTGGCAGACGATGGCCGCGGCCTGGCCCGAGCGGGCCGGCGACCCGTTCGCCGACCGGATGAACGCCATCCCGAAGTACGTCGTGACCCGTACGCTCGGGGACGACCGGCTGACATGGCACAACACCACGCGCATCCCCGGCGACGAGGCCGTCGCCCGCATCCGGGAGCTTCACAAGGCCGACGGCGGGGACCTGTTGGTCATGGGGAGCCCCACGCTCGTGCGTACCCTGCTGCGCGAGGGCCTCGTCGACGAACTCCGGCTCATGGTCATGCCGGTGCTCCTCGGCGGCGGGAAGACGATCTTCCCCGACGACGGTGCGCAGCGCCGGCTCGAGCTGGTGTCCACGGTCACCAGCGGTACGGGCGTGCAGGTGTGCACCTACCGTCCGGCCGTCGAGGGGTAGGCGGGGCGACGGAGCGCCGTGCGGTGCCGCATCTCCACCTCGCGACCGGGGCCGGCGGCCGGGCCGGTCGCTTGACAGTGAAATCGAACATCCATTCTCATTGGGGTTCCGGCCCGTGATTCCGGGGATTTCGCGGAGTTATCCACAGGCTGGAGCCGGGTCCGGGCGCATTGTCAGTGGCAGGCGTTAGCGTCATGGACGTGAAGCGATCGACTCAAGCAAACCGGGTGGAACCCATGGCAGGCACTGACCGCGAGAAGGCGCTGGACGCCGCGCTCGCACAGATTGAACGGCAATTCGGCAAGGGCGCCGTGATGCGCATGGGGGAGCGGTCGAAGGAGCCCATCGAGGTCATCCCCACCGGCTCCACGGCACTCGACGTGGCGCTCGGCGTCGGCGGTCTCCCCCGCGGCCGCGTCATCGAGGTCTACGGCCCGGAATCCTCCGGTAAGACGACCCTGACCCTGCACGCGGTCGCGAACGCCCAGCGGGCCGGCGGCTCCGTCGCGTTCATCGACGCCGAGCACGCCCTCGACCCCGAGTACGCCAAGAAGCTCGGTGTGGACACCGACGCCCTGATCCTCTCCCAGCCGGACAACGGCGAGCAGGCCCTGGAGATCACGGACATGCTGGTCCGCTCCGGCGCCCTCGACCTCATCGTGATCGACTCCGTCGCCGCCCTGGTGCCGCGGGCCGAGATCGAGGGCGAGATGGGCGACTCGCACGTCGGCCTCCAGGCCCGACTGATGAGCCAGGCCCTCCGCAAGATCACCAGCGCGCTCAACCAGTCCAAGACCACCGCGATCTTCATCAACCAGCTCCGCGAGAAGATCGGCGTGATGTTCGGCTCGCCGGAGACCACGACCGGTGGCCGCGCGCTGAAGTTCTACGCCTCGGTGCGCCTCGACATCCGCCGTATCGAGACCCTCAAGGACGGCACGGAAGCGGTCGGCAACCGCACCCGCGTCAAGGTCGTCAAGAACAAGGTCTCCCCGCCGTTCAAGCAGGCCGAGTTCGACATCCTCTACGGCCAGGGCATCAGCCGTGAGGGCGGCCTGATCGACATGGGTGTGGAGCACGGCTTCATCCGCAAGTCCGGCGCTTGGTACACCTACGAGGGCGACCAGCTGGGCCAGGGCAAGGAGAACGCCCGTAACTTCCTGAAGGACAACCCCGATCTCGCCAACGAGATCGAGAAGAAGATCAAGGAGAAGCTCGGCATCGGCGTCAAGCCGCAGGACCCGACGGCGGAGCCCGGCGCGGACGCCGCGGGGGCGACGGCCGACCCGGCCACCGCGGCTCCGGCACCGGCGGCCAAGGGCGCCAAGGGTTCCAAGGCCGCCGCGGCCAAGAGCTAGTCCGCCATGACACGGCGAACGGAATGGCCGGACAGCGAGGGCGATACCTGGAGCGCTGCCGGCGACACCGAGACCCGTCATGGCCGCGGGGCCCTTCGTGGCCGCGAGGACAGCGGTGGTCCCTCCTCGTCGAGGGCCGAGGCGGGACCACCGCGTACTCCCGAGGAGCAGGCGCGGGCGATCTGCTTGCGCCTGCTCACCGGGACGCCGCGCACCCGCAAGCAGCTTGCGGACGCCCTGCGTCGGCGAGGCATCCCCGACGAGGCAGCACAGGAGGTGCTGTCCCGCTTCGAGGACGTCGGGCTCATCGACGATGCCGCCTTCGCCGACGCCTGGGTGGAGTCCCGCCACCACGGCCGCGGCCTGGCCCGGCGCGCGCTGGTCCGTGAACTGCGTACCAAGGGGGTGGACTCCGCCCTGATCGACGTGGCCGTCGGCCGCCTCGACTCCGAGCAGGAGGAGTCCACCGCCCGCGAGTTGGTCGACCGCAAGCTACGTGCGACCCGCGGCCTGGACCGGGAGAAGCGCCTCCGCCGCCTGGCCGGCATGCTCGCCCGCAAGGGCTACGCGGAAGGCCTCGCCCTCCGCGTCGTCAAACAGGCCCTGGAAGAGGAAGGCGAGGATCCGGAGCTGCTGGACCAGCATCTACCGGATGACTGAGGCGGCCGAACCGGCCCAGGCGACCGAGGCTATTGGGTGACTGGGGTGACTGGGGGGACTGAGGGGGCGAGGAAGGAAGCGCAGGTCCCCACATCACCCCCGTATCGGCAGCCCCGCACTCCGCCAGGCCTGGAAGCCGCCCGCCAGGTCGGTCGCGCGGTGCAGGCCCAGGTGGCGGAGGGAGAGGGCGGCGAGGGTGGAGGCGTAGCCCTCGTTGCAGATGACCACGACCGGGAGGTCGTGGTGGGTCGCCTCGGGGGCGCGGTGCTCGCCGGTGGGGTCGAGGCGCCATTCGAGTTCGTTGCGTTCCACGATCAGGGCGCCGGGGATGGTGCCGTCGCGATCACGCAGCTGCGCATACCGGATGTCGACCAGCAGACCGCCCGCCTCCTGGACGGCGGCCGCCTCCTGGGGGGCCACCCGTCGGCCCAGTTCACGCCGGGCCCGGGCCAGCAGTTCGTCAACGGCGCTCATGCCCACTCCTCCGGCCGCTCGACCTCTTCGAGGTGCAGCACCTGTCCGGTGCGACTGTATCGGCGCATCAGCGGCAGCGGCGGGTAGTAGGCGTGCACCGACACCGCATGGGTGTCGGTGGAGGTGTTGAGCACCTGATGGACGTGGTGCGGGCCGAAGGCCTGGCCGCGGCCGTCGCTGAGCCTGCGCTCACGGTCCACCCCGTCGGCGAGCTCAAGGGTCTTCCAGCCCTCGGTGGGCAGTTGGGCGGCGAGCGACTGCTCCGTCAGCTCGCCGGCGGCCGTCGCGAAGGCGCCGTGGGAACCACCGTGGTCGTGCCAACCGGTGCCGGTGCCGGGCGGCCAACCGATCAGCCAGGCCTCACTGCCACCCGGACCGTCCAGTCGGATCCAGGTACGGCCTTCGGGGTCGAGCGGGAGCGACGAGACGAGGGCCGCGTCCGAGGCGGTGCGGCGGGCGAAGTCGAGGAGTTCGGGAGCGCTGGGGCCGCCACCGGTGTCGGAGGTATGCGGGCGCGCGGAGGTACGTACGTCGGGCACGGAAACCGTCCTGAGTGATCGCGAAGAGGCGCGGCTGCCGGATCGGGGCAGGCGGCCGCGCGGGGAACGAGATGCGGATCAACAGGACGGACGACACATGCAGCTCGCATGGCGGACCAGGTCCAGATGGACCCTCCGCCAGAATCGCGAGCCGTGATCAGTCACGTTCGGAGTGAAGCATGGAGGATCCCACAGGGTCAACCACGGACGGGCCATGAAGTGACGTGCCTTGCGGAGACCTGCCCTGCGGAGACCTGCCTTGCGGAGACGTGCCGCTCGGCGAGGTGCCGCTCGGCGACGTTCCTTCCGCGGCCGTCCCACCGTCGGCCGTGCCGCTGCCCGCGGCTGCCTCCCCCTCGACGGTTCCGCCCACGGCCCCGCCCACGCCTCCGCCCCCGGCTCGCCCCTGCCCGGGCGACGCCGGAGAACCGGACGACGCACCAGTCGACGCACCGGACGACGTGCCGGACGACGCACCGGGTGATGTGGCCGACCCCGGTGGCAGGGACGACCTCAGTGGGCCATCCGTGCCCGACGATGTTCCCGGAGCGCCACTTCCCGGCCTCGGGGCCGCGCTCCCACCCCCGCCCCGTACCGCCGCCGCGCAGGCGGCCATCTCCGCCGGGCGGACGCCCGCCAAGGCCGCGACCAGGTGGCCGTCCGGGCGGACGAGGAGGACGGTGTGGGCGGCGGCGCCTGGATAGGACTCGGTGACGAGGATCTCGGCGGGCATCGGCAGTGCGGCGACCGCGCTGGTCAGCTGGGGCATCAGACCCGCCGACTGCCAGTGCCGACGGTCCCAGACGGTGGTGCCGGGAGCCACCAGCACCACCAACAGGCCCTGGCCGAGGCGGTCGCGCAGCCGCACCACCGAGCCGTCCGAAGCGGTCACGGGCACATCGCTGACCGGCGCTCCCGGGGGCGTCTCGACGAGGGGGACGCCGGTGTGCTCCGCGGGCGGCGCCAGCGGAGTGCGGGCGTAGACGGGGGGCGCGCCCAGCGGGCCGCGCCCCAGGTGGCCGTCGGTCAGCAGGGTGCTGCGCCCGCGCGCCGCGCCCGGGAGCACGGTGCGCCAGCGGGCCGAGCGGCCGTCCCGGAGCAGCGGCAGGGCCTGGTCGGCGGCGCGCAGCCGGGCCGCGACCGCGGTCCGCCGCTCGTCCTGGTAGCTGTCGAGCAGCCGCTCGGAGACGCCGTCGTGCCAGGCCAGGCTCAGCTTCCAGGCGAGGTTCTCGGCGTCCCGCAGCCCCTCGTCCAGGCCCTGGGTGCCGAGCGCGCCCAGCAGGTGCGCGGCGTCCCCGGCGAGGAAGGCGCGGCCCTGCCGCCAGCAGCGGGCCAGCCGGTGGTGGACGGTGTGCACACCGGTGTCGAGGAGTTCGTACGCGGGGACGAGCCGGCCGTGGCCCGACGGCACGCCGACCTCCCCGCTGGTCCCGTCCGCCGGGGGCTCGACGGCCCAGCCGGCCAGGGAGTCGCGGATCCGGGCCACCAGGGCGTCCGGTGTGACCAGTTCGCGGCCGGGCGGCAGCAGCCAGTCCAGCCGCCAGACACCGTCGGCCAGCGGGCGGGCGGAGACCTCGCTGCCCGGTCCGCCGCCCGGTCGGGGCGGTGAGCGGTGCAGCAGGGCCTCGCCGGGCCAAGGGAGCTCACAGCGCAGCGCGGCCACCGCATGCCGCTCGACGGCCGTACGGCCGGGGAAGCGGATGTCCAGCAGCTTGCGGACGGTGGACCGTGGGCCGTCGCAGCCGATGAGGTAACTCCCGCGCCACCAGGTCCCGTTGGGGCCACGGGTGTGTGCGCTGACGCCGCGCTCGTCCTGTTCGAGGTCGGCGAGCCGGCTGCCGGTGACGACCTCGGCGAGCTTCTCGCGGGCCAGTGCGGCGCGCAGCGCGCGGGCGAGTGCGTGCTGGGGGAGGTGGACCGGCGACGCGAGGGCGGCCGGGCCGGCCCCGTCGTCCGGGGTGCGCGGGGCGAAGGCGACGCGCTCCGCCAGGCGCCGGCGGCGCATGATGCGCCAGGCGGTCCAGCGGATGCCGGTGCTCTCCAGGGCGTCGGCGCAGCCGAGCCGGTCGACGAACGCCGCGGTGTCCGGGCGGAGCACGACCGTACGGGCGGGCCGGGTGTCCTCCTGACCGGTGGTTTCGTCGAGGACGATGGAGGGGACCCCGAGCCGGGCGAGGGCGAGGGAGAGCGCGAGGCCGACCGGGCCGGCCCCGACGACGATCACCGGGTCCACGGCGCCGCTCCCTGGGGCCGCTGGAACGTACGGGACAAGCGGGAACTGGCAGTTGGAGCCCGGTGCGTGATCACACAGCGTATGCAACCCACTGCGGCCGTCGGCGTCAAGTGACGGAGGCGGTGGCGCCGTTGCCACCGCCTCCGTGCGGTCCCGTATGAGCCACGCGGCGGCCCGTCCGTACCGTCGGCCTCGTGCCGCCCCGGGAGCCGGCGTCGTGCCGTCCCGGGAGTGCCCGGCTCAGTCCTTCGCGCGCACCGGTCCGTCCGGCGTCGCGTCGTTGACGTCCATCGCGTCGGTGGCGGCGACCGGCTCGGCGGCCGCGGCCACGCTGATGCCGGTCTTGGCCCGACGGCCGCGCCGCTCGATCCAGTTGGCGAGGGCGGACAGCGCCAGGCACATCGCGACGTAGATGGTGCCGGTGACGATGATGACCGGGACGTAGGTGTCGTTGCCGTTGACGATGATGTTGGTGCTCATCAGGCGGGCGGTGTAGAGGAGCTCCTCGAACGTGATGATGTAGCCGAGGGAGGTGTCCTTCAGCGTCACCACGAGCTGGCTGATGATCGTCGGCAGCATCGCGCGGATGGCCTGCGGGATCAGCACCGTCGTCATGACCTGGGTCTTGCTCATGCCCAGTGCGTAGGCGGCCTCGCCCTGCCCCTTGGGTACGGAGTTGATGCCGGCCCGCAGCACCTCGGCCTGGACTGATCCGTTGTAGACGGTCAACCCGGCGACCAGAGCCCAGAACTGCGGCTGGCTCTCGTCCATGCCGAGGCTCTCGCGGTAGCTGAGGAGGACCACCCACAGCGCGTAGATGGTGATCAGCAGCGGTACGGCGCGGAACAGCTCGATGAATCCGGTGGCCAGCCAGCGGATCGGCCGGTGGTCGGACAGCCGTGCCACCGCGAGCAGTACGCCCAGCGCCAGCGACAGCACCGCCGCGACCGCGAAGACCTGAAGTGTCGTCAGGACGCCGTCGCGGATGTTGTTCCGCACCCCGGCGTAGTTGAAGATGTTCCACACCTCGGGTTCGAGCTGACCCTTGGCGCTCAGCCGCAGCACGGCGAACGCGATCAGCCCGAGCACCGCGAGACTGCCGATGACGGTGTAGACGCGGTTGCGTGCCTTCGCCTTCGGTCCCGGTACGTCGTAGAGAACGCTCGCACTCATGCCCTTACCTCGCTTCGTTCCGCCCCGCGTGCGCGCGGCACCCACGTCGTGCTGTTCTTCCAGCCGGGGGACTTCGGCCCGGGGACGCCCATGCTGCGGTCGCTCATCGCACGACCCCCATCCGGCGCTCCAGCAGCCGGAAGAGGCCACTGATGGCGAAGGTGATGATGAGGTAGGAGAGCGCGGTCCACAGGAAGATCCAGGCGATCGGGTACCCCCTGTCGTTGAGCAGCTTGGAGACGCTGAACAACTCGGGGAAGCTGAACGCACCGGCGATCGCGGAGTTCTTCGTCAGGGCGATGAAGATGCTGCTCAGCGGCGACAGCACGGAGCGGGTGGCCTGCGGCAGCACGATCAGGCGCAGCGTCTGGGAGAAGGTCATGCCGATCGAGCGGGCCGCCTCCGCCTGCCCCAGCGGCACGGTGTTGATGCCGGAGCGCACCGCCTCGCACACGAAGGAGGAGGTGTAGAAGCCGAGCGCCAGCGTGGCCAGGACGAACGGGCTCCAGCCGTTGAAGAGGATCTGCGGCACGACGAAGAACGCGACCAGGAACAGCAGCGTCAGCGGGGTGTTGCGCAGCACCGTGACCCAGGCCGTCCCGAAGGCGCGCAGCGGCGGAATCGGGGAGACCCGGAACCCGGCTATGAGGACGCCGAGTACCAGGGCCAGCAGACCGCTGGCCACGGTGATCGACAGGGTACTGAGGAACCCGTCCCGGAACTCGGGCAGATGATCGAGGAGTACGTTCATGGGGTCTCCGCGGTAGCGGTCAGGTCGACGGCGGGAAGAGGGGCGGGGGCGGGGAAGACAGCGCGCCCCGCACACCCGGCCGCGGCGGGCGTACGGGGCGGCGCGATCAGAGCGGGTGCCGGCGCCTCAGTAGCGCGGCAGCGGCGTCTCCGGGGCGACGTACTTCGAGCCCGACTTGCCGAGGGTGCCCTCGTAGGCCTTCTCGTAGTCGCCGTTCTTGATGTGGTTCTCCAGCGCCTTGGTGATCGCCTCCCGCAGCGCCTTGTCGTCCTTGTTCAGGCCGACGCCGTAGGGCTCCTTGGTGAAGGGCTGGCCGACGACCCGCAGCTTGGCGGGGCGCTGGGCGGCGTAGCCCTTGAGGATCGCGTCGTCGGTGGTGACCGCGTCGACCGAGCCGTCGAGCAGGCTCTTGACGCAGTCCGAGTACTTGTTCATCTCGGTGGTGTTGGCGCCGTACTTCGGCTTCTTGATCTCCTGGAGCGGAGTGGAGCCGGTGATCGAGCAGACCTTCTTGCCCTTGAGGGAGTCCGGGCCCGTGATGGCCTTGTCCTCCTTGCGCACCAGGAGGTCCGCGCCGGCGGTGTAGTACGGGCCCGCGAAGCCGACCTGCTTCTTGCGCTCGTCGTTGATGGTGTACGTACCGACGTAGAAGTCGACGGCGCCGTGGGAGATCTTGGTCTCACGGACGTTGGAGTCGACCGTCTGGAACTCGATCTGCTTCTCGGAGAAGCCCAGGTCCGCGGCGACCATCTTGGCGATCTCGATGTCGAAACCGGAGTACTTGTTGGTGGCCGGGTCCTTGAAGCCCAGGAACGGCTGGTCGGCCTTGACGCCGACGACGATCTTCTTGGCCTGCTGGGCCTTCTTCAGCACCGAGGAGTCGACCTTGACGTCCGAGGCGACCTTGTAGCTACCGCTGAAGACATCCCCGCCGGCCGGCTTGTCGCCCGCCGTACCCTTTTCGCCGCCGCACGCCGTCGCCGTGGCCGCCAGCGCGAGCACCACTGCACCGGCCGCAGCCGTCTTACGCATCCTCATGGTCAACATCCTTTGGTTCAACACGTGTTGGCAAACAGAGTGGCCCAACTGCGGGCTCAGTGGTGGAGGATCTTCGACAGGAAGTCCTTGGCGCGGTCGCTGCGCGGGTTGTTGAAGAACTGGTTCGGCTCGGCCTCTTCGATGATGCGGCCGTCCGCCATGAAGACGACCCGGTTCGCCGCGGAGCGCGCGAACCCCATCTCGTGCGTGACCACGACCATCGTCATGCCGTCCCGGGCGAGCTGCTGCATCGTGTCCAGCACCTCGTTGATCATCTCCGGGTCCAGCGCGGAGGTCGGCTCGTCGAACAGCATCACCTTGGGGTCCATCGCCAGCGCGCGGGCGATCGCCACGCGCTGCTGCTGGCCGCCGGAGAGCTGCGCCGGGTACTTGTCGGCCTGGGTGCCTACCCCGACCCGGTCCAGCAGGGCGCGGGCCTTCTCCTCGGCCGCCGCCTTGTCCGTCTTGCGGACCTTGATCTGCCCCAGCATCACGTTTTCGAGCACGGTCTTGTGCGCGAACAGGTTGAACGACTGGAAGACCATGCCCACGTCGGCACGGAGCCGGGCAAGCTCCCGGCCCTCCTGCGGCAGCGGCTTCCCGTCGATGGCGATGCTGCCGGAGTCGATGGTCTCCAGGCGGTTGATCGTGCGGCAGAGCGTCGACTTGCCGGAGCCCGAGGGCCCGATCACGACGACGACCTCACCGCGGTTGATCGTCAGGTCGATGTCCTGGAGCACGTGCAGCGCGCCGAAGTGCTTGTTCACGTTGTCCAGCACGACCAGCTGGTCTCCTGCGTGCGCAGGGCCCTCGGCGTTCTTGGTCACCGATACTTCGCTCATCGGCGTACAGCTCCGTCCTCCTCGGTTGGGGAGGAACCTAGCGAGGTGCTTCGACCAGCGTCATTACATCTGAGGGGAACTTGAGCATAACGATCCGGTCGCAGCGGAACACTCTCTGTGAAGCGGGGGCGACGGCCCGGGGGGACATCCGGGGGAGCGTGGCGTACCGGCTGGGTAACGGATGGCGGCGCGGAGGTGGCCCGCTCTTGACGCGCACACCTCCCATCGCCGTAGATGCCCTGTGGCCCGTACGCACGCACCCGGGAAGGGGGACTGATGAGACTGCTGTTGGTCGAGGACGACGATCATGTCGCCGCGGCCCTCTCCGCGGTGCTCGCCAAGCACGGCGTGGCCGTCGTGCACGCGCGCAGCGGGGAGGAGGCGCTCAAGGCCCTGCTGCCCGATGACGCGGAGCCGTTCGCGGTGGTGCTGCTCGATCTCGGGCTGCCGGACCAGGACGGCTTCGAGGTGTGCGGCCGGATCCGCAAGATCTGCGCCACCCCGGTCATCATGGTCACCGCCCGCTCCGACGTGCGGTCCCGTATCCACGGCCTCAACCTGGGCGCCGACGACTACGTGGTCAAGCCGTACGACACCGGCGAGCTGCTGGCCCGCATCCATGCGGTGAGCCGGCGCGCGGTGCCCTCGGCGGACCGGGGCGCCGAGCAGCCGACCGACGACGGCACCGCCGGAGAGGCGCTGCGGCTGGGCGCGGTCACCGTCGAACTGCCCACCCGGCAGGTGTCGGTGGACGGTACCGCGGTTCCGCTCACCCGCAAGGAGTTCGACCTGCTGGCGCTGCTCGCCCAGCGCCCGGGGGTGGTCTTCCGCCGGGAGCAGATCATCAGCGAGGTGTGGCGGACGAGCTGGGAGGGCACCGGCCGGACCCTGGAGGTGCACATCGCCTCGCTCCGCGCCAAGCTGCGCATGCCCGCGCTGATCGAGACGGTCCGCGGCGTCGGCTACCGCCTCGTCGTGCCCGCCCCCGGCCGGCCCGCGACGCCGGCTTCCTGAAGGCCGCCGCCGGCACGTGCGCACCCGACTCCTCCCGCTCCTCATCGTCCTCATGGCCGGTGTGCTGCTCGCGCTCGGCGTTCCGCTCGGCGTGATCACGGCCGGCGTGGAGCAGCAGAAGGTGGTCATCGACCGGATCGACGACGCCGCGCGGTTCGCCTCCCTCGCCCAGTTCGTCACCGCCCGCCCGGACGCGGACGCCCGGAACAAGACGCCCGAGGAGGACGAGCGGCGGGCCACCCTCGGCGCCGAGTTGGCGCGGTACTACGACCTCTACGGCATACGCGCCGGGGTCTTCTACCGCGACCGTACGCGGATGGCCGCCGCTCCGCAGGGCATGCCGGTGCCCCGCGACGGCGAGGGCGCCCGGGCCTTCAGCGAGGCGCTGGCCGGGCGCCGCAGTCATGATCCGCACCAGGTCTGGCCCTGGGACGAGGGCGGCCGGATCGCGGTGGCCTCACCGGTCATCCGCGACGGCGACGTGGTCGCCGTGGTGGTCACCGACTCGCCCACCGGGCAGATGCGTTCGCGCATCCTGCGCGGCTGGCTGTTGATCGCGGTCGGCGAGTGCGTGGCCATGCTCGTCGCGGTCGCCGCCGCCTTCCGGCTCACCGGCTGGGTGCTGCGGCCGGTACGGATCCTGGACGCGGCGAGCCACGACATCGCCACCGGCCGGCTGAAGTCCCGGGTCGCCGGCACCGCGGGCCCGCCCGAACTGCGCCGGCTGGCCCGCTCGTTCAACGAGATGGCCGACCATGTCGAGGACGTCCTGGAGCAGCAGCGCGCCTTCGTCGCGGACGCCTCCCACCAGCTGCGCAACCCGCTGGCCGCGCTGCTGTTGCGGATCGAGCTGCTGGCCCTCGAACTCCCCGACGACAACGAGGAGATCGCCTCGGTCCGTACCGAGGGCATGCGGCTGGCCCGCGTCCTGGACGACCTGCTCGGCCTCGCGCTCGCCGAGCACTCCGCGGCCGACCTCCAGCTCACCGACGTGGCGGCGCTGGCCGCCGAACGCGTCGACTCCTGGCGGCCGTTGGCCGACAGCAAGGGGGTCCGGCTCAGCTACCAGGGGCCGAGCGCCGTCACCGGCTGGGCCGACCCGGTGGCCCTCTCCAGCGCGCTGGACGCCGTCGTCGACAACGCCCTGAAGTTCACTCCGGGCGGCCAACCGGTCGTGGTCGGTGCCACGCCCGACGGCGGGTCCGTCCACATCACGGTCGCCGACCGCGGCCCGGGCCTCACCGAGGACGAACTCGCCCGGGTCGGTGACCGCTTCTGGCGCAGCAGCCGCCACCAGAACGTCTCCGGCTCCGGACTCGGGCTGTCGATCACCCGCGCCCTGCTCGCCGCGGGCGGCGCCACCATCTCCTACTCCCCGCATCCGCCGCACGGCCTCAAGGTCACGGTGACCGTGCCGCGCACCGCCCCGTGACCGGGCGCGGCGGCCGCGCGGGACGCTTATGCGCACACCTGTGCTAGCGTGGACGCCGTTGCAGTTGTGGTACCCATGATGAACTTTGTGCGCGCCCGGAGGCTGGTAGCCCCGGGCGTTCCTTGTTTCCGGGCCTGTTCCGGTGTGGGGCGATCATCTCGGCGACAAGGAGGCCGCACGGTGCGGCCTCCGGCTTGCCCCATGGAATAGGAGAAGGACATGGCTTCCGGCACCGTCAAGTGGTTCAACCCCGAGAAGGGCTTCGGCTTCATCGAGCAGGACGGCGGCGGCCCCGACGTCTTCGCCCACTACTCGAACATCGCCGCCCAGGGCTTCCGTGAGCTCTTCGAGGGCCAGAAGGTCACCTTCGACGTGACCCAGGGCCCCAAGGGCCCGCAGGCGGAGAACATCGTCGGCGCCTGACGCACCCCGCGTCCCGTGGTCGGGGCCCGCACCGCAGCGCCGGTGCGGGCCCCGACCCGTTCGGTGTCAGGGCTTCTGGGACAGGTAGTAGCGCCGGGCGCCCTCGTGCAGCTGCAACGGGTCGGTGAACACCGCCGTGCGCAGGTCCACCTTCTGCGCGGCGTGCACCTGGCGCCCGATCCAGTCCCGGCTGTTGATCACCGTCCGGGTGATCCCCTCGGTCAGGGCGGCGTCCTCGCGGTCCGTCGTCACCAGCAGGTTCGCGACCGCGATCGTCTTCACCGCCTCCCCGTCCTGGGCCCGGGGATAGGCGTCGGCGGGCATCACCGCCGCCCGGTAGTAACGGGTCGGCTCGCCCTGCCGGTGCAGCCCCTCGGTCAGGTCCCCGAGCTGGACCAGCCGCACCGGGAACCGCTGCGCGAGGTGCTGCACCGCCGTCGTCGGCAGTCCGCCCGACCAGAAGAACGCGTCCAGCTTCCCCCGCTCCAGCAGATCCGGCATCCGGTCGATGCCGACCCGCACGGGCGTGATGTCCCGGTCGAAGTCGAGCCCGGCCGCCTCCAGCAGCCGCCGGGTGATCAGCTGTACGCCGGAGCCGTCGGCCCCCACGCCCACCCGCAGCCGGCGCAGGTCCTTCGTCGAGCGCACCGCGGAGTCCTTCGGCACCACCAGCTGCATGTAGTCGTCGTACAGCCGGGCGCAGGCGCGCAGCCGGTCCGCGCCGGCCTCGCTCCTGACCTGGTAGGTGGCGACCGCGTCCGCCGTGGCGATGGTGAACTGCGCGCGCCCGGCGACCAGCTGCCGCAGGTTGTCGATCGACCCCTCGCTCCGGGTCAGCCGCAGGTCCACATCGGGCATGTCGTGCGCCAGGTCCTGCTTGAGCAGCTCCCCGTAGCGGGCGTACACACCGGTCGGCACGCCCGTCGCCAGCGTCACCCGGCCGCCCGGCGACCGCTCGCCGCCCGTCGACAGCAGCCACCACAGCGCCACCCCGAGGACGACCAGGAGCGTGATCGCCGCCTGGACGGCCCGGCCGCCGGTGCGGGGGAGTGCTGTGCCCATGGGCGGGATCCTGCCAGGACACTGGCGCGAACGGGAGGGCAGGGTGCGGATCTGCGGGGTCGGCCGGTGCTTCCTGCGACGCTCGCCGCACGGGGCGGCCGGCCGGCGCCCGGGACCTCCTGGGGCGAGCCGGCCGGTCTCCGCTACCGGGGTGCCGCGTCAGGGCAGCTCGCCCCAGGACAGGACCCGCTCCGCCTGGGAGTGCAGGGCGGCCAGCAGGCCCAGCCGGTTGGCGCGCCGGGCCGGGTCCTCGGCCATCACCATGACCTGGTCGAAGAACGCGTTGACCGCGGTGACCAGGCCGTCCGACTCGGCGGCGAGGGGGCCCAGCCGGGGCGCGTCCCCGAGGGTGGCGCGGAACTCCTGGAGGGCGGCGTGGAGGTCGTGCTCGGCGGGGCTGTCGAAGAGCGCCGGGTCGTAGGACGGCTCGGTGCCCTCCGGCAGGATCCTGCGGACCCGCTGAAGGGCGGCGACCAGGGCGGTGAACCGGGGGTCTTCCAGCAGCGACGTCAGCTCGACGAGGGTCTGCTCGGCCCGCCGCGGGCTCCCGCCGTACGGCAGCACCGCCCGGACCAGCGCGACCGGGTGACCGCCCTCCAGGAGCTGCTGTTCGAACCGGCGGAGCACGAACTGCCGCGCATCGTCGAGCGCGTCCTTCGAGCAGGTGACGGGCTGCTGCTCGGCGGCGATCAGCAGCCCGTCCTCGACGGTGACGGAAGCGAACTCCGGGCGCGCCCGCAGAATGTTCACCAGGCCCAGTGCCGAGCGGCGCAGGCCGTAAGGGTCCGAACTCCCGGTGGGGGCCGCGCCGATGGCGAACAGGCCCGCCAGGAGGTCGAGACGGTCCGCGAGCGCCAGCAGGGCGCCGACCCGGGTGGCGGGGAGCGCGTCGCCGGCGAACCGCGGCAGCTCCATGTCGGACAGCGCGGTGGAGACCGCCTCGCCCTCCCCGGCCCGCCGCGCGTACTCATCTGCCATGACGCCGGCGAGCCCGGAGAGTTCGGTGACCATCTGGGAGCCGAGGTCGAACTTGGCGAGGGCGGAGGCGCGGTCGAGGGTCTGCCGGTCCGCGGCACCCAGGTCCATGACGTCGGCCAGGCGGGCCGCGACGGCCGCGATGCGCCGCGCGCGGTCGGCCATCGAGCCGAGGCGCTCCTCGAAGGTGAGCAGCGCCAGCTTGTCCCGCATCTCGGCCAGGGGGGTGTCCAGGTCGGCGCGCCAGAAGAACGCGGCGTCCTCGTACCGGGCGCGCAACACCGCTTCGTTGCCGGCACGCACGACGTCCTCGTCGCAGGAGCCGTTCGCCACCGCCACGAAGTGCGGCAGCAGCGCGCCGTCGGCGTCCTGCACCGGGAGGTAGCGCTGGTGCTTGCGCATCACGGTGGTGAGGATCTGCTCGGGCAGGTGGAGGTACGCCGGGTCGAAGCCGCCGAGCAGCGGGACGGGCTGCTCGACGAGGTCGGTGATCTCCGAGACCAGGTCGGTGTGCCCGGTCAGGTCGACGCGGCCGCCGACCCCGGCGGCGAGGCGCTGCGCACCCTCCTCGACCAGCCGGCGGCGCTCGGCCCCGTCGGCGAGGACGCCGTGGCCCGCCAGGAAGGCCGGATAACCCTCGGCCGAGGGGACCTCGACGGTGGGGGAGGCGGCGTCGCGGTGGACCTGGGTCGTGCGGCCGGCGGAGAGGTTGGCGACGGCGCAGGGCACGATCCGCTCGCCGAGCAGGGCCAGCAGCCATCGGATCGGACGGGAGAAGACCAGCCCCGGGGCGTTCCAGCGCATGTTCTTCTCGGCGCGCAGCCCGGTCACCACCTCCGGCAGGATCTCCGCGAGCACGTCGAGCGCGGGCCGGCCGTGCACCTCGCGGACGACCACGACGTGCTCGTGCGCCCCGAAGACGACCCGGCCGAGCTCGGCCACCTCGACCCCCTGGCTGCGGGCGAACCCGCGGGCCGCTTCGGTCGGCTCGCCCGCCGCGTCGAAGGCGCCGGCGACCCGGGGGCCGCGTACCGTCCGCCGGTGGTCCTCCTCCCGGTCCGCCACCTGCTCGACGAGCGCGACCACCCGGCGGGGGCCGGCCAGCACGCGGATCGCACCGTGCCGCAGCCGGGTACCGGCCAACCGCTCGGTCAGCGCGGTCCGCACGGCCTGTGCGGTGCGTCCCACCTCGGCGGGCGGCATCTCCTCGACGCCGATCTCGAAGGCGAGGGTGGCGGGTCCGGCCGGTGCCGGCCGCGCGGTGGTGGCGGCCCCGGCGGCCCCGGACGGGGTGGTAGCCCCGGACGTGGCGGCGGCCCCGGACGTGGCGGCGGTGCCGAGCGGATGGCCGAGTTCCGCCCGCCGGGCGGCCCACAGCTCGGCGACGTCATGGGCGAGCGCCCGCATGCGGGCGAAGGCGCGGGCCCGTTCGGTGGTGGAGATGGCGCCGCGGGCGTCGAGCACGTTGAACGTGTGCGAGCACTTGAGCACATGGGTGTAGGCGGGGACCGGCAGCCGGGCGTCCAGCATCCGGCGGGCCTCGTCGGCGTACGTCTCGAACAGTGCGCGGTGGGTCGCCACGTCCGCGTCGTCGAGGTAGTAGCGGCTCATCTCGTACTCGGCCTGGCCGAAGACCTCCCCGTAGGAGACGCCGGGCGCATAGACGATGTCCTTGAAGTGGCTCACGTTCTGGAGCGCCATCAGGATCCGCTCCAGGCCGTAGGTGATCTCCACGGAGATCGGGTCCAGCGTGATGCCGCCGGCCTGCTGGAAGTAGGTGAACTGGGTGATCTCCAGCCCGTCCAGCCAGACCTCCCATCCGAGCCCCCAGGCGCCGAGCGCGGGCGAGGCCCAGTTGTCCTCGACGAACCGGACGTCGTGTGCGGCGATGTCGATCCCCAGGGCCCGCAGGCTGCCCAGGTAGAGCTCCTGGGCGTTGCCCGGCTCGGGCTTGAGGATCACCTGGTACTGGGTGTGGGTCTGTAGCCGGTTCGGGTTCTCCCCGTAGCGCGAGTCGTCGGGCCGGACGCTGGGCTCGGGGTAGGCGACGCGCCACGGCTCCGGACCCTGGACCCGGAGGAAGGTGGCGGGATTGAGGGTTCCGGCTCCGACCTCGGTGTTCATCGGCTGGGCGAGCAGGCACCCGTGCTCCGCCCAGTAGGAATTCAGTGCGAGCAGGGTGTCTTGCATCGTGTGCACGCGCGCCCTCCAAGGACCGTATCGGTGGGGATGTGGGGTACTGCCGGTATGTGGTTGATCGTTCCCCGAGGTCTTCGGCTCTCCGCACCGCCGTCCTGAGGATGCGGAACGCGCCGGTCCGGCCTGGCCGCGCCCCACACCGGCGGCGACGCGGGCGCGGTTCGTCCTGGCCACTGACCGTGGAGGCGATGACCTCGGCGCCCGGTGGGCACCAACCTCACCGCACCTCGCACGGGTGTGCAAGCCGAATTGCCCCGCGCCCCCGGCCGGTTCACGCTCGTCACGGTCACGGTCACGGTCACGGTCACGGCCACGGCCTGCGGTCCCGCGCCGTGGTGGTCCCCGCAACGGGCGTCGCGACCGCCGCGCTCCGAGCGCTGTGCCCATGCCCCTACAGCGCCGGCCGGCAGGCGTGGTTGCGGTAGTCCCTCGGTGGCATGCCGTAGACGGCGTGGAAGGCGCGGGTGAAGTCGGCGGCGCGCGGGAAGCCCCAGCGGCTGGCGATGGCATGGATGGGGGTGCTGTGCCACGCGGTGTCGGCGAGGTCGTGCCGGGCGCGTTCGAGGCGCTGGAGTCGGATCCAGGCGGCGACCGTGGTCTCTTCGTGTTGGAAGAGGCGGTGGAGGTAGCTGAGGGAGATGTGGTGGGCGGCGGCGACGGTACGGGGGGTGAGGCGGGGGTCGGGCAGGTGTTGGTGGATGAAGGCCTTGATGCGCAGCAGCAGGCTGCGGCGGTGGGTCTCCGGTTCGAGGGCGTGCTCGCTGTCGAGGGTGTGGGCGAGGAGCGAGGAGAGCAGGTCGATGGCCACGGTGCCCAGCCGTGGCCCGTCGGCGGGATCGTAGGCGTAGATGTCCGCCCAGATCCGGGTGAGGAAGTGGGCCAGCAGGCCGCCGAGCCCGTCCCGCCCGGACATCCGGCGGCCGATGAGGCGGTCGGCGCTGGTGGCCGGCAGGGGCAGCAGGCTGCGCGGGACGAAGAGGCCCGTGCCCAGGACCCGTTCCTCGTCGGGCCCGGTGCGCGCCGCCATGGAGTAGGGGCGTGCGGTGTCGACGAGGATCAGGTCCTGCGCGGTGCAGTCCGCCGAGCGGTCGGACAGGGTCAGCGTCTTGGCCCCGCGCAGGGCGAGCGACAGGTGGTACATCTCCGGATCGGAGCGCCGGATCAGTTTCGGGGTGCGGCGCAGCGTCATCCGGGGGTGCTCGGTCTGCCACAGGCGTACGGCGCCGAGCTGGAGCATGCGCTGTGACGCCGGGAAGTCGGCCGCACGGTCGCTGAGGACCTCCACGGGCACGTAACTCGTGGACAGGTGCTCGCGCCAGTGGTCGAACCGGTCCTCGGCGGCCACACCCTCCGTGCATAACTCGGTCTCGATCAACATCTCCCCACTCCCCCTCGGTTGGTGACCGTGCGGTCGACCGGCGACGGCCCTACAGCACCCGGTCGGCACGAGGCAGCGACCGTACGACACGGGCCACGGCCCAGCACAGTGGCAGGGCCAGGACGCCGACGAGGGCGAACTTGGCGACCGCCGGTGCGTGCAGCCACCGGAAGGCGTAGGACAGCCCGACCAGCACGAGCGGGTGGATGAGGTAGACCGTGAAGGCGTGCCGGGAGAGGAAGGCGGCCCGGGGCCCCTGGCGGTTGAGGCGCTCGCGGAAGAAGACCGTCAGGCCGACGACCATGCCGACCGCGAACGTCGACTCCCAGGCGGCCGTGGCCAGCGACTGCCAGGTGCCGTGCCCCGCCATCGACTCGGACGGCGTGAGGACGGACACCGGGAGGTACGCCAGCGTCGCCACGGAGGCGACCGCGAAGCCCAGCCGTCCCGCCCGGCGGGAGAGGGCCTGCGGCCAGCCCCGCCGGTGGGCGAGCACGCCGATGACGAAGAAACTCGCGTACTGCGGAAGGAAGTTGGGGGACGGCAGCCCGACTATCGGGAAGTACGTGCCGGTCGGCACGAGGAACCGCCAGAGGTACGTGGCGAGAGCCAGGCCGAGCACGAAGAGGGCGATGGCGCCCGGTCGCGGGGCGCGCGGGGCGCACACCACCGCAGCGGCGTCCGGCCCCGCCCCACCGCGCCCGCGGAAACGGCGCCCCAGCACGAACAGCGCCGAGAAGACCAGCAGCACCTCGACGAACCACATGGGCCCGGCGTCCCAACTCACCACGTAGTAGAGCCAGTACGGCATCTTGTCCCGCCACTCCGCGAACCCGCCGAAGTTCACCAGGGGACGGATCAGCAGGATGAAGGCGAGCAGCGGGATGCCGAGCCGCTTCAGGCGGTCCCGCAGGAAGGGGCGCGCGCCCTTGCGGTCGTACGAGGCCGGCGTGAAATAGCCGGCGATCATGAAGAAGAACCCCATGAAGAACGCCTGGTTGAACGTCACGGCGATGTCCAGGAGCAGCCCCGAGCCGTCCTTGGCGGGCTCGGTGTAGTACCAGGCGGGGATGTTGCCGTAGGTCACGGCGACGTGGTGCAGCACCACGAGCGCCGTGAGCGCGATCCGCAGATTGTCGACGTACTCCAGTCGGGGGCGCGCGGGTCGCGCCCCGGCCGGTTCGCCCTTCGGCCGGCCCCCTGGGGCCGTGCCGGTCGTCATGTCATCGGTGCTCATGGTGGAATTCCCCCGGTTCGGCATGGCAAGGAAGAGTGGGACGGCTACGCGCGGGTGGCGTGCTCGAACAGGTCGGCCAGTTCGCGGGCGTGCGCGGCCAGGTCGTGCTCCGGATACGCGCTCCAGTACGCGAACATCGCATCGATCCCGGACTGGAGGCTGACGGCCATCACCCGGGCGTCGAACGCCCGGAACTCGCCGCGCTCCTGCCCCTCCCGGAACGCCTGCTCCAGCGCGGCGAAGAGGGGCTCGCCGGACGCGATCCCGTAGTGCGGGGACCCGTCCCCGGTGCGGAAGTTGTGGAAGATCTCGGCCAGTGCCGCGAGTTGGGTCGGATGCCCCTGCATATACGCGGCGACCGACTGGATGTAGGCCCGCAGCCAGCCGCCCTCCGCCTGCTGCTCCGCCAACCGGGGCTGCACATACGCGCCGATCCGCTCGTAGACCTGCGTGACGACGAGCTCGATCAGCTCGTCCTTGCCCGCGAAGTGGTACGAGATCACGCCCTTGCTGACCCCGGCCCGCTCGGCGATCTGCGCCAGCGATGCCTTCGCGAACCCCTTTTCCGCGATGGTCTCCACGGCGGCATCGACGATCTGTGCCCGTCGTGCCTGCTCGATGAACGACCGCTGCGGTTCCGCCCCGCTCACGTTCCGCCCCTCTGCTGTTCAGCCCTGCTGTTCAGCCGCTGTTTAGCCACCCGGCCACTTTTTTGGCCGGTCGGTCAGAATTTTAGGCACACGGTCAGATCGCGGTCCAGTCCAGATGCGACGGGTGACGGTGCGGGCGCGGAGGGTGGCGGCATGGGCAACCGGCCGTGTCCATGGGCGACTTCACGGAGAGCGGGCCCGGCGCGGTCGGCGGGCACCGGCGCGCTGCGCGGCGGAACGTACTTCCGGGAGCGCCTACCCTGGTTTCCATGACCAGCAGCGACCGGAGCCCGGCAGTGGACGTTCAGCAGAGCAAGACGTACGAGATCCGCACCTACGGGTGCCAGATGAACGTCCATGACTCCGAGCGGTTGTCCGGGCTGCTGGAGGAGGCCGGATACGTTCCCGCGCCCAAGGGCGGGGAGGGCGCCGACGTCGTGGTGTTCAACACCTGCGCGGTGCGGGAGAACGCCGACAACCGCCTCTACGGCAACCTCGGGCAGCTCGCCCCGAAGAAGGCCGCGCGCCCCGGCATGCAGATCGCCGTGGGCGGCTGCCTCGCCCAGAAGGACCGCGACACCATCGTCAAGAAGGCCCCCTGGGTCGACGTGGTCTTCGGGACGCACAACATCGGCAAGCTGCCGGTCCTCCTGGAGCGCGCCCGGATCCAGGAGGAGGCGCAGGTCGAGATCGCCGAATCGCTGGAGGCCTTCCCCTCGACGCTGCCCACCCGCCGCGAGAGCGCCTACGCCGCCTGGGTCTCGATCTCGGTGGGCTGCAACAACACCTGCACCTTCTGTATCGTCCCGGCGCTGCGCGGCAAGGAGAAGGACCGCCGGCCCGGCGACATCCTCGCCGAGGTCGAGGCGCTGGTCGCCGAGGGTGTCAGCGAGATCACCCTGCTCGGCCAGAACGTCAACGCCTACGGCTCCGACATCGGCGACCGCGAGGCCTTCAGCAAGCTGCTGCGCGCCTGCGGGAAGATCGACGGCCTGGAGCGGGTCCGCTTCACCTCCCCGCACCCCCGCGACTTCACCGACGACGTCATCGCCGCCATGGCCGAGACGCCGAACGTGATGCCGCAGCTGCACATGCCACTACAGTCCGGCTCCGACCGCATCCTCAAGGCGATGCGCCGCTCGTACCGCCAGGAGCGCTTCCTCGGCATCATCGAGAAGGTGCGCGCCGCCATGCCGGACGCCGCCATCTCGACGGACATCATCGTCGGCTTCCCGGGCGAGACCGAGGAGGACTTCGAGCAGACCCTGCACACGGTCCGGGAGTCCCGCTTCGCCCAGGCCTTCACCTTCCAGTACTCCAAGCGCCCCGGTACGCCCGCGGCCGACATGGACGACCAGATCCCCAAGGCGGTCGTCCAGGAGCGCTACGAGCGCCTGGTCGCCCTCCAGGAGGAGATCTCCTGGGAGGAGAACAAGAAGCAGGTCGGCCGGACTCTGGAGGTCCTGGTGGCCGAGGGCGAGGGCCGCAAGGACGATGCGACGCAGCGGCTGTCCGGCCGGGCTCCCGACAACCGCCTGGTGCACTTCACCCGGCCCGAGGAGCCGGTCCGCCCCGGCGACGTGGTGACCGTCGAGGTCACCTACGCCGCTCCGCACCACCTGCTGGCCGAGGGGCCGGCCAAGGAGGTCCGCCGCACCCGGGCCGGCGACGCCTGGCAGAAGCGCAACGCCGCCCCCGCGCAGCAGCCCAAGGGCGTGCTGCTGGGCTTGCCCACCATCGGTGCCCCGGCGCCGAGCCCGGCGCCGGCCGCCGGCTGCGGCTGCGACTGACCCCCTCCGGCGCGGTCGTCGCCTCGGAGCTGCCGTCTCCGGGGCGTTACGCTGCGTGGCATGCTCGTAGCCGCCGCCATCTGCCCCTGCCCACCGCTGCTCGTACCGGAGGTGGCGGCCGGCGCCGCCCCCGAGCTGGACGCGGTGCGGGCCGCCTGCCTGGACGCGCTCGGCGTGCTCGCCGCAGCCCGCCCCGACCGGCTGGTCGTCCTCGGCCCCGCCGACGAGCCCGGCCGGGGCCGGCACCCGCAGGGTGCCGCCGGCTCCTTCCGGGGCTTCGGGGTGGACCTCCAGGTGACGCTGGGCGCCGCGGAGGACGTGCCAGAGCGGGAACTCCCGCCGTCACTGGCCGTCGGCGCCTGGCTGCTGTCCCGCGCGGACTGGGACGACGCCCCCGTGGAAGGACTGGGCGTGGAGGAGTCACTGCCCCGCGACCGGTGCCTGCCGGCCGGCCGGGAGATCGCCGCGGCCGCGCCCCGAATGGCGCTGCTGGTGATGGGCGACGGCAGCGCCTGCCGGACGGTCAAGGCGCCCGGCTACTTCGACGAGCGGGCCGAGGGCTTCGACGCCGCCGCGGCCCGTGCCCTGGGGGCCGCCGACCTCCCCGCGCTGACCGCGCTCGACGAGCGGCTGGCGGCCGACCTCCAGGCGTCCGGACGGGCCTGCTGGCAGGTCCTCGCGGGCGCGGCCGAGGGCGCCGGCCTGGGCGGCCGGCTGCTGCGCGAGGAGGCCCCGTACGGCGTGGGCTACTTCGTGGCTGCCTGGTCGTAGCGCCCCATGGCACGGCAGCGGCCGCGGGATGACCACCCCGCGGCCGCTGCCGTGCCACGCCTGCTCCGGGCGCGCGGACTACTTCCGCGCGCCCTCGCCGGACTCGTTGTCCGCCGCGGCCCGTGCCGACTGCTGGTGGGGGATCCCGGCGCTCTCGGCGGCCTGCTCGGCGCGCGGCGCGCCGTCGGCGGCCGGTTCCGGAGCCCGCTCGGTGGCGGCCTGCCCGTCCGCCGTCCCCTCCGCGTCACCGGACGTCGCCGACGCCGCGGCTTCACCGGCTTCCCCGGCTTCCGCCGCGGTCGACGCACCCTCGGTGGGCTCGGCGTCGCCCGCGGTGCCGGCGGCCCCCTTGCCCCCCTCGGCACCCTTGGCGCCCTCGGTGTCCTTGGTGTCCTTGGTGTCCGCCGAAGCGGCCGGCTCCGCAGGCTCCTCCGCCTCGGCCGTCACCGCCGCGGCGGCACTCTCCTCCGTCGACGCTTCGGACTTGTGGCGACGAAACCGCGAAAACACACCCATATAACTGCTCCTACGCTCTTCATGTGGCGACGTCCCGGGTCGCCCGGAGCGGACCGGTACGCCGCCCACGGGCGCCGGCGCTGCACCGGATCTCTCGGGACCTCGCAACAGGCAACGACGTCATCGGTAGCCCGTCACGTCGCTCGTTCGAGATGGGGGCGTGAGGTTTGCGAGACTGACGGGGTGAACACCGCCGTTCCCGCTCCGCGGGTCATCGCCGTCGTCGGCCCCACCGCGGCCGGAAAGTCCGATCTGGGCGTCGCGCTCGCCCACCACCTGGGCGGCGAGGTCATCAACGCCGACTCCATGCAGCTCTACCGCGGCATGGACATCGGCACCGCCAAGCTCACGCCCGAGGAACGGCAGGGCGTACCGCACCGCCTCCTGGACATCTGGGACGTCACCCGCGCCGCCAGCGTCGCCGAGTACCAGCGGCTGGCTCGCGCGCAGATCGACCGGCTGCTCGCCGAGGGCCGCACCCCGATCCTCGTCGGCGGCTCCGGCCTGTACGTACGCGGTGCCATCGACGCCCTCGACTTCCCCGGCACCGACCCCGCGGTGCGCGCCCGCCTGGAGGCCGAGCTGGCCGAGCTGGGCAGCGGTGCCCTGCACGCCCGGCTGTCCGCCGCCGATCCCGAGGCCGGCCGCGCGATCCTGGCCGGCAACGGCCGCCGCATCGTGCGGGCCCTGGAGGTCATCGAGATCACCGGCCGCCCCTTCACCGCCAACCTCCCCGGCCACGAAGCGGTCTACGACACCCTCCAGATCGGCGTCGACGTCGAGCGCCCCGAACTGAACGAGCGGATCGCCCGGCGGGTCGACCGGATGTGGGAGGCCGGCCTGGTCGACGAGGTGCGCCGGCTGGAGGCGGCGGGGCTGCGCGAGGGCCGTACGGCCTCCCGGGCCCTCGGGTACCAGCAGGTGCTCGCCCAGCTGGCGGGGGAGTGCACCGAGCAGGAGGCGCGCGATGAGACGGTGCGCGCCACCAAGCGCTTCGCGCGCCGTCAGGACTCGTGGTTCCGCCGGGACCCGCGGGTCCACTGGCTGAGCGGCGCGGCCGATCGCCGCGAGGAACTTCCCGGGCAGGCACTGGCGTTGCTCGAACGACCGGTCACAGCCTGATCACGTCATGGCATCGGGACGCTCCGGCCGTCATCCGGGCCGCTGAGGGCGTGTCATCATCGACCTTCGATCGAGGCGTGCAGTCTGGAGTGGGGAGGGCGCGTGGCAATGGAGGCCGGCCCTCGCAACAGAGCGCAGCAACCGGACAACGGCGCGGATGCGGCACCGCTGACCGACGACGGCCCGGACGTCCGTGACGAGCTGTCCGGCACCGGCGCGCTTCTCGCCCAGGACGCGTTGGACGGCCCCCTCGACGGCTCCGACGGTCCGGACGCCGGCACCGATGCCCCCGGTGAGGGCGGCGAGTCCTTCCGGGAGCTCCGCCCGCCGCGCCGGCTGCGACTGTGGCAGCTCGCGCCGATCGTCGGACTGGCCGCGGTCGGCTCGCTGATGTTCGCCTTCCCCCTCGCCTTCGAGTTCGGCGGCGACGGCGGTGCGGTGATCGCGATGCTCGGCCTGCTGCTGTGCTGCTGCGCCGCCGGCTGGGGCATGATGGCCGCCCGTCGCGTCGGATACACCTGGCCCGGCCTCCCGGCCCGCGGCTCCGGCCGCCGCGCCAACTGGCGCGTGGTCCTGCTGTACGCCCTGGTGGTGGCCGTCCCCGCCTCGCTGGCCATCTGGCGCGTGGCCCGGCTGCGCTGACGCCGGCCCGCCCCGCCGGGATCCCCGCGCTCCCCGTACGATGCAGGGGTGACCAGCACCGCGCGCATCGCTTTCCTCAAGGGCCACGGCACCGAGAACGACTTCGTGATCGTCCCGGACCCGGACGGCCGCCTGGACCTGCCGGCGACCGCCGTCGCCCGGATCTGCGACCGGCGGGCCGGCCTCGGCGGCGACGGGCTGCTGCACGTCGTGCGGTCCGCCGCCCACCCGGAGGCGCGCGACCAGGCCGACCAGGCCGAGTGGTTCATGGACTACCGCAACGGCGACGGCTCGGTCGCCGAGATGTGCGGCAACGGCCTGCGGGTCTTCGCGCGCTACCTGCTCCACGCCGGCCTGGTCGAGCCCGGTGAGCTCGCCGTCGCCACCCGCGCCGGTGTGCTCCGCGTCCACCTCGCCAAGACCGGCGACGTCACGGTCTCGATGGGACGCGCCGTGCTCCCCGAGGAGGGTGTCGTCGTCACGCTCGACGGTCGGAGCTGGCCGGCCCGCAACGTGAACATGGGCAACCCGCACGCCGTCGCGTTCGTCGAGGACCTGGCCCACGCCGGTGAGCTGCGGTCCGTACCGCCGTTCAGCCCAGCGGCGGTTTATCCCGACGGCGTGAACATCGAGTTCGTCGTGGACCGCGGTCCACGCCACGTCGCGATGCGGGTCCACGAGCGCGGCGCGGGCGAGACCCGCTCCTGCGGTACCGGCGCCTGCGCGGTCGCCGTGGCCACCGCGCGCAGGGACGGCGTGGACCCCACCAGGACCGGTACGCCGGTGACATACACGGTCGATGTGCTCGGCGGCAGCCTGTCGATCACCGAGCTGCCCGACGGCACGGTCGAGATGACCGGGCCGGCCGAGATCGTCGCCGAGGGCACCTTCGACCCCGCCTGGCTGACCGCCGCGCTCGCCTGATCGGGACCGGGGCGGACCCCGCCCCGGCCACCCTCACGAGAGACGGGTTCCGGCCAAAAGTTTCGCTCGAACGGGTGGTCTGTATCACTCTGAGCGAGAGGCGGACAGCGCAGCGTGATGGGCTCGATAGCATCAAGCACCGGCCCGGACGTCCCAAGCGACGCGTCCCCCGCCGGTCGACGCTGCCGGAGGTGCCCATGAGCGCAGAGGCCACTAACCCTGGTAACCCTGGAGCAGCGGGCCGCAGGCGCGGCCGCCGCCGACTGGAACTCAGAGGGCTGCGCCGCATCGGCCGGGCCGCGCTCCTCGGCCCGGCCCCGCGCGACGGCCTCCCGCACGCACTCGAACACGTCGCCAAGGTGCATCGCAGGCACCATCCCGAGGCCGACCTGGACATCCTCGCCAAGGCCTATCAACTCGCCGAGTCCTCGCACCGCGGCCAACTGCGCAAGAGCGGCGAGCCGTACATCACCCACCCGCTGGCGGTGACCCTGATCCTCGCCGAACTCGGCGCGGAGACCACGACGTTGACCGCCTCACTGCTCCACGACACCGTCGAGGACACCGAGGTGACGCTCGACCAGGTGCGGGAACGGTTCGGCGCGGAGGTCTGCTACCTCGTCGACGGGGTCACCAAGCTGGAGAAGGTCGACTACGGCGCCGCCGCCGAGCCGGAGACCTTCCGCAAGATGCTGGTGGCGACCGGCAACGACGTCCGGGTCATGTCGATCAAGCTCGCCGACCGGCTGCACAACATGCGCACCCTCGGCGTGATGCGGCCCGAGAAACAGGCCCGGATCGCCAAGGTGACCCGCGACGTGCTGATCCCGCTCGCCGAACGGCTCGGCGTCCAGGCGCTCAAGGCCGAGCTGGAGGACCTGGTCTTCGCGATCCTGCACCCCGAGGAGTACGCCACCACCCGCGCCCTGGTCCTGGAGTACGCCACCCGGCCCGATCCGCTCACCGCGATCGCCGAGCGGCTGCGCACGGTCCTGGACGAGGCCGGCATCGGCGCCGAAGTCCTCATCCGGCCGCGGCACTTCGTCTCCGTGCACCGGGTGCGGCTGGCCCGCCGCGAGCTGACCGGTGCGGACCTGGGACGGCTGCTGGTGCTGGTGGCCGAGGACGCCGACTGCTACGCGGTCCTCGGCGAACTGCACACCTGCTTCACACCGGTCGTCTCGGAGTTCAAGGACTTCATCGCGGCTCCCAAGTACAACCTCTACCAGTCGCTGCACACCGCCATCGCCGGCCCGTCCGGGGAGATCGCCGAGACCCTGATCCGGACCCACCAGATGCACCGGGTCGCCGAGGCCGGGGTGATCGCGCTGGGCAATCCGTACGCGCCGACGGACGGCGTGGACGCACCCGAGGGCGAGCGGGCCGACCCGACCCGCCCCGGGTGGCTCTCCCGGCTGCTGGAGTGGCAGCGCACCACCCCCGACCCGGACACGTTCTGGACCTCGCTGCGCGACGACCTCGCCCAGGACCGGGAGATCACCGTCTTCTGCGTCGACGCGGCAGCGAGCGGCGCGGACCGGCCGGCCGGCGCGGCGGGCGGCGCCATCGACCTGCCGGCCGGCGCGAGTTGTGTGGACGCGGCGTACGAACGACACGGTGAGGCGGCGCACTGTTGCATCGGCGCGCGGGTCAACGGGCGGCTCGCCACCCTCGCCACCGTCCTGCACGACGGCGACAGCCTCCAACTGCTGATGGCCCCGGACTCCGCGGCCGGCCCCTCGCCCGAGTGGCTCGACCACGCCCGTACGCCGGCCGCCCGGCTCACCATCGCCCGGTGGCTGGCCGGGGCGTGCGAGCCCGGCGGTCGCCCGGCGACGCCCGGGGAGGCGCCCGCCGCGGCGCCCCCGGCCGGCCGCCCCAGCGTGCCCCAGGACCGTTCCGGCGCGGTCCCGGCGACCCCGGGCTCGGTCCTCGCGGTGGCGGACCTGCCCGGTGCCGCGGTCCGGCTGGCCGGCTGCTGCACGCCGGTGCCGCCGGACACCGTCACCGGCTTCGCCGTACGGGGCGGCACGGTCACCGTGCACCGCGCCCTGTGCCCGGTCGTGGCCCGGATGGCGGCCACCGGCCGGCAGCCGGTCGGGGTGCGCTGGCGGGGCGCCGGGCAGGGCGGCCACGGCTGCCGGGTCACCCTCCTCGCGGAGGCCTTCAGCCGGCCGCACCTCCTGGCCGACCTCACCGAGGCGATCGCCTCCCAAGGCGCCGCAGTGGTCTCGGCCGCCGTCGAGCCCCCGCACGAACAGCGGGTCCGCCACACGTACACGCTCCATCTGCCGAACGCCGCCGGGCTGCCTTCGCTGATGCGTGCCATGCGCCAAGTACCCGGAGTCTTCGATGTGTTGCGGGCCGGCCGGGCCCGGCAGGCCGCCGTGGCCCGCCCGTGAACGGGTGCCCCGCGAACGGGTGACGCACCGTCAAACCTTCCGCCGGAAAAGCTCCCTGGACGGACGCACGATCCGCCCCCGTTCGGGTGCCGTTTGCCGCCTCGCCCACGGCGGAGGGGGCCGCGTTGGTAGCCGTAGGTCATGTCCCTTCCCTTGCGCCGACCGTCCCGCGACCCCGGTCGCCCCGCCCCTGCCCCCGCCCTGCCGAGCGGCCGGCTCCGGTGGCACGGCCGCCGGGCCGCCGCGCTCGGTCTGGCCGCCGTCGCCACCCTCGGCCTGGCCGACCCGCACCCCCTGGGGGCGCAGGGACTCGGCGACCGGCTCTTCCCCACGCTCGGCAACCCCGGCTACGACGTCACGTCCTATGACGTCTCCCTGGACTACTCCGGCCACAACGACCGGCTGCTGGACGCGACCACCGAGATCACCGCCCGCGCCACCACGGAGCTCGACCACATCAACCTCGACTTCGCCCGCGGCACGGTGCGCTCCGTGCGGATCGGCGGGGCACCCGCCGAACACCAGCAGCACGGCGAGGACCTGGTGCTCACCCCGGCCGCCCACATCGCGGCGGGCCAGGAGCTGAAGATCTCCATCCAGCACACCAGCGACCCCCGGGGCACGAGCGACGGCGGCTGGATCCGTACCACCGACGGGCTGGCGATGGCCAACCAGGCGGACGCCGCGCACCGCGTCTTCCCCTGCAACGACCACCCCTCCGACAAGGCGCTCTTCACCTTCCACATCACCGCGCCCCAGGAGCTGACCGTCGTCGCCAACGGCCTGCCCCAGGGATCCGCCCGCCGGGCCGCGACCCGTACGTGGACCTACCGCACCACCCACCCGATGGCCACCGAGCTGGCCCAGATCTCCATCGGGAAGTCCAGCGTGCTGTTCCGGCAGGGGCCGAACGGCCTGCCGATCCGCGACGTCGTACCGACCGCGGACCGCGCCGTGCTGGAGAAGTGGCTGACCAAGACCCCCGACCAGATGGCCTGGCTGGAGCGCAGGCTCGGCCGCTACCCCTTCGAGACCTACGGCGTGTTGATCGCCAACGCCCGGACCGGCTTCGAGCTGGAGACCCAGACCCTCTCGCTCTTCGAGAAGGCCATGTTCACCTCCGGTCAGCTGCCCCGCTGGTACGTCGAGTCCGTGATGGTGCACGAGCTGGCCCACCAGTGGTTCGGCGACAGCGTCAGCCCGCGCCGCTGGTCCGACGTCTGGCTCAACGAGGCCCACGCGACCTGGTACGAAGCGCTCTACGCCCAGGAGAAGGGCGACTTCCGGGCCTCCCTGGACGCCCGCATGCGGCAGGCGTACGAGCAGTCCGACGGCTGGCGCGCCGAGGGCGGGCCGCCCGCCGCGCCCAAGGTCCCCCAGCCCGGCGAGAAGATCAGCCTCTTCCGCCCGATCGTCTACGACGGCAGCGCGCTGGTCCTGTACGCCCTGCGGCAGAAGATCGGCACGGCCGCCTTCGAGCAGGTCGAACGCGCCTGGGTGACCGAGCACCGCGACGGCGTGGCCGACTCCGCCGACTTCATCGCACTCTCCTCCAAGGTCGCCGGCCAGGACCTGTCGGGCTTCTTCCACGGCTGGCTGTACGGTGCCCACACGCCCCCGATGCCGGGACATCCGCTGTGGCTGGCCACAGGGCGGTTCGGGCACCCCGGAAAACCCGCCAAGACCGGAAAATCCGCGTGACGGCCCTCCGGGGCCGTGCGACCATCGTCGGGTCGACGAGGACGGGACCGGGGAATCTCCGGGGCGGTTCGTTCGTTGACACCAGCGACAGTCCCGGTGGGGTCACCCGGCCCCGATGAGGGCTCCCAACGACGCAAAGGATCAAATGACCTCCTCTTCTTCCCTTCCGCAGGACCGGCAGCGCCTCCCCGAGGGCCTTCGGGCCGACGCCCTGATGGAAGAGGACGTCGCCTGGAGCCACGAGATCGACGGGGAGCGTGACGGCGACCAGTACGACCGCTCGGAGCGGGCCGCGCTCCGCCGGGTCGCGGGTCTCTCCACCGAGCTGGAGGACGTCACCGAGGTCGAGTACCGACAGCTCCGTCTGGAGCGGGTGGTACTGGTCGGCGTGTGGACCTCGGGCACGGTGCAGGATGCGGAGAACTCCCTCGCCGAGCTCGCCGCGCTGGCCGAGACCGCCGGCGCCGAGGTGCTCGACGGTGTCATCCAGCGCCGTGAGAAGCCGGATCCGGCCACGTACATCGGCTCCGGCAAGGCCGCCGAGCTGCGTGACATCGTTCTCGAATCCGGCGCGGACACCGTGGTGTGTGACGGTGAGCTCTCCCCTGGCCAGCTGATCCACCTGGAGGACGTCGTCAAGGTCAAGGTGGTCGACCGGACCGCCCTGATCCTCGACATCTTCGCCCAGCACGCCAAGTCCCGGGAGGGCAAGGCGCAGGTCTCGCTGGCGCAGATGCAGTACATGCTCCCCAGGCTCCGTGGCTGGGGTCAGTCGCTGTCCCGACAGATGGGTGGCGGTGGCTCCGCTTCGGCGGGCGGCGGCGGTATGGCCACCCGTGGTCCCGGTGAGACCAAGATCGAGACGGACCGGCGGCGGATCCGCGAGAAGATGGCGAAGATGCGCCGGGAGATCGCGGAGATGAAGACCAGCCGGGACCTCAAGCGCCAGGAGCGCCGGCGCAACAAGGTCCCCTCGGTCGCCATCGCCGGCTACACCAACGCCGGCAAGTCCTCCCTGCTCAACCGCCTCACCGGCGCCGGCGTCCTGGTGGAGAACGCCCTGTTCGCCACCCTGGACCCGACCGTCCGGCGGGCCGAGACGCCCAGCGGGCGGCTCTACACCCTCGCCGACACCGTCGGTTTCGTCCGGCACCTGCCGCACCACCTCGTCGAGGCGTTCCGCTCCACGATGGAGGAGGTCGGCGAGTCCGACCTCATCCTGCACGTGGTCGACGGCTCGCATCCGGTGCCGGAGGAGCAGCTGGCCGCCGTGCGCGAGGTGATCCGCGACGTGGGTGCGACGGACGTGCCCGAGATCGTGGTCGTGAACAAGGCCGACGCGGCCGATCCGCTGGTGCTCCAGCGGCTGCTGCGCCAGGAGAAGCACGCCCTGGTGGTCTCGGCCCGTACCGGCGAGGGCATGGCGGAGCTGCTGACCCTCCTCGACGCGGAGCTCCCCCGGCCGCAGGTCGAGATCGAGGTACTGGTGCCCTACACCCAGGGCGCCCTGGTCTCGCGGGCGCACGCCGAGGGCGAGGTCATCTCCGAGGAGCACACCCCGGAGGGCACGGTCCTCAAGGCGCGGGTGCACGAGGAGTTGGCCGCCGAGTTCCAGCCGTTCGTGCCGGCCGCGTAACGGTCCGGCAGGACGCCCGGCGCACGACGCCGAAGGCCCGCCCCCACTCCCGGGGGCGGGCCTTCGGCGTACCTGAGGGCGAGGGGGTGGTGCCGCACAGGGCACCACCCCGTCATCCGGCTACTGCTTGCTCGCCCACTTCTTGCTCATGTTGTCGAACATGGCCTTGGCCTCGGGGCCGAGGTGCGGGCCGGCCGACCAGCTGGCCGGACGCGGACCCATCGACATGTTGGAGACCAGCACCGGCTTGCCGTCGGTGCCCTTGATGAACCAGGGGCCACCGGAGGAGCCACCGGTCATGGTGCAGCCGATCCGGTACATGGTCGGCATCTTGGCGTCCCTCGACAGCCGGGTCGGCTTGTCGGTGCACTGCTGCTGCGCCGCACCGTCGAACGGCGCCTCGGCCGGGTAGCCCTGGGCGGTCAGGCTCGGGATCTTGGCCATCGCCGGGGCGTTGAAGTCGACCTCGTACGCGCCGCCGGCCATCTCTTCGAGGGACTTGCCGCCGGTGCCCGTCTCCGGCTTCACGTGCATCAGCGCGAAGTCGTACGGAGCCATCGGCACGCCCGGAACGGCGCCGCCGTCCTTGATCCACTCCTGGGACGTCGCCATGTCGTCCGCCCACCACTTGCCGGACGGGACGCGCTCCTCGAACGGCTTGTTCTTCAACTCCGCGGCGGAACCGCCGGTCTTGTTGAAGTTCGGCACGAACATCATGTTGCGGTACCAACCGCCGTTCTTGCCGGCGTGCACACAGTGCGCCGCGGTCCACACCAGGTTCGACTTGCCGGGGTGCGCCGGGTCCTTGACGACGGTGGCGGAGCACCGGGACTCGCCCTCGGGGGTGCTGAACAGCAGCAGGCCCACGCCGGGAGCGGTGGAGGTGTACGGGGTCTTGACCGGCTGAGCGGGGACGGCGGCCGGCTCAGGATCGGTCTTGCCCTGGTCCTCCGAGATGTCCTCGGGCTTGCTGGGGTCCTTGGGCGGCTTGACCTTGTCGATCTTGTCCGGGTCCCAGAAGTTCTTGATGATCGGGTTGATGAACTGTCCGGCTTCCCGGAGCCACTTGTCCTTGTCCCAGTTCTTCCACTCCCCGTTCTTCCACTTGTCCAGGTCGATGCCGTGTTCCTTGAGCTTGTCCTGGAGGTCCTGGGGAATCTTGATCTCACCCCCACCCGTGCTGTCGGCCGCGGACTGACTGGGATTGGCGTCCGCGTGGGCGCCCTCCGGACCGCAGGCGGTGACGGTCATCGCCAGGACGGCGGAGAGGGCGGCGGCGGCCAGGACTGGCCGTCGTATTGGGCGCATGGGTTGGGTCCCCCCGGTGAATCGGACTGAGCCGGTGTGGCTTGAGCGGAATGCGTCGGTCGAACTTGTCATGAACGGCAAGATCCCGGCGCAGCACACCACTATGCCGGTGACGATGGGGACGGCGGTACTCGGGCCCCCGGTTCCCAGCCGTCAAGGATCTTGCTCTCGGCCGTGATCCGGCGTCGTCACCGTCGTTGGTACATACGGGGGACGGCCGGGCTGCCTGCGGGGCCCGCGCGGTATTCAGCAGCTCACCAAGCAGGAGGACACAACTGCCGTGGCGTTGACCGATATCGTGCCGGCGGCCGCGCCGCCGGCACACGAGGGGATCCTGCGCCGGCAGTCCCTGCGTGAGTCCGCTGCCCGTACGTACGCGCGCTCGCTGCCCATCGTTCCGGTGCGCGCCCGCGGGCTGACGATCGAGGGCGCCGACGGCAGACGCTACCTCGACTGCCTCTCCGGGGCCGGGACGTTGGCGCTCGGCCACAACCACCCGGTGGTGCTGGAGGCGATCCGCGCGGTCCTGGACTCCGGCGCACCGCTGCACATCCTCGACCTGGCCACGCCCGTCAAGGACGCCTTCACCACCGAGCTGTTTGCCACCCTGCCACCACAATTGGCGGAAAAGGCCCGCATCCAGTTCTGCGGCCCGGCCGGCACGGACGCCGTCGAGGCCGCCTTCAAACTCGTCCGCACCGCCACCGGCAGGGACGGCCTGATGGCCTTCTCCGGCGCCTACCACGGCATGACCGCGGAGGCGCTGGCCGCGTCCGGGGGAGCGCAGCACACCAGCGTGGTCCGGCTGCCCTACCCGTACGACTACCGCTGCCCCTTCGGGACGGGCGGGGAGCGCGGTGCCGAACTCGCCGCCCGTTGGACCCAGAGCCTGCTCGACGACCAGAAGAGCGGCGTGCCCCGGCCGGCCGGAATGATCCTGGAGCCCGTCCAGGGGGAGGGCGGGGTGATCCCCGCACCGGACGACTGGCTGCGGCGGATGCGGGAGCTCACCGCCGCCCGGCAGATCCCGCTGATCGTCGACGAGGTGCAGACCGGAGTCGGCCGCACCGGCGCCTTCTGGGCCGTCGAACACAGCGGGATCGTGCCCGATGTGATCGTCCTGTCGAAGGCGATCGGCGGCAGCCTGCCGCTGGCGGTGATCGTCTACCGCGAGGAACTGGACGCCTGGCAGCCCGGTGCGCACGCCGGCACCTTCCGCGGCAACCAGCTCGCCATGGCCGCCGGTGCCGCCACCCTCGCCTATGTGCGTGCCCATCGACTCGCCGAACGCGCCGGTGAGCTCGGCGCCCGGATGCTCGCCCGGCTCCGCTCCCTCGCCGGTGCGCACGACTGCATCGGCGACGTCCGCGGGCGGGGGCTGATGCTCGGCGTGGAGATCGTCGACCGGGACGCTGATGCCGACCCCACCGGCGCCCGCCCCGCCGACCCACAGCTCGCCGCCGCGATCCAGCACGCCTGCCTGGACCGCGGGTTGATCGTCGAACTGGGCGGCCGGCACTCCGCCGTCGTCCGGCTGCTGCCACCCCTGACCATCACCGACGAACAGGCGGACGCGATCCTCGACCGCCTCGCCGACGCCATCACGGCGGCGGCCCGCACCACCCCCGGGCCGACGGGCTCGTCCCCCACGACACTGCGAGGCACCTCCGCATGAACGAACGCCCCGGCGCCGACAACGCCCAGCCCGGCGAGAGCGCCCCCGACCGGCCTCAGAGCGCCGCCACGATCGAGTCCGTACCGCGCCAGCAGCGACGCACCCCGGACGACGACTGCCACCGGCAGACCCACGAGGGCCCGGCGCAGACCGGCCCGCGCGGCACCGCCGGGCCGTACGACCGGTCCCGGCACGGTGACCACGACCCGCTCGACCATCCCGATCCGGCAGTCGCCGCCGACGCGGCCGGTATCGAGCACCTGCTGCGGTGCTGGTTGCGCGAGAACGGCACGTCCCGCCCGGCCGGCAGCCGGCTGCGCATCCCCCTGAGGGCGGCCGCGAGCGCCCTGCACGTCCCCGTCCGCTACTGGTCGCCCACCGGCTGGCACCGCCTGGGCGCGCCCACCCTCGAAGGCGCCCCGGCCGGTGCCGCCCCGCTGGACGCCGTCACCCTCGCCGCGCTGCTGCGCCGGGAGGCCGCGCACGGCGGGGACCGGCGGGCCTCGGACGGCGGTGAGCACCGGGTGGCGGACGCCGACGAGCGGTCCGATCCGCAGGGCGAGGCCGCGCAGACACCGGACGGCGACGGCGCCGAACTCGTCGGACGGGTCGCCGACTCCGTGCGCAACGTGGCCACCTTCCTCGCCGACCGGCGTGCCCGGCCCGCCGACGACCACAGCGCCCTCTTCCTCGAAGCCGAGCAGTCCCTGCTCTTCGGGCATCCGCTGCACCCCACCCCCAAGAGCCGCGAGGGCCTCTCCGCCGCCGAGACCCGCGCCTACTCGCCCGAACTGCGCGGTGCCTTCCCGCTGCACTGGATGGCCGTGCACCGCTCCGCGCTCGCCGCCGACTCCGCCTGGACCGAACGCGGCAAGGCCGTACCGGCAGAGCAGCTCGTCGTACGGCTGGCCGGGGAACGGCTCCCCCTTCCGGACGGAACGGTGCCGCTGCCGCTGCACCCATGGCAGGCACGGGAGCTCGCCGACCGTCCGGACGTCGCCGCCCTTCGGGATGCCGGCGTGCTCCACGACCTGGGCGCACACGGTCCCCGCTGGCACCCCACGTCCTCCGTCCGCACCGTCTACCGCACCGGCGCGGACGCCATGCTCAAGCTCTCCCTCGGGCTGCGGATCACCAACTCCCGCCGGGAGAACCTCCGCAAGGAGCTGGTGCGCGGCGTCGAGGTGCACCGACTGCTGCGCACCGGCCTCGCCGAGCAGTGGCAGGCCGCCCATCCGGGCTTCGACATCGTCCGCGACCCGGCCTACCTGGCCGTCGACGGCCCCGACGGCGAACCCGTACCGGGCCTGGACGCCGTCATCCGCCACAACCCCTTCACCACCACCGACGACGCGGTCTGCATCGCCGGCCTCACCTCCCCCCGGCCCTGGCCCGGCCACGCGGGCGTGCGCTCCCGGCTGGAAGACCTGGTGGGCACGCTCGGTGCGCGCACCGGCCGCCCCCCTGGCGCGGTGGCCACCGAGTGGTTCCTGCGCTACCTCGAAGCGGTCGTACGGCCCCTGCTGTGGCTCGACGGCACCACCGGCGTCGTCCTGGAGGCCCACCAGCAGAACACCCTGGTGCTGTTGGACCCCGAGGGCTGGCCGGCCGGCGGCCGCTACCGCGACAACCAGGGCTACTACTTCCGCACCTCGCGGCGCGCCGAGCTGGAGCGGCGACTGCCCGGTATCGGCACCGTCAGCGACACCTTCGTCGCCGACGACGTCATCGACGAGCGCTTCGCCTATTACCTCGGCATCAACAACGTGCTCGGGCTCATCGGGGCCTTCGGCGCCCAACGCCTGGTCCGCGAGGAGATCCTGCTCGCCGCCTTCCGGCGGTTCCTCGCCGACGCCGCC
Organism: Streptomyces sp. NPDC048506; assembly: GCF_040651315.1. Taxonomy (NCBI): domain Bacteria; kingdom Bacillati; phylum Actinomycetota; class Actinomycetes; order Kitasatosporales; family Streptomycetaceae; genus Streptomyces; species Streptomyces sp. NPDC048506. The sequence goes on from NZ_JBEZIX010000019.1 coordinate 68,250, forward strand.
ACGGCCCCCCACGCACACCGCTCGCCGCTCCCCGAGCAGCTGCTGTCCGCTCGCACCCTGCGCTGCAAGGCCAACCTCGCGACCCGGCTGCACGGCCTGGACGAACTCGTCGGCCCGGTCGAGACCCAGTCCGTCTACGTCACCCTGCCCAACCCCCTCGTCCCCTGACCCGCTGCACGTCCCCACCGCCGACACCCACAACCCGTCCCCGGCGCCGACGCCCCGCGACCCACAAGGCCACGTGGCATCCGGCCATGAGAGGAGAGCGTCGCCGTGCCCCACCCCGACTCCGGCCTCAGCTCGAGCTCCCACCGCACCGTCGACCTTCCGTTCCCGCCGCACGGCGGTGCGCTGCTCGCCGATGGCCACCGGCAGCCGGCGTCCCCCGGGCTCCCGGGGGCCGGCCCGCTGCTGGACGACCTGGCCGGCTGGGGGCCGGCCGACACCCCGGCCGGCCCGTTCGAGCTCGTCCCCGTCGAGCTGACGCGCGACCTCGACCGGATCGCCGCCTGGATGAACGATCCGGCCGTCGCGGCCTTCTGGGAGCTGTCCGGGCCGCCGGAGACCACCGCCGCCCATCTGCGCGGCCAGCTCGACGGCGACGGCCGGAGCGTGCCCTGCCTCGGGGTGCTGGCCGGGGTACCGATGAGCTACTGGGAGATCTACCGTGCCGACCTGGACCCCCTTGCGCGGCACTACCCGGCCCGTCCCCAGGACACCGGGATCCACCTGCTCATCGGCGGCGCCGGCGACCGCAGCCGCGGCCTGGGCAGTGCACTGCTGCGCGCCGCCGCCGACCTCGTACTCGACCACCGCCCGCACTGCACACGGGTCGTCGCCGAGCCCGACCTGCGCAACACCGCCTCCGTCGCAGCGTTCCTGACCGGGGGCTTCCGCTACTCCGACGAGCTCGAACTCCCGGGCAAACGCGCGGCGTTGATGGTTCGCGACCGCGCCCACCGCCACCTGCTCTGACCCCGGGGCCGTCGGTCGACGGCCCCGGTCCGGTCCGCCGTCCACCCCGCCGCCCCGGTTGTCCCCCGTACGTGCCGGGGCGGTCCCGCCTCGAGGAGTCCCGCCTTGTCTCCTGAACCCCAGCCTTCGCACCGCTCCTGGCAGCACGCAGCGCGCCGACTGTTCGCCAAGACCCTGGCGGAGTTCGCGTACGAGGAAATCCTCACCCCCGAGCCCGACGGCACCGCCCCGGACGGCACCGCGCAGTACCGCCTGCCGGTCACCGACGACCTCGTCTACCGTTTCCGCGCCCGCCGTGGTGCCTACGGGCACTGGCGCGTCGATCCCGACTCGATCACTCCCGACTCCGATCCCTTCCGCTTCCTGACGCACGCCCACGACACCGTCCTGGGCCTGTCCGGCGACACCACCGGCCACCTCATCCGCGAGCTGACCGCCACCCTCGCCGCCGACACCCGCCTCGACGCCACCGCCCTCAGCGCTGCCGACCTTGCCGACCTGGACTACGCCGCCCTCGAAGGCCACCAGACCGGCCACCCCTGGCTCGTCGCGAACAAGGGCCGGCTCGGCTTCTCCGCCGCCGACGCGGCGACCTGGGCACCGGAGGCCCGTACCGCGCAGCGCCTGCCCTGGCTCGCCGCGCACCACCGCATCGCCCGCTACCGCGGTATCCCCACGCTCGCCACCCCCGATCGTCTCTACGGCGAGGAGCTCGACCCCGCCACCCGGCACGCCTTCGCGCGCACCATCAGCGACGAGGGCCAGGACCCCGCCGACTACCTCTACCTCCCCGTCCACCCCTGGCAGTGGGACGAGACCATCGCCCCGCTCTTCGCCCCGCAACTCGCGGACAGATCCATCATCGCGCTGCCCACTGACAACGACCTCCGCCTGCCGCAGCAGTCGATCCGCACCTTCCTCAACATCAGCCGGCCCGAGGCCCGAACGGTCAAACTGCCGTTGTCCATCCTCAACACCCTGGTCTGGCGCGGTCTGCCCACCGAGCGGACCCTCGCAGCGCCGGCCGTCACCCGCTGGGTGCACGGACTGCGCGACGCCGACCCCTTCCTGCGCGACGAGACCCGGGTGATCCTGCTCGGCGAGATCGCCTCCGTCACCGTCGAGCACCCGCTCTACGACCGGCTGCCCGGCGTCCCCTACCAGTTCAAGGAGCTCCTCGGCTGCATCTGGCGCGAGCCGATCAGCGGCCGGCTCGACCCCGGTGAACGGGCCCGCACGCTGGCCTCGCTGCTCCAGACCGACCCCCGGGGCCGCGCCCAGACCGCGGAGCTGGTGCACCGCTCGGGCCTGGCCCCGCGCGCCTGGCTGAGCCGGCTGTTCGCCGCCCTGCTGCCGCCGCTGCTGCACTTCCTCTACCAGTACGGCACGGTGTTCTCCCCCCACGGGGAGAACGCCATCGTCGTCTTCGACGAGCACGACATCCCCACCCGCCTCGCGGTCAAGGACTTCGTCGACGACGTCAACACCACCTCCCAGCCGCTCCCGGAGCACGACTCCATGCCGGACGACGTGCGCACGGTGCTGTTGACCGAACCGCCCACCTTCCTCACCCAGTTCATCCACTCCGGGCTGTTCGTCGGCGTCTTCCGTTACCTCGCGCCGCTGTGCGCGGACCAACTGGACGTTCCCGAGGCCGAGTTCTGGTCACTCGTACGGGCGGAGATCCTGCGCCACCACGAGCGCTTCCCCGGCCTCAAGGAGCGGTACGAGACCTTCGACCTGCTCACTCCGCGGATCGAGCGGCTGTGCCTGAACCGCAACCGTCTGCACGTGGACGGCTACCGGGACCGCGACGAGCGCCCGCACGCCGCCGTGCACGGCACCGTCGCCAACCCCCTGTTCGCACCGTGACCGGGGCGGCTGTCAGTGGTCCCGCGTAGGCTTGCAGCGCTATGACGAAGCCCTCCCTCCCCGATCTGCTGCACGCCGCCGTCACCGCCGTCGGCGGCACCGAGCGCCCCGGTCAGGTGGCGATGGCCGAGGCCGTCGCCGAGGCCGTGGACGAGAACTCCCACCTGCTCGTCCAGGCCGGCACCGGCACCGGAAAGTCCCTCGGCTACCTTGTGCCGGCGCTCGCCCACGGCGAGCGGGTGGTGGTCGCCACGGCCACCCTCGCGCTACAGCGTCAGCTGGTGGAGCGCGACCTTCCGCGTACGGTCGACGCGCTGCACCCGCTGCTCCGCCGCCGCCCGGAGTTCGCCATGCTCAAGGGCCGGTCGAACTACCTGTGCCTGCACCGCCTGCACGAGGGCGCCCCGCAGGAAGAGGAGGACGGCCTCTTCGACGTGTTCGAGCAGGCCACGCCGACCAGCAAGCTCGGCAAGGACCTGCTGCGGCTGCGCGACTGGGCGGACGAGACGGAGACCGGGGACCGCGACGACCTGACCCCCGGCGTCTCGGACCGAGCCTGGGGGCAGGTCTCGGTCTCCTCCCGGGAGTGCCTCGGCGCCTCGAAGTGCGCGTACGGGGCGGAGTGCTTCGCCGAGGCCGCCAGGGAGCGGGCCAAGCTCGCCGAGGTCGTGATCACCAACCACGCGCTGCTCGCCATCGACGCGATCGAGGGCGCACCGGTCCTCCCGCAGCACGAGGTCCTGATCGTCGACGAGGCCCATGAGCTGGTCTCCCGGGTCACCGGCGTCGCCACCGGCGAGCTCACCCCCGGCCAGGTCAACCGCGCCGTGCGCCGGGCCGCCAAGCTCGTCAACGAGAAGGCCGCGGACCAGCTCCAGACCGCCGCGGAGACCTTCGAGCGCCTGATGGAGCTGTCCCTGCCCGGCCGCCTGGAGGAGATCCCCGAGGAGCTCGGCTACTGCCTGATGGCGCTGCGGGACGCCGCCCGTACGGTGATCGCGGCGCTCGGCTCGACCCGCGACAAGTCGGTCCAGGACGAGGACGCCGTCCGCAAGCAGGCCCTGGCGTCGGTGGAGAACGTCCACGCCGTGGCCGAGCGCATCGCCAACGGCTCCGAGTACGACGTCGTCTGGTACGAGCGGCACGACCGGTTCGGCGCCTCCCTCCGGGTGGCCCCGCTCTCGGTCTCCGGCCTGCTGCGCGAGAAGCTGTTCGAGGACCGCTCCGTCGTGCTCACCTCCGCCACCCTCAGGCTCGGGGGCGACTTCAACGGCGTCGCGGCTTCCCTGGGCCTGGCCCCGGAGGGGACCGGGGGCGAGGACGTACCGCCGTGGAAGGGTCTGGACGTCGGCTCGCCCTTCGACTACGGCAAGCAGGGCATCCTCTACGTGGCCAAGCACCTCGCCCAGCCGGGCCGGGAGGGCAGCCGCGGCGACATGCTCGACGAGCTCGCCGAGCTGATCGAGGCCGCAGGTGGCCGGACCCTCGGCCTCTTCTCGTCCATGCGCGCCGCACAGGCTGCCGCCGAGGAGCTGCGCGGCCGTCTGGACATGCCGATCCTCCTCCAGGGCGAGGAGACCCTCGGCGAGCTGATCCGGACCTTCGCGGCGGACGCCCGTACCTGCCTCTTCGGGACCCTTTCGCTCTGGCAGGGCGTCGACGTCCCCGGCCCGAACTGCCAGCTGGTGGTGATGGACCGGGTGCCGTTCCCGCGCCCGGACGACCCGCTGATGAGTGCGCGGCAGAAGGCCGTGGAGGAGGCGGGCGGCAACGGCTTCATGGCCGTCGCGGCCACCCACGCCGCCCTGCTGATGGCGCAGGGCGCCGGGCGTCTGGTGCGCGCCACGGGAGACCGCGGGGTGGTCGCCGTCCTGGACCCCCGCGTCGAACGGGCCCGCTACGGCTCCTTCCTCCGCAAGTCCATGCCGGAGTTCTGGTACACCACCGACCGCAACCAGGTCCGCCGCTCGTTGGCCGCCATCGACGCGGCCGCGAAGAAGGCCGCCGATTCCTGACGAGGGCGGCCGTGGTCCAGCGGCAAAAACGAGCCCCGGAACCGGCGCAGTGGTTCCGGGGCTCGGTCGTGAGGGGTGGGTCAGACGCGCCGCAGCACCGCCACCACCTTGCCGAGGATCGTGGCCTCGTCGCCGGGGATCGGCTGGTACGCGGCGTTGTGCGGCAGCAGCCACACATGGCCGTCCTCGCGCTTGAAGCGCTTGACGGTGGCCTCGCCGTCGAGCATCGCGGCCACGATGTCGCCGTTCTCGGCGACCGGCTGGCGGCGGACCGTGACCCAGTCGCCGTCGCAGATCGCGGCCTCGATCATGGAGTCACCCACGACCTTCAGTACGAACAGCTCGCCGTCGCCGACCAGCTGGCGGGGGAGCGGGAAGACGTCTTCGACCGACTCCTCCGCGAGGATCGGGCCACCGGCGGCGATCCGGCCGACCAGCGGGACGTAGGACGCGGCGGGCTTGCCCGCGGTCTCCGTCGCGGCGGTGGTGGTCTGGTCGGAGCCGCGCACCTCGTACGCCCGGGGGCGGTGCGGGTCGCGCCGGAGGAAGCCCTTGCGCTCCAGGGCCATGAGTTGATGGGCGACGGACGACGTGCTGGAGAGCCCGACGGCCTGGCCGATCTCGCGCATGGACGGCGGGTACCCACGCCGCTGTACCGAGTCCCTGATCACCTCGATCACCCTGCGCTGGCGGTCGGTGAGGCCTGAACTGTCCGCGCGGATTCCTGGGGGTCGGCCTGGCAGCGAACGGGCGGGCTTCTGCTCTTCGGAGTCCAACGTGGCGTCGTCCATCGGTGACCGCTGTGCCTTCTGCGGATGTTCGAATCGGCTCTGGGAGTGGCTTTGTGCGGTGATGGTCGCGCTGTCTGCGGTGGTGGTCACGTCGGCCCCTCTCGAAATGTTCTCCCTAGTTAGCCAACGGTAGTTGCTTTCGAAAGGTTGCGCCAAACACACGTTCGAGTGAAATATTCACTGATTGGCTGACCCGATCAAGTGGCTGGGTGTATGGCCGAAGGGCGTTCCGTGGGCTCCGTCGTCCGCTTCCGCCCGGCTCCCGCAGCCCGGCCGATTCTGTCACCCCCGCCCCGCCGCACGCCCCGCCGGGGGGCTTCCCGTACCCTCGTGGGCGATCGCGCGGCCCGCCTCCGCCGCGACACGCGGTAGGCGAATGTAAGCGGGCCGACACCACATCTAGTGGTTAGATGCGTTCGCCCGCCCAGAAGTTGTGGTGCCTGGTCCTTCAGGGGTCCGGGAATCGCCTATGCTGGTGGCTGCTCCGAGGGGCCCGCAGGGGTCCGACGGGGTTATTCGTCGTACGCCGGGATCGATGGCGTACGTACGTCCGTATATCGAGGGTGAGGAGGGTGGAGCCATGCACTGCCCCTTCTGTAGGCACCCCGACAGTCGGGTCGTCGACAGCCGGACCACGGACGACGGGACGGCTATCCGTCGGCGCCGTCAGTGCCCCGACTGCTCCCGCCGTTTCACGACCGTCGAGACGGCGTCGCTGATGGTGATCAAGCGGAGCGGGGTCACCGAGCCCTTCAGTCGCAACAAGGTCATCGCGGGAGTGCGCAAGGCGTGCCAGGGTCGCCCGGTCACCGAGGACGCCCTCGCCAAGCTCGGCCAGCGGGTCGAGGAGGCGGTGCGCGCCACCGGCAGTGCGGAGCTGTCCACCCACGACGTCGGGCTGGCCATACTGGGCCCGTTGCAGGAACTCGACCTCGTCGCGTACCTGCGCTTCGCGTCCGTCTACCGGGCGTTCGATTCACTTGAGGACTTCGAGGCGGCCATCGCCGAGCTGCGGGAGCAGCGCGAGCAGGAGCCGCCCGGGCAGGAAGGCGGGACCGGCGGGGAGGCCGGCGGCCCGGCCGTTCCGGTGCCCGCCACCGCCGCCGACTGAGCTCGGCGCGCATCCAGGACCTGTATCGGGGCGAGAGCAGGGCGCCCCGGTATCAGAAAGACAAACACCGTGCCACGGAATGCGTGCGCACATATGGGCGTTTGCCCGTATACAGGGAGGCGGAATGACAGAGACGACGAGCGGCCCGGCACGAGGCTCCCGCGCCAAGGGCAGCAAGGCGAGCAAGGGTCTGCGTATCGAGCGCATTCACACCACACCCGGCGTGCATCCGTACGACGAGGTGGAGTGGGCGCGCCGTGACGTCGTCATGACCAACTGGCGCGACGGCTCGGTCAACTTCGAGCAGCGTGGCGTCGAGTTCCCCGACTTCTGGTCGGTGAACGCGGTCAACATCGTCACGAGCAAGTACTTCCGTGGCGCGGTGGGCTCCCCGAACCGCGAGTCGAGCCTCAAGCAGCTCATCGACCGCGTGGTCAAGACGTACCGCAAGAGCGGTGAGGAGAACGGCTACTTCGCCTCCCCGGCGGACGCCGAGATCTTCGAGCACGAGCTGGCGTACGCCCTGCTGCACCAGATCTTCAGCTTCAACTCGCCGGTGTGGTTCAACGTCGGCACCCAGCAGCCGCAGCAGGTCAGCGCCTGCTTCATCCTCTCCGTGGACGACTCCATGGAGTCGATCCTGGACTGGTACAAGGAAGAGGGGATGATCTTCAAGGGCGGCTCCGGCGCCGGCCTGAACCTCTCCCGCATCCGCTCCTCCAAGGAGCTGCTCTCCTCCGGCGGCAACGCCTCCGGCCCGGTCTCCTTCATGCGCGGCGCCGACGCGTCGGCCGGAACGATCAAGTCGGGCGGCGCCACCCGCCGCGCGGCCAAGATGGTCGTCCTGGACGTCGACCACCCGGACGTCGAGGCCTTCATCGAGACCAAGGTGAAGGAGGAGGAGAAGATCCGCGCGCTGCGTGACGCGGGCTTCGACATGGACCTGGGCGGCGACGACATCACGTCCGTCCAGTACCAGAACGCCAACAACTCGGTCCGTGTGAACGACGAGTTCATGAAGGCCGTCGAGACCGGCGCGAAGTTCGGCCTGCGCGGCCGGCTGAACGGCGAGGTCATCGAGGAGGTCGACGCCAAGGGCCTGTTCCGCAAGATGGCCGAGGCCGCCTGGGCGTGCGCCGACCCCGGCATCCAGTACGACGACACCATCAACCACTGGCACACCTCGCCGGAGACCGGTCGGATCACCGCGTCCAACCCCTGTAGCGAGTACATGCACCTGGACAACTCCTCGTGCAACCTCGCCTCGCTCAACCTCCTGAAGTTCCTGCGCGACGACGACCTGGGCAACCAGTCCTTCGACGCCGAGCGCTTCGCCAAGGTCGTCGAGCTGGTCATCACGGCGATGGACATCTCCATCTGCTTCGCCGACTTCCCGACCGAGAAGATCGGCGAGACCACCCGCGCCTACCGCCAGCTGGGCATCGGCTACGCCAACCTCGGCGCCCTGCTGATGGCCACCGGCCACGCCTACGACTCCGACGGCGGCCGTGCGCTCGCCGGTGCCATCACCTCCCTGATGACCGGCACCTCCTACAGGCGCTCGGCCGAACTGGCCGCGGTGGTCGGCCCGTACGACGGCTACGCCCGCAACGCGGACGCCCACAAGCGCGTCATGAAGCAGCACTCCGACGCCAACGGTGCCGCGGTGCGTATGGACGACCTGGACACCCCGGTGTGGGCGGCGGCCACCGAGGCCTGGCAGGACGTGCTGCGCCTGGGCGAGAAGAACGGCTTCCGCAACGCGCAGGCGTCGGTGCTCGCACCGACCGGCACCATCGGCCTGATGATGGACTGCGACACCACGGGCGTCGAGCCGGACCTGGCCCTGGTCAAGTTCAAGAAGCTGGTCGGCGGCGGCTCCATGCAGATCGTGAACAACACGGTCCCCAAGGCGCTCAAGCGGCTCGGCTACCAGCCCGAGCAGGTCGAGGCGATCGTCGCCCACATCGCCGACCACGGCAACGTCGTCGACGCCCCCGGCCTCAAGCCGGAGCACTACGAGGTCTTCGACTGCGCCATGGGCGAGCGCTCCATCTCCCCGATGGGCCACGTCCGCATGATGGCCGCGGCGCAGCCGTTCCTCTCCGGAGCGATCTCCAAGACCGTCAACGTCCCGGAGACGGCCACCGTCGAGGAGATCGAGGACGTCTACTTCCAGGGCTGGAAGCTCGGCCTGAAGGCGCTCGCGATCTACCGCGACAACTGCAAGGTCGGCCAGCCGCTCTCCGCCAAGAAGAAGGAGCAGGAGAAGAAGGCCGAGGTCGAGCCGGTCGCCGAGAAGAAGGTCGTCGAGTACCGCCCGGTCCGCAAGCGCCTCCCGAAGGGTCGTCCCGGCATCACCACCTCCTTCACGGTCGGCGGCGCCGAGGGCTACATGACCGCCAACTCCTACCCGGACGACGGTCTGGGTGAGGTCTTCCTGAAGATGTCCAAGCAGGGCTCGACCCTCGCGGGCATGATGGACGCCTTCTCCATCGCGGTCTCGGTGGGCCTCCAGTACGGCGTGCCGCTGGAGACCTACGTCTCGAAGTTCACCAACATGCGCTTCGAGCCGGCCGGCATGACGGACGACCCGGACGTGCGGATGGCGCAGTCGATCGTCGACTACATCTTCCGCCGCCTGGCGCTGGACTTCCTGCCGTTCGAGACCCGCTCGGCGCTCGGCATCCACTCCGTCGAGGAGCGCACGCGCCACCTGGAGACCGGCTCGTACGAGCCGTCCGAGGACGAGGTCGACGTCGAGGGCCTGGCCCAGTCGGCGCCGCGCCAGACGGACCCGGCCCCGGTGGTGAAGAGCGTCGAGGAGGCCGCCGCACCGGCTCCCAAGCAGGCGCACACCAACGCCGAACTGGTCGAGATGCAGCTGGGCATCAACGCCGACGCGCCGCTGTGCTTCTCCTGCGGGACGAAGATGCAGCGGGCCGGCAGCTGCTACCTCTGCGAGGGCTGCGGGTCGACCAGCGGCTGTAGCTGAGCCCGATCGGCGCCGCGTGGGAGAGCCCTCCCATGCGGCGCCGTGCGGCACCCGTGAGGACCCGCGGACGACGGTCCGGGCTCCGGGGTGCCGCGCCGCCGCGGCGGACTAACGGCTGGGGGAGGGGATCGGTCTGGTGCCGGTCCCCTTCGTCGTGTCCGGGGTGCCGCCGCGGTGGCCCGTCCGCGGACGGCTGAGGACGTAGAGCAGCGCGGCGCACAGCTGGACCGCCGCGATGGCGAGCAGCAACAGGGGCGGCGGCAGCGCGGCGGCGGTACCGACGAGGGGGGCGCCGCAGGCCGCCGCGGTGATCTTCAGACCCGCGCCGAGGGTGAAGACCTGGGCGCGGGCGCGCGGTGGGGCGTATGCGGCCCGGATCCGCAGGGTGGCGGTGAGCAGCGGGCCGTCGCACACGCCCGCCAGGACGAACAGCACCGCACCGGCGGCCGGCGACGGGACGAGGGCGGCGGCGCCCAGGGCGAGGCCGGTGCCGCACAGGGCCAGTACGACGAGCCGTTGGTCCGGGACGGGCGGCTGCCACCGGGCCACCGCGAGCGCGCCGAGGAGCGCCCCGACTGCAAAGGCGGTCATCAGGGCACCGCCCGCTCCGGGGTGGCCCCGGTGGCCGGCGAGCAGGACCGCGGTGGTGGTCAGGCCGCCGACGCCGCCGAACGCCAGGCAGGTGCCAGCCGTGATGGCGCGCAGTTCCCGGATCCGCCACAGGGCCGTCAGCCCCGCCGTGAGGTCGGTGCGCAGCGTGCCGCGGGCCGGCAACGGGCCCGGTGTGACCTGGTCCGCGGCCCCGTACGGCAACCCCGTGACCAGTACCGCCCCGACGGCGGCCGCGCCCCCGAGGAGCGTCATCGCCGCGCCGGGAGAAGCCAGGGCGGTCACCACGCTGACCGCCGCGGGGCCGGCCACCGACGCGGCGTTGTAGACCGCCGCATCGAGAGCGTAGGCGCGGTCCCGTCGCTCGCCCGACGGCAGCAGGGCGGCGATCAGGCCGGACAGCCCGCCGGAGACGGCCGGGCCGCAGGCGCCGCCGGTCAGCGCGACGGCGAGGACCACTGGGGCCGGGGCACGTCCGACGAGTGCGGACAGCGTCACGATGGCGGTGGCGAAGCCGCCCAGCGCGGCGAGGTGGCACAGCCGGGGACGGCGCATCCGTGTGGCGAAGGCGCCGACCAGGGGCGCGGCGACCACATGCGGCGCCATCCAGGCGGTGAGGACGAACGCGCCCTGGGCCGCGCTCCCGGAGCGCTCCAGCGCCAGCAGCGCCACCGCCACGGCCATCCCCTCGTCCGCCAGGCGGGCGAAGAAGGCGGTGGCCAGATAGAGGGGTAATCCTGATCGCGGTCCTGAGGGGGCGGGGCGCGGCGGCATGCGCATCTCCGGGTTCCGGGCGAGTGGGTGAACGGTGGTCGGGGAGGGGTAACGCCTTATATCTGCAAGACGTTACGCTGGGAGGGGTACGGCGGGCCAGGGCATCGACCGTCCCGGCGGATCACGGCGCGGAGTCGCGCGGAGTGGCACGGAGTGAGGTGGCCCGGTGAAGGGTGAAGGGGCGAGGGGGCAGGGGTTCCGGGCCGCCGAGCGGCTGGTCGACCTGGCCAATGCGGTCCGCGCGGATCCGGCGCTGTCCAGGGACGCCCTGGCCGCGCTGCTCGCACACCACGGGGAGCGGCCCGAAGACCTCACCGAGCCGGCGTTCTCCCAGGACGACGCCGATGACCTGAGGGGTGCCGCCGCGCGCCTGGCCACGATCCTCGCCGAGCCCGACCCGGACCGGGCGGCCCATGCGATCAATGCGCTGTTGGCGGCGTACGGTGCCCGCCCGCGTCTCTCCCGACACGACGGGCACGCCTGGCACCTGCACATCGACCGGGGCGACGAGGCGAGCTGGGCCGAGTGGCTCCTCGCCTCAAGTGCGTTGGCGCTGGCCCAGATTCTCAGCGAGTACGGCCGGGTCCCCTGGGGGGAGTGCGCGGCCGCCCGATGTCGCACGCTCTATCTGGGCACCGGCCCGGGCAGTGCCCGCCGTTACTGCTCGACCGCGTGCGCCTCGCGGGAACGGGTGGCGGTACATCGCCGCCGTAAGCGGGCGGCCGGATAGCGCAGCGGGCGGGGGGAGTCGGATGGTGCGGCGGGCAGAGAAGAGGGACGGGCAGAGAAGAGGGGAGACGGCTGGCCGCCGTCTCCCCTCCGTGCCGGTGGCGGGTCACCGGTCCGCCGTCGTCACCGCCCCATCGTGCGGGCGAAGGTTTCCGGGTCGGTGGAGAACCCGCGGAGGCCGGGGCGGAACTGCCAGTTGCCCGCCTCGTCCCGGGCGAATTCGGCGACCGCGGCGGCGGTTGCGTCCGCGACCCCGGCGAAGTCGTCCTGCGCCAGCTCGGTGTACCCCTGGCGGACCCGTACGGCGGTGTTCGCGATGTCACCGAAGACCTTGCGGCCCTCGGCCTGCTGGATGGCCACACCGACGACGACCCGGGTGTAGGTGTCCGCCAGCCGGTCCAGTTCCAGCGTCATGATCTCGTCGAAGCCGAACCCCTGGCCGGTCCGGCTGTCCCGGTTGAGGGTGATGGTTCCGTCGGGCGACCGGCTGTCGAAGTGCACCAGATAGGCCGGATCGCCGTGCGGCGCGTCGGCCGTGTAGGTCGCCGCGATGATGTCGAGGTCGTGGTCCGGCGTGCCCAGGGGGCTGGGGTCCCACTTGAGCGATACCTCGACCTTCTCGACCCCTTTGTTGAACGTGCTCACCGGGCTTCCCCTCCTTCCTCCCAGGGGCGCGGCTCGGCCCACGCGGTCACGCGACGACTCCCCAGGACTTCCCGTTGCCGACCATCGTGCCACGTGCGCGTCCTCCGGCGCCGAGTGAACTTCCCCTGGTCGGAGGGGGATTGAGGGCAATGTGCGTTATGGAAATGGCCGGAAACAGCTGCTGGGGAGGGGGTGGGGAAGTTCGCTTGTCCCCGCGGCGGCCCAGGTGCGCGTCCAGTACGTCCAGTCCCTCGGGCGCGGAGAGGCGGCGGGCGGCCGGTCAGAACGTGGCCGAATTTCGGTCAGCGTCGGACTGGCGGCGACCTGGGCCACGAAGGCCGGCCGGACCCGGGCCGGCGCCGATCCGCGCGACCCAGGGGCGGTGCTGGTGCCCCCATGCGCGGTGTGCGAGGTCCGCCCCCGTCACCGGCTGCGCGCCGCGACGAGCTTCGTCGGCGTGCTCGCGGTGGCTGCTGTGCCCACCGACGTGGTGGACGGCCTCCCGTACGGCGTGCAGCTGATCGGGCGCTCCTGCCGGGAGGGCCGGTGTCGGGAGGCGGCCGAGGCGGTGGAGCGGCGGTGGGGCATCCGTACGCCCATCGACCCGCGCCCGTAAGGAAGTTCGGGGTGGTCGGAGTGTGACGCGCAGTGATCCGGCTGCGCTCTCGGGCCGTACGATGGCGCGGTGCTGGTCAAGTGGATTCGCCTCACCGTTGTGGACCGTCGAGGGTTCGAGCGGGGGCAGCGGAAATGGGCGGGGCTGCTGGGGGAGCCGGGGTTCCGGGGGCAGGGCGGTGGATGGAGCCGGGCGAGGCCGGGTGTCGCGCATCTGGTGGCCTTCTGGGAGAGCCGGGCGTTCTACGACTCCTTCATGGCGCGCTCCCACGACCGGCTGGCGGCCGCCCAGATCGGCACGTTCAAGGACGCCCAAGTCCGGCTGTTCGAGCACGAGTTCGATGTGAAGGTGGGCTTCCGTCCGGTGTTCGGCGATGTGGACGTGCTGCGGCTGGCGCACTGTCAGGTGCGCGAGGATCGGGTCGAGCACTTCATGCTGATGCAGGAGAAGGTCTGGAACCCGGCGATGGCGGGCTCACCGGGCATGTTGCGGGGGATGTTGGGGAGGGCTCCGGGGGAGGAGTTCCTGGTGCTCTCCATGTGGCAGTCGGCGGCCGAGCGCGGGAAGTACCGGCCCGAACGGGTCGAACGGCTGGCGCTGCGGGCCCAGATAGCCGCGGATGTCCAGGCGATCGCCGGAGACGTCGTGCAGCTCGAACCGTCCTGGACGGTGTGAGCCCGCGGATGCGGACCCCGGGAAGGACGGGGCAGTACCCCGGGGCCGACCGCGCCGCCGGCGTTCGGCGCCCGCTGTCCGGACGGCGGGGCGGGCGCGGTCAGGAGTCCACGTCCGGAGCGGTGTCCGGGACGGCGTCCGTCGTGCCCCCGGTGGTGAACACCCCCGCACGGGCGGCGGCCAGCGTCGCCGCCACGGCCTGGTCGGCGAGGGCGTCGTCGATCGGCTCCCGGGTGATGAAGAGGCGGAAGAAGAGCGGTGCGGAGACGGAGCGCACCAGCGTGCCGGCGTCGAGGGTGCCGATGGGGGCGGCCGCTTCCGCGGCGCCGGCGGCAGTCGCGGGTGCGGGCAACTCCCCCCGGCGGACCGCACGTTCGACGATGGCCTCGCAGCGCTGGAACCTCTCGGCGTAGTACGCCCGCAGCGCCCCGGCCGCCCGCTCCGACTGGAAGCCGGCGGCGATCATCGCGGAGCCGGACGCGGCCACGGCCGGGTCGGTGAAGGAGGCGACGACCTCATGGGCGAGGGCGCGCAGATCCCCCTCCAGGGACCCGGTGTCGGGCGGGACCCAGCTGTCCTCGCCGGCGAGGTCCAGGGCGTCCGCCACCAGGCCCTCGACGTCCTTCCAGCGGCGGTAGAGCGTGGTCTTGTGCACGCCTGAGTGCTCGGCGACGTACTCCACGGTCAGACCCGGGTAGCCGTGCTCGGTCAGGCCGGCCAGCACCGCGTCGCGGACGGCGGCGCGGGTGCGGGCGGTGCGTCCGCCGGGCCGCCGGGTGCCGGGGGTGGGGGCGGTGCCGGCGTCCTGTGCCTGCTCGTTCGCCGTTGCGCGACGGGTCTCTTCCTCGGTCAATTGCAACTCCAGTTGTATTAGTGGACTGAGGTGTGTCATCATCAGCGTAATGCAATTGAAGTTGCGTTTGATTTAGGAGGCGCCCTTGCCCACTCAGATCTCGCTGCACGACATCACCAAGGCCTACGCCGACCGCCTGCTCCTCGACGGCGTCTCGCTGTCCATACGCCCCGGTGACCGGGTCGGGATCGTCGGGGAGAACGGTGCGGGCAAGTCGACGCTGCTGCGCATCATCGCGGGCGTCGAGCGGCCCGATGAAGGCCATGTGGTGCTGAGTGCCGATGGCGGCACCGGCTACCTCGGCCAGACCCCCGACCTCCCGCCGGACCAGACCGTCCGGGACGCCGTCGACGCCGCCCTGGCGGACCTCAGGGAGATGGAGCGCCGGCTGCGCACGCTGGAGAGCGGACTCGGCAACGCCACGGCCGAACAACTGGCGGAGTACGGCGACCTGCTCACCCTGTTCGAGCTGCGTGGGGGGTACGAGGCCGACGCTCGCGTCGACAAGGCGCTGCACGCCCTGGGCCTGGCACGGCTGGACCACGACCGACGGCTCGGGAGCCTCTCCGGAGGCGAACAGGCCCGGTTGGGGCTCGCCTGCCTGATCGCCGCGGCGCCGGAGGTCATCCTGCTCGACGAGCCGACCAACCACCTCGACGCGGCCGCCCTCGACTGGCTGGAGGACGCCCTGGTCGCCCACCGCGGCACGGTCCTCGCCGTCTCGCACGACCGGCTCTTCCTCCAGCGGGTCGCGACCGCGATCGTCGAGGTCGACGCCGACCGCCGGAGCGTCGTCCGCTACGGCGAGGGCTACGGCACCTTCGTCGCCACCAAGGCCGCCGCCCGCCGCCGCTGGGAGCAGGAGTACGCCGAGTGGTGCGACCAGATCGCCCGGCTCACCGACTTCACCGCGGGCACGGCGCGGGCCGTCGCCCAGGGCCGGGCCATCAAGGACGGCAACAAGATGGCGTACGACCGGGCCAAGGGCCGCGTCCAGGCGTCCGTGTCGAGCAGGGTGCGCAACGCCCAGGAACGGCTGCGCCGACTGCACGAGGAACCCGTTCCCCGGCCTCCCGAGCCGCTCCGCTTCCGGGCCGTGCCGGGCGTCGGCGAGGCGGCGGGAACGCTCGTCCGACTCGACGGGGTGCGGGTCGGCGACCGGCTCGCGGTGGACTCCTTCACGGTTGCCGCCGGTGAACGGGTCCTGGTCCACGGCGCCAACGGCGCCGGCAAGACCACCCTGCTCCGGGTGCTGGCCGGAGTCGCCGCCCCGGACCACGGCACGGTGCTGCGCCGGGGGCGGATCGGCTTCCTCGCCCAGGAGATACCGGTCTCCCGTCCGTCCGAACCGCTGCTGGCCGCGTTCCGCCGGGGCCTCGGCGGGGACGAGGACGAGCTGGCCGCCCTGCTGCTCTCCTTCGGACTGTTCCGCGAACGCGACCTCCAGGTGCCCGTCGGGGCGCTCTCGGCGGGCCAGCGACGCCGGCTCGCGCTGGCCCGGTTGCTGGCGCGCCCGGCCGATCTCCTGTTGCTCGACGAGCCGACCAACCATCTGGCACTCGGCCTCGTCGAAGAGCTCGAAGCGGCCCTGGCGTCCTGGCCCGGCGCGCTCGTCGTGGTCTCCCACGACCGCCTGCTCCGCCGCCGCTTCGCCGGCCGTCCCTACGAGATACGCGAGGGCCGCCCGGCCCTCGTCGCCCACTGACCCGCCGGTCGCCGCTGCGGCGTCCCAGGGGGGCATGGCCCGTGGGGGCCTGGAGGGGGCGGCATGTACAGGGCAGGAGACTTACGCTGGCGGCATGGCACGGCCCCGACGCATCGTCCTCATCCGCCACGGAGAATCGGAGGGGAACGTCGACGACACCGTCTACGAACGGGAACCCGATCATGCGCTCGCCCTCACGAGGGCGGGGCGGCGGCAGGCGGCGGAGTCCGGCCGTTCCCTGCGGGGCATGTTCGGCGACGAGCGGATCTCCGCCTATGTCTCGCCCTACCGCCGCACCCACCAGACCTTCCGGGAGCTCGGCCTGGACCCGGCGCAGGTCCGGGTGCGGGAGGAGCCCCGGCTGCGTGAGCAGGACTGGGGGAACTGGCAGGACCGCGACGACGTTCGGCGGCAGAAGGCCTACCGCGACGCCTACGGCCACTTCTTCTACCGCTTCGCCCAGGGCGAGTCCGGGGCGGACGTCTACGACCGGGTCGGGGCGTTCCTGGAGAGCCTGTGGCGCAGCTTCGAGGACCCCCAGCACCCGCCGAACGTCCTGATCGTCACGCACGGTCTCACCATGCGGCTCTTCTGCATGCGCTGGTTCCACTGGACGGTGGCCGAATTCGAGTCGCTCTCCAACCCGGGCAACGCCGAGTGGCGCACCCTCCTGCTCGGCCCGGACGGCCGCTACACCCTCGACCGGCCCTTCGAGCGATGGTGTGTACCCGAGCCTTATGGCGTCACCGGTTAGAGTGCACAGCGATGACCCTCGACCACCGTGACGCAGACCGCTGTGCGCGGGCTCTGGCGAGCCTGCGCGGACTGTCCGTGGGCGACGCCCTCGGATCCCAGTTCTTCGTCCCCGCCCACTACCCCTCCCTCAAGCGCCGCGAGCTGCCGCCCACGCCCTGGCAGTGGACCGACGACACCGAGATGGCCTGCTCCGTCCTGGCGGTGCTCACCGGCCACGGCCGGATCGATCAGGACGCGCTCGCCCGCTCCTTCGCCGAGCACCACGACTTCGACCGAGGCTACGGCCCCGCGGTCAACCGCCTGCTCCGGCTGATCCGCGAGGGCGGCGACTGGCGCGAGCTGGCCTCCGCGCTCTTCAACGGCCAGGGCTCCTGGGGCAACGGCGCCGCGATGCGGATCGCCCCCCTCGGCGCCTGGTACGCCGATGACCCCGAGCAGGCCACCCACCAGGCGGAGATCTCGGCCTACACCACCCACCAGCACCGCGAGGCCGTCGTCGGTGCCATGGCGGTGGCCGCCGCGGCCGCCCTGGTGGCCGACCCGGCCCGGCAGACCGGTCCCGAGCAGCTGCTCGACGGCGTCCTGGAGCTGATTCCGCGCAGCGCCGTCCAGGCCGGGCTGCGCCGCGCCCGCGACATGCTCGACTACGCCGACTCCAGCACCGTCGCGGCCGTACTGGGCTGCGGACGGCGCACCAGCGCCCATGACACCGTGCCGTTCACCCTCTGGGCCGCGGCCCGGCACCTCGGCGACTTCGAGCGGGCGTTCTGGTCCACCGTGCGGGCTGGCGGCGACGTCGACACCACCTGCGCCATCGTCGGCGGCATCGTCGCCGCAGCCCCCGCCGGCGCTCCGCCCGCGGCGTGGCTGGACGGCACCGAGCCGCTCCCGGCCTGGGCCCCGGTCCACGCCGACTGACCGGGCCCGGCCGTCGCGCACGGCGCACCGTCGCACACGGCGTACCGTCGCGCCCGTCGCTCCGGCGCTCTCGTCACCCGGCCGCGAAGTGATCGCCCGCCGCCACCCCCGCCGGGCACCCGCGCCTCCAACGGGCGGCGCCACAGGGCGATTTGGCCCGCGCACGGCAGCCCACGGGCGGGGAAGCGGCCCCTGCGCCGGGGCGAGCCGCCGGGGCGAGCGGCGGCCCGCCCCCGGCGCCCTCCGCGTACCGGCCGGTAGGGTCATCGGCGCTTCCCGGCCGCGGCGCGCCCCGCACCGTTCGCGATCAGGTTCGGATCCGATGCGGACGGCTGGGCCGAATAGGCGTAACCTGGCTGGCGCCATGCCGTACGAGCCCCCCACTCATACCGTCGAGCGATCGTTGCGCGCCAAGACGGGTGCCAAGATCGTTGCAGGTGTCGACGAGGTCGGACGCGGCGCCTGGGCCGGTCCGGTCAGCGTCTGCGCAGCCGTCACGGGTCTGCGCCGACCGCCCGACGGACTCACGGACTCCAAACTGCTGACGCCCAAGCGCCGCGGTGAACTCTGCGATGTGCTCGGCGAATGGGTCACGTCGTACGCCCTGGGGCACGCCTCGCCGGAGGAGATCGACGACCTGGGGATGACCGCGGCGCTGCGGCTCGCGGCCGTCCGCGCCCTGGAGGCGCTGCCGGTCCGGCCGGACGCCGTCATCCTCGACGGCAAGCACGACTACCTGGGCGCGCCGTGGCGGGTCCGCACGGTCATCAAGGGCGATCAGTCCTGCATCGCGGTCGCCGCCGCGTCCGTGATCGCCAAGGTGCGACGGGACGCGTTGATGGCCGAACTCGGCCTGGAGTACGCCGACTTCGACTTCGCGGCCAACGCCGGCTACCCCTCGCCGACCCATCGCACCGCCCTGGAGGAGCACGGTCCCACGCCGCACCACCGACTGTCGTGGTCCTACATGGACGCCCTGCCCCGGTGGCGGCACCTGAAGAAGGTGCGCGTCACCCCCGAAGCAGCCGCTCTGGAAGCCGCTGGCCAACTCGGCTTCGATTTCTGAGCGGTGCGGGCATCAATTCGGTACCCGATGACGTGTCCCGCACTTACGTTTGATAGACATCCCTTTATGCCTCTCATCCCCGAGGAGCCTCAGATTCACGAGAGTGTCCCGGGTCCCCGCGCAACTCCGGCCGCCGGCCGCACCGCGTCGACCCCCCGTCCTGTTCCTGGTCCCGGTCCCCGCCCCGCGCCTCCGCGTGGCGCCCCCGCGTCCAGTGCCCGTCCGGGCAAGCCCGGACCTGCTGCCCCGCCGCGTGGGCCCGTCGCCGCTCCGCCGGCGCAGCGCACCGGCTCGTCGCAGCCCCCCGCCGGCGCGCCCGGCACCACAGGAGCCCAGCTCCAGCTGATCCCGGCTCCTGCCGACGGCGCCGTCGACGCTGCCGACGAGGCCGTCGACCTGCTGCTGGACTCCGGTCGTGCGCCGGGCGAAATCCTCGTGCTCACCACCGGCGAAACCCACCCGTGGGCCGCGCATGAACTGTCCTTCGGCGAGGCCTCCTACTGGGCCCAACACGACGCCGCGGACGATGTGTTCTACGCGGCCGCCACCGCGGAGCGTGCCACCGGCCGTCCGGTCGTGATCGTCGCGGTCAACGGCGGTGCGGACGAGGCCGCCTCGCAGGCGCTGCCCTCGGCGATGGCCCGTGCCGGAACGCTGCTGATCGTCTGCGGCGACCCGCAGCGGATCAACACCGTTCTCGGCGCGAACGCCTGACCGCTCCGGCTCGTAGCAGCCCGTCGGCCCCACCGGCCGTCGGGCTTGCTTGCGTTTCCGGGCACGGTTCCCTGGCGGCGGAGCGCGCGGCGGCTGACACCGTCCCGTTCGACCAGGTCAGCGCGCCGCCGTGTGCCGATGGGCTTCCGGGGCGCCGCCGCCGGTGCTGCGGGGCGCCGGCCGACCCTGCGCGACGACGCTGGGCCTGCGAGGCGCGTCCGGCCGTGCCGCCGTCGCGCCGTGGGCCGGCGGACGCCCGGTCCCGGCACGGCGTGGCTCCTGGTCCGGCCGGTCCGTGGGGGCCGGGCCGGGACGGCGCCCGCCACGCCCCTCTCCCAGGACCTGCCAGCGGTCGGGGGTCAGGGTGATGTACGCGCCGCAGCGGAGCCCGTGGAGGGTGCAGGCATCGCGCAGCCCCCACATCCACGCCCCGTCCGTCTCGGTCCAACGGGGTTCGCCGTCACGGCAGTAGAGCAGCACGGCCGTACGGACCGGGACGCGGAGCCGCAGGTCGTGCGGGATCACCCGGCGCAGATGCGTCAGCAGGGCATTGCGGAACTCCCAGCCGTCGGGGGCGGCGGCGGGCTCGGTGAACGACGCGCTGGCCGTCACCCGTCCCTGCGGATCGAGCACCGCCACGATGGCCGTCGACGGCCCGGGGCGATGACGATCGTGCAGGCCCGTGACGACCTCACGCGGGTTGCGCAGCAACGGGATACCGGCCGAAGCCCACTCTGCGGGCTCCAACATCCGGCCCAGTCGGGCGGCGGGATCGGCGGACGTGGGCGGGGACATGTGCGGGGGCGGGGCGAAGCCGAAGGTCACGGTCCTCCCTTCGTCTACGCGTCAGCGCGTCGGGCATACCCGGGTGCGCCGGTGCACCAGGACATGACCCGGCCTGACCACGGACGGCCGGTACGGGGGAAGCATTTCCAATTCTTGCGGTCGTACAGGCATGCGGCAACGAGCAATTCCGGCACGCGTCCGGAATTGCACCGTGGATCGCAAATGTTCCCACCCGCCGCACCGGTCCTCGGCGCCCCCGGCACCTACCCCTGGACGGCGAGGACCAGCGGAAACACCCCTTCTGCCCCTGATTTGCGGAGCAGTCGGGCGGCCACGGCCAGCGTCCAGCCGGAGTCGGCGTAGTCGTCCACCAGAAGCACCGGGCCAGCCGCCGACGCCAGGGCCTGCGCCAGCTCCGGCGGCACGGTGAGCGAACCGTGCAGGGCCCGCAGCCGCTGGGCGCTGTTGCTGCGCGGGATCCGGCTGTCGGAACCCTCGTCCACGGAGATCACCGTGCCCAGGAACGGCATCCGGCCGACCGCGGCGATCCGCTCGGCGAGCGACCGGATCAGCTGCGGACGGCTGCGCGAGGAGAGAGCGACCACGCCCACCGGGCGGGCCGGGGCCTCCGCGGCACCCGATGCCCAACCCCCGGGCCCCTTGGCCCAGTCGGCGAGAACCGTGACCACCGCGGACGCCACATCGTCGGGGACCGGGCCGTCCGGTGCCTGCGGCGCGAGCATCGGCCGCAGCCGGTTGCCCCAGCCGATGTCGGAGAGCCGTCCCAGGGCCCGGCCGGTCGAGGCCAGTTCGCCGGCCGGAATGCGTCCCTTGAGGTCGATGCCCACGGCCGGCAGCCCCGTCGGCCACATCCGCCGCGGCTCCACCTCCACCCCGGGGCGCCCCAGCTCACCGCGCGCCGCTTCCAGGGATGCGGCGGACACCTCGGCGGCGAACCGCGCCCCGGCGCAGTTGTCGCAGCGGCCGCACGGCCGGGCCGCCTCGTCGTCCAACTGCCGGCGCAGGAACTCCATCCGGCAGCCCGTCGTCGTGGCGTACTCCCGCATGGCCTGTTGCTCGGTCTCGCGTTGCCGGGTCACCCAGGCGTAGCGCTCGGTGTCATACGTCCACGGTCGGCCCGTCGCCGTCCAGCCGCCCTTGACGCGCTGCACGGCGCCGTCCACGTCGAGCACCTTGAGCATGATCTCCAGGCGGGAGCGGCGCAGTTCGACCTGCGGTTCCAGAGCCGGCAACGACACCGGCCGGCCCGCGGCCGCCAGGACGTCCAGGGTCCGCCGCACCTGCTCCTCCGGCGGGAACGCCAGTGAGGCGAAGTACTTCCAGATCGCCTCGTCCTCCCGGCCGGGCAGCAGCAGCACCTCGGCGTGCTCCACCCCACGCCCGGCCCGGCCCACCTGCTGGTAGTAGGCGATCGGGGACGACGGCGAGCCCAGGTGCACCACGAACCCCAGATCGGGCTTGTCGAAGCCCATGCCGAGCGCGGACGTCGCCACCAGCGCCTTGACCCGGTTGGCGAGCAGATCGTCCTCGGCCTGCTGGCGGTCGGCGTTCTCGGTCTTGCCCGTGTACGACGAGACCGTGTGCCCCCGATGTCGAAGGAACGCCGTGACCTCCTCGGCGGCCGCCACCGTGAGGGTGTAGATGATGCCGGAGCCCGGCAGCTCGTGCAGATGGTCGGCGAGCCAGGCGAGCCGATGCGCGGCGTCCGGCAGCGGCAGGACGCCCAGGCTCAGGCTCTCCCGGTCCAGCGGGCCGCGCAGCACCAGCGCCTCGGTGGCGCCCTCGCCGGTACCGAGCTGTTCGGCGACATCGGCGGTCACCCGGGCGTTGGCCGTCGCGGTCGTGGCGAGCACGGGCACCCCCGGCGGGAGGTCGGCGAGCATGGTGCGCAGCCGCCGGTAGTCCGGTCGGAAGTCATGGCCCCAGTCGGAGATGCAGTGCGCCTCGTCCACCACCAGCAGGCCGGTCGAGGCGGCGAGCTTGGGCAGAACCTGATCACGGAAGTCGGGGTTGTTGAGCCGCTCGGGGCTCACCAGCAGGACGTCCACCTCGCCCGCTGCCACCTCGGCCTGGACGGCGTCCCACTCCTCGGTGTTGGCTGAGTTGATCGTCCGCGCGCGGATGCCGGCCCGCGCGGCCGCCTCGACCTGATTGCGCATCAGCGCGAGCAGCGGAGAGACGATCACGGTCGGCCCGCTGCCCCGCTCGCGCAGCAGCGCCGTCGCGACGAAGTAGACCGCGGACTTGCCCCAGCCCGTGCGCTGCACGACCAGCGCGCGGCGGTGATCGGCGACCAGCGCCTCGATCGCCCGCCACTGGTCCTCGCGCAGTCTCGCCTGGCCGTCGGGGTCCCCGACGAGACGGGACAGGACGGCATCGGCTGCGGCACGCAGGTCTTCGTTGCTCATGCCCCCATGCAACCCGATGCCACTGACAACGCGCGAACCCTCGCCCGAAGCTGTGGAAAACCTCGTCACCCGCGAGTTATCCACAGGGGTCGCGGCGCAGCGGCCGGCCGCGGGATCTTCGAGCCATGAATCCGCACAGCGAACCGCACAAGCACAGCAGCGACACCGACCCCGCAGCCACGACGCCCCCGGCACCGCCGATCCCCCAGGCCCCCAGCGCCTCTGCCCCCTCACTTCCCTCGACTCCTCCGACCGCCTTGAACGGCTCGGACGCGACCGGCTCCACGCACCCCGCACCGGCAGCCCCGCCCGGCCGCCCGCCCGAGCCATCGGCCGCCGCGGCCCCGGCGGACGCCTCCCGCCCGGGGGCATCGGGTGACCGGGCCCTTTCCGCCGGCCCCTCTGAGCCGTCCCGCCGCCACGCCGCCGGCCTCCCCGATGCCGGGGCCGCTCCGGCCGCCGAAGCCCAGGTGACCCTGCGCGGCCCGGCCGAGCTCGCCGACGCCCTGCCGTATGTGCTGGGCTTCTATCCGGACGATTCGATCGTCATGGTCGCGCTGCACGGCGAGCGCGGACGTTTCGGCGGCCGGGTCCGGCTCGGGATCCCAACGGACACCGGACAGTGGCCGGACGTCGCGGACCAGCTCGCCGACTGCCTGATCTCGGCTGGCCGGGAGGGTGCCGCCCGGCCCTCGGCGATCATCGTCTACCTGTGCCAGGAGCCGGCGGCTGGGGAGAGCGGCAAGGACGTCAAGGACCGGCTCCGCCCACTGGCCCAGCGGCTGCGCACCGCCTGCGGCGCGCTCGACGTACCCGTCCTGGAGGCACTGTGCCTGTCCAACGGCCGCTTCTGGTCCTACTGTTGCCCCGACTTCCGGTGCTGCCCGGCGGACGGAACACCGATGGTCATGCCGGGTACGTCCGTGATGGCCGCGGCCGCCGCGTACGCGGGGATGCACGTCCGCGGTTCGCTCAAGGAGATGGAGGCCCGGCTGAGGCCCCGCACCGGTCCGCGCGCCGCCGATCAGGCGAGGGCGCTGGACGCGGCGGCCGCCGCGCTGGTCCCCCGGATGCTGTGTCGGGAGGGCGCGCCGGTGGTCCGCAGGGAGACCCTCGACCGGGCCGCCGCCATGATCCACCGCTTCCGGCAGGACACCCCCTCGGGCAGCAACCGGGCCAGGGACGCCTGCGACGACGCGTTGATCACCGATGCCGAAGCCGCCGGACTCATCCTCGGCCTCCAGGACCGGCTCACCCGTGACCGGGCCGCCGAGTGGATGGACGGCCCCTCCGCCGCACCTGCCCTCCGGCTCTGGCGTGCCCTCGCCCGTCGCTGCGCCGGCAGCTACGCCGAGCATGCGGTGGCGCCGCTCACCCTGGCCGGGTGGGTCTGCTGGTCCACCGAGGACGCGCCCTCCGCCCGCGTCGCCCTTGGCTGCGCCCTGGCCCTCGACCCCGAATACACCTTCGCCCAGTTGCTGCACCGCGCCATCAACGACGGCCTCGATCCGGAGCCGCTGCGCCGCTGCCTGCGCGAGCAGCACCGGGAGTGCGCCGACGACGGGCCTGGGCCCACCGCCACACCCGCGTCGGACGATGCGGTCGCGCCGCGACCCGCGAAGCGACCGGGGGCGGCGCGGTCCGGCTCGGCCGGCCGTCCCCGCGGGCCACGGGGTGGCACCGGGCCCGGCGCGCGGACGACCGACGGGCGCGGCAGGCGACGGGCCGGCCGGGGCGACGACCGGAGCCGGCGGTGATCGCGCCGGCCCGGCACGGCCCCCGTGACCTGGGCACCAGCCGGACCGTTCACCTGAGTGGAGTAGGCCGTACGGAGCCCCGACCTCACCAGGGAGCGCAGAGCGTGCCAGGCATCGTCCCCACCACCCAAGCGGCCGTCCGGCCACCCGTAGAGCGGCGCGCGGTGCCGCCCCGGACACCACAGCCGCAGCCCGTCCACTCCTCCCTGGTCTGCGCCGCCCTGCCGGCCCTCGCCGTGTCGCCCGCCTCGGGGCAGCTGACCGGCCACGGCCTGGACGGCTTCTACCGCGACGGCCGACGGGTCCTGTCCCACTGCGCCCTGCGGGTCGCGGGCGCTGAACCACTCGTCGTCCAGGGCCGGTTGACGGGCGCGGACCGTGCCCGGTTCATCGGGACGGTCCGCAGGACCGGCGAGCGCGGACCGGACCCGGAGATCCGGGTGGAGCGACTGCGGTACGCCGACGGCACAGAACGGATCACGTTCCACAGCAGCGCCGCACGGCCCGTCCGACTGCCGGTCGAGATCCGGCTGGGGACGGACCTCGCGGAGCTGGGAGCCGTCGCCGTCGGCCTCCCCGGCCCCGAGCTGCGGGCCGCCGTGCACGGCTCCGGTCTCCGCTGGTCCGGCGCCGGCGCGCATGCGGTGGTCTCCGCGACACCGGCACCCGAGGACGCCCTGGCCTCGGCGGGGCTCCTGCGCTGGGAACTGGACGTCCCACCGGGCGGCCGGCGCACCATCGAGCTGCACGCCGGACTGGAACACGTCCCCGGTGGACCGGCCGTCGGCCCTTCGGGCGGCCAACGGCGTTCCGGGGGCGCCCGCATCCCCGGCCCGCGCAGTGGACTCTGCGCACCACGGGCCCGCGCCGACCGACCACCCCAGCCGTGGACCGCCGCCCGGCTGGAGTGCGACGACGGCAGGGCCGACGCACTCATGGCGGGCAGCCTCGACGATCTGTACGGCCTGGCGATGCGTGACCCGGTCGCTCCCACGGATGTGTATGTCGCCGGCGGCTTTCCCTGGCGCTGCGGTCTGGCGCCGGCCGAGGCCCTGTGGACCGCCCGGATGCTGCTGCCGCTGGGCACCCGGCTCGCGGCGGGCACGCTCCGTGCGCTCGCCCGTAGCCAATGCGCCGCACCAGGGGCGGATTTCGGCCGAATCCCCGGTGCGCTCCGGGACGCAGGACCGCACGCCCCGCCCGGCTGCACCGGTGTCGAAGCGACCCTGCTGTTCCCCGCCGTGCTCGCCGAGGCGCACCGCTGGGGCCTGCCCGCGCAGGAGACCGAGCGGCTGATGCCGGCGGCGGAGCGCTGTCTGAGGTGGCTGCAGACGGTCGCCGATCGCTCGGGCGGCGGCCGCGGTGGCTATGTGCCGGACCCTGTGCCCGACGGGCCGTACCGCTGCGAGACCCAGGCCCACGCCCATCGGGCCGCCCTCCTGGGAGCCGATCTCCTCGATGCGTACGGGTTGTCCGACGGGGCCGCGCTCCGGGAGTGGGCCGCGGAGCTGCGTTGCCGGTTCCGGTCGGGCTTCTGGGTGGATGACCGCGCGGGCGGCCGGCCCGCCGCGCTGCTGATGGCCGACGGACGGCCGGTACCGCACCTCGGCTCCACCGCCGCCCACCTCCTCGACACGGGGCTGATCGGTGGTGGCCGGCTCGCTCCCGGGCTGCTGGACGGGGCGCAGACGGACCAGCTGGCGAGGCTGCTCGGCGGCCCGGCGATGGACTCCGGCTGGGGCCTGCGGGGGCTCGGTGCCAAGGAGAGCGGCTACAACCCTTTCGGCCACCGCAGCGGCGCGGTCCGCGTCCATGAGACGGCGATCGCCGCCGCCGGGCTGGCCGCCGCGGGGCACGAACGGGCCGCCGGCGCCCTGACCAAGGGCGTGCTCGACGCCGCGGACAGTTTCGGGTACCGCCTCCCGGAGATGTACGCGGGCGAGCAGCGCACCGCCGACGGCGCTCCGGTCCCGCATCCGGCGGCCTGTCGTCCCGCGGCGGTGGCGGCCGCCGGGGCGGTGCACTTACTGATCGCGCTCGCCGGGCTGCGCCCCGACGTGCCCTCCGGGACGGTCTCCGTGCGGCCGCTCGGCACCGCCCCGCTCGGCGCGATACAGCTCACCGGCCTGAGCGTTGCGGAGCAGCCGTTCGCCGTGCGGGTCAGCCGGCTCGGCATGGGCATGGTGGAGGCGGCGGCAGACGGCCTGCAACTGGGTTCGTGAGGTGCCGAGTGGGCCTGTTTATCGTCAGGCGGACGACTATGATCACGGCATGCCTCCCTACGACCCGTCGGCCTTCCCGCCCTTCGCTGTCACCGTCGATCTGGTCGTGCTCACCGTGCGCCGCCACGCCCTGTGCGCGCTGGCCGTGCGCCGCGGTGAGCCGCCGTTCCAGGGTCGCTGGGCGCTGCCCGGCGGGTTCGTCCGGGCCGATGAGGATCTGGAGGCCGCGGCCGCCCGGGAGCTCGCCGAGGAGACCGGTCTGCACGCCCAGTCCCCGACGGGCCCGTCGCCCGCGTACGGCGCCCACCTCGAACAGCTCGCCACGTACGGCGATCCCAAGCGCGACCCCCGGATGCGGGTCGTCAGCGTGGCGCACCTGGTGCTCGCCCCCGATCTGCCCGCTCCCACGGCCGGTGGGGACGCCCACAGCGCGCGCTGGGCGCCGGTGGAGACGCTCCTGGGGCAGGACGACACCCATGCGCGGGAGGGCGAACTGGGGGCGCCGCTCGCCTTCGACCACGCTCAGATCCTGGGCGACGGCGTGGAGCGCGCCCGCTCGAAGATCGAGTACTCCTCGCTCGCCACGGCCTTCTGCCCGCCGGAGTTCACCGTCGGCGAGCTGCGGCGGGTCTACGAGGCGGTCTGGGGCGTTGCCCTCGACCCCCGCAACTTCCACCGCAAGGTGACCGGCACGCCCGGGTTCCTGGTGCCCACGGGCGGCACTACGACCCGCCAGGGCGGTCGCCCCGCCCAGCTGTTCCGAGCCGGCGGGGCGACCCTGCTCAACCCGCCGATGCTGCGCCCGGAGGTCTGAGCGCAGGGAGTGGCAGCGGGCTCCTCGAAGAGCGCGGCGGCCCGCGCCGCGTCATGATGATGCCCGGCCGTCCCCGTAACTCCCTTTCCGCGCAAAGGCCGTTCCGTGGCGAGAGGGCTCGTCCGGCGGTGTACTCCGTTCCGCGGCACCGGGGTTGGCTCCGCATTCCACGGCTCTCGGGCGCGAGCCGTCGCCGTCCCGCGATCATCCGCTTCTCGTTCAGCGGTCCCGCCGGCCGTCAAGTGCCCCTCTGGATTCGACCGCGACATTTCGGTCGTGCGGCGGTCCGTGCGCCAATTCGCAGGCGGCGCACGGGTGTTGCTGCCCACCGGTCCTGGTCTGCGGAAATGCACTCGCTGTGCTATACGGTTTCGCGTTCTGACCGAGTAAGACGCCTGTTTTGTCGCTGTGTTGTGGTGGGTGTTGTCCGCAACTCGCCGTGGAGAGCGCATTTCTTTCCGATAAAGCGTCAATTCCGGGATGGGGGGCGATCACCCTTTCGTGTGCTTTTCACCAAAGACCTCAAGGGCGTTCAGGGTGTCGCCGACAAAGGATGCGTGAGTACCCTTGCGCACACCATGATGACCGCGGCTCGCCCCGGCGACACCGGCCTCGCAGGCCCGGGCGAGCTTGACCGCTACCCCTACGCCAACGCTGCCAACGCCGCGAACGCAAACAGCACAGCCGGTCCGGACCGTGCCGAGCGCGTTTCGCAGGTCTGGGACGGCTCCGAGACGGACATCGGCCGGGTCGGCCGGCGAACGGCCGGCAGCCGTGGCCGCGGCCTGCACGGCCAACTCGTCCAGCAGCTCGGCCAGATGATCGTCTCCGGCGATCTCGGCGCCGACCGCCCGCTCGTCCCCGAGGAGATCGGCCAGCGCTTCGAGGTCTCCCGCACCGTCGTCCGTGAGTCGCTGCGCGTCCTGGAGGCGAAGGGCCTCGTCAGTGCGCGCCCCAACGTGGGCACCCGGGTGCGCCCGGTCAGCGACTGGAACCTCCTCGACCCCGACATCATCGAGTGGCGGGCCTACGGGCCGCAGCGTGACGACCAGCGCCGCGAGCTGTGCGAGCTGCGCTGGACGATCGAGCCGCTGGCCGCCCGGCTCGCCGCCGGTCACGGCCGCGAGGACATCCAGCAGCGGCTCGCCGACATGGTCGAGATCATGGGCCACTCCGCGGCCCAGGGCGACACCATGACGTTCAACCGCGCCGACACCGAGTTCCACTCGCTGCTGCTCCAGCTCGCGGGCAACCGGATGCTGGAGCACCTCTCGGGGATCGTCTCGGCCGCCCTGCACGTCTCCGGGGGCTCCGGCGGCGGCTGTGAGCGCCCGATCGACACGTCCGTGGGTCAGCACATGAGGGTCGTCGACGCCATCGGCGCCGGGGACGCCACGGCGGCCGAAACCGCGATGCGCCAGCTCCTCGCCGCTCATGTCGAGGCTGCCGGTCAGGGCTCCGGCGCTGCCGTGGACCACGTCGTCCCCGCGCCCCGAGAGCACTGAAGGCCCGTACTCGACCGCGTACGGACCGTAGGCGCCGCGCGGCTCCCGTGCCCCGCGTACCCCTCGGGCGGGGCACGCCGTACGCGGCGGAGGCGCACGAGAACGCCGGATCCGGGGCGTCGACCGGATCCGGCGCCAGACCCTGGGAGGATTGCATGTCATATGACAGGGAATGGGTGGTTATGGGGTGTGACTCGGGCCACGCAGATTGGGCGTAACGCTCTTCAGGGAAGCGCGATGACTTAAGAGGTGATAGCCGAGGAGGGAATAAGGGCGGCGTACGAGACGCTGTTCAACTCCCCGGTTGCCCCTGCGCCGTCGGTCCATCCCCACCGGCGGTCGTCGGCTCCGATCCACAGTGGACGGGGTCGGAAGCCGTTTCCATCGTTCCGAGAGGTTGTTCGTGTCGGCCAGCACATCCCGTACGCTCCCGCCGGAGATCGCCGAGTCCGAGTCTGTGATGGCGCTCATCGAGCGGGGAAAGGCAGATGGGCAGATCGCCGGCGATGACGTGCGTCGGGCCTTCGAGGCTGACCAGATTCCGCCAACCCAGTGGAAGAACGTTCTGCGCAGCCTCAACCAGATCCTCGACGAGGAGGGTGTGACGCTGATGGTCAGTGCCGCAGAGGCGCCCAAGCGCACCCGCAAGAGCGTCGCAGCGAAGAGTCCGGCGAAGCGCACCGCCACCAAGACCGTCGCGGCCAAGACCGCCACGGTCAAGAAGACCACCGCCGCCGCGGCCACCGCCTCCCTGGCGGACCCGTCGGCAGGTGAGTCCGAGTCCGCGCCCGCGAAGAAGGCGGCAGCGAAGAAGGCGACCGCCAAGAAGACGGTCGCGAAGAAGGCCACGGCCAAGAAGGCCACCGCCAAGAAGACCACCTCCAAGAAGGACGTCGACGAGCTGCTCGACGACGACGTGACCGAGGAGACCCCGGTGCCCGGCAAGGGCGACCCGGAGGCCGCCGAGGGCGCGGAGAGCGCCGGCTTCGTGCTGTCCGACGACGACGAGGACGACGCCCCTGCGCAGCAGGTCGCCGCGGCCGGCGCCACCGCCGACCCGGTCAAGGACTACCTCAAGCAGATCGGTAAGGTCCCGCTCCTCAACGCCGAGCAGGAGGTGGAGCTCGCCAAGCGCATCGAGGCCGGTCTGTTCGCCGAGGACAAGCTGGCGAACTCCGACAAGCTGGCGCCGAAGCTCAAGCGTGAGCTGGAGATCATCGCCGAGGACGGCCGTCGGGCGAAGAACCACCTCCTGGAGGCCAACCTCCGACTGGTCGTCTCCCTGGCCAAGCGGTACACCGGTCGCGGCATGCTCTTCCTGGACCTGATCCAGGAGGGCAACCTCGGCCTGATCCGTGCGGTCGAGAAGTTCGACTACACCAAGGGCTACAAGTTCTCGACCTACGCGACGTGGTGGATCCGCCAGGCCATCACCCGCGCCATGGCCGACCAGGCCCGTACGATCCGTATCCCCGTCCACATGGTCGAGGTCATCAACAAGCTGGCCCGGGTCCAGCGCCAGATGCTCCAGGATCTGGGCCGTGAGCCCACCCCGGAGGAGCTGGCCAAGGAGCTCGACATGACCCCCGAAAAGGTCATCGAGGTCCAGAAGTACGGCCGCGAGCCGATCTCGCTGCACACCCCGCTGGGCGAGGACGGCGACAGCGAATTCGGTGACCTCATCGAGGACTCCGAGGCGGTCGTCCCGGCCGACGCGGTCAGCTTCACGCTTCTGCAGGAGCAGCTGCACTCGGTGCTGGACACCCTCTCCGAGCGGGAGGCCGGCGTGGTCTCCATGCGCTTCGGCCTCACCGACGGCCAGCCCAAGACGCTGGACGAGATCGGCAAGGTCTACGGCGTCACCCGTGAGCGGATCCGTCAGATCGAGTCGAAGACGATGTCGAAGCTGCGTCACCCGTCCCGTTCCCAGGTGCTGCGCGACTACCTCGACTAGTCCAAGCCCCGGACAGCGCTACGAGCCCGGTTCCTCCCTCGTGGAGGTTCCGGGCTCTTGCTCGTCCGGGTGCGGGGCGAGTCCGTTTGGCTCACTCTGGGTTGGCGAACGCTCTCACAGAGTCAGGAGTCCGTATGCGTCCGACCGCGCGCGCTGCCTTCGGGGCCCTCGCGCTGGCCCTCGTCCTGCCGGTGCCGGCGGCCGCGGACGAGTCGGTGATCGGCGGGAAGCCGACCACGCTCTCGCAGAGCCCCTGGGCGGTCGCCCTGGCCTCCCACGAGCGCTTCGGGGCCCAGCGCTCCGGACAGTTCTGCGGCGGGGTGCTGGTCGGGCGCGCGACGGTGGTGACGGCGGCGCACTGCCTGAGCAAGGAGGTCCTGGGGGTCCCCTGGCAGCAGGTGCGCGATCTGCGGGTGGTGATCGGGCGGGACAACCTCACCGGTGGCGGTGGCCAGGAGCTCAAGCCCGCGAGGGTCTGGGTGAATCCGCGCTACGACAGCTGGACGAACGAGGGCGACATGGCCGTCCTCACGCTCACCAGACCCGTCCCGAACCGGCCCATTCCGATAGCGGGACGCCGTGACACCGCCTATCGCCCGGGCAGCAGGGCCACGGTCTACGGCTGGGGGGACACCACAGGGGAGGGCAGTTATGCGACACGGCTACGGTCCGCGCACGTCAATGTGCTGCGCGACGCCGTGTGTACACGGGCCTATCCGGGCAGCGCGGACGGTACGTACCGGTCCAGGTCGATGTTGTGCGCCGGGGAGCCGGACGGGGGGCGGGACGCCTGTCAGGGGGACAGTGGTGGGCCGCTGGTCGTACGAGGGCGTCTCGTGGGGCTGGTGTCCTGGGGGACCGGCTGCGGCCAGGCGGGCAACCCGGGGGTCTACACCCGGGCCTCGGCGCTGCTCCCGGCGGTCTCCGTGCACGGGGCAGGCTGAGGGCACAAGGCGTTCACCGGCAGGCATCGGCGCACGAGTGCGGGCGGCCTCCCCGGTGGTGCCGGGGGACCGCCCGCCGCACGGCGCTGGGCCGCTGTTCGCTCGTCGTCACATGCGGAGTGTCAGCGTTCCTCATCGGGCGCGGACGCCGGAGAGGCGGTCAGCCGCTCCGTCTCGTCCTGTATTTCCGCGGCGATCTTCTTGAGTTCTGGCTCGAACTTGCGGCCGTGGTGGGCGCAGAAGAGCAGTTCTCCACCGGACATCAGGACGACGCGCAGGTATGCCTGGGCGCCGCAGCGGTCGCAGCGGTCAGCGGCCGTCAGCGGGCTCGCGGGTGTCAGAACAGTAGTCACGTCGCCTCTTCTCTAGCTCGACGAGCTGTCGTACCAGGGTCAACATCCAACCAGGCCGAAAACGTTCCCGCTCGTGCCTTTTCCTCGAAAAAAATTCTTCGAGGG
Source organism: Streptomyces sp. NPDC048506 (assembly GCF_040651315.1). Lineage (NCBI taxonomy): Bacteria > Bacillati > Actinomycetota > Actinomycetes > Kitasatosporales > Streptomycetaceae > Streptomyces > Streptomyces sp. NPDC048506. Next base: position 100,938 of record NZ_JBEZIX010000019.1, read on the forward strand.
GGCCGGGTGCTGCCGGGTGGCGGCGAATGAGCCGTATTGCGTGGTGGTCTGATTCTCGTTGGTTGTTGGGTCTGTCCCCCCGGCTGGCTTGCCGGTTGTTGATGAGGACGTGCCCGGAGCCTAAATGGTTCATGCCTCGAAGGGAACGTGATGTGCACGTCACTCGGACGTCACCCCAACGAGGGATCGAACGTACGAGCGAAATCCTACTACCATGAGCATGCGTACGGGTGGCGTCACATCGGCTCTACAAGGCCTCGGTACCCTCTCACCGGCGACACCGCCACAACCGAGTCCGCGGAATGCGGACTGCCAGAAATTCAGCGAGGAGCGAACCGCGTGACCGCCGAGATGTCAGTGCCGTCCACCGCAGTGCTGACCGGGGCAGACCGGGACGGGTCCAACTACACCGCGCGGCATCTGCTCGTCCTTGAGGGCCTCGAGGCCGTCCGCAAGCGTCCCGGCATGTACATCGGCTCGACGGACAGTCGTGGTCTGATGCACTGCCTGTGGGAGATCATCGACAACTCCGTCGACGAGGCGCTGGGCGGCTACTGCGACCACATCGAGGTGATCCTCCACGACGACGGGTCGGTGGAGGTCCGGGACAACGGCCGCGGCATCCCGGTGGACGTCGAGCCGAAGACCGGACTCAGCGGCGTCGAGGTCGTGATGACCAAGCTGCACGCCGGCGGGAAGTTCGGCGGCGGCTCGTACGCCGCCTCCGGCGGTCTGCACGGCGTCGGCGCCTCGGTCGTCAACGCCCTCTCCGCACGGCTCGACGTCGAGGTGGACCGCAACAGCAAGACGCACTCGATCAGCTTCCGCCGGGGCGTCCCGGGGATCTTCACCGAGTCGGGCCCGGGCGCGCCGTTCGACCCGAGCAGCGGTCTGGTCAAGGGCAAGCGGATCCCCAAGATCAAGACCGGTACCCGGGTGCGGTTCTGGGCCGACCGGCAGATCTTCCTGAAGGACGCCAAGCTCTCCCTGGAGACGCTGTACGCCCGCGCCCGTCAGACCGCCTTCCTGGTGCCGGGCCTGACCCTGGTCGTCCGCGACGAGCGTGGCATCGACGGCGCCGGCAAGACGGAAGAGGTCTTCCACTACGACGGCGGGATCAGCGAGTTCTGCGAGTACCTGGCACAGGACAAGGCGGTCTGTGACGTGCTGCGGCTGACCGGCCAGGGCACGTTCAAGGAGACCGTGCCGGTGCTCGACGACCGCGGCCACATGACCCCGACCGAGGTCACGCGTGAGCTGGGCGTCGACATCGCGCTGCGCTGGGGCACCGGCTACGACACGACCATGAAGTCGTTCGTCAACATCATCGCCACCCCCAAGGGCGGCACCCATGTGTCCGGCTTCGAGCGCTCGGTCACCAAGACCGTCAACGAGGTGCTGCGGTCGAGCAAGCTGCTGAGGGTCGCCGAGGACGACGTCGTCAAGGACGACGCCATGGAGGGCCTCACCGTCGTGGTGACCGTGCGGCTCGCGGAGCCGCAGTTCGAGGGCCAGACCAAGGAGGTGCTCGGTACCTCGGCCGCCTCCCGGATCGTCGCCCAGGTGGTGAGCCGGGAGCTGAAGGCCTTCCTGACGTCCACCAAGCGGGACGCGAAGCAGCAGGCCCGCGCCGTCCTGGAGAAGGTCGTCGCCGCGGCCCGTACGCGCATCGCGGCCCGCCAGCACAAGGAGGCGCAGCGGCGGAAGACGGCGCTGGAGTCCTCCTCGCTGCCGGCCAAGCTGGCGGACTGCCGCAGCGACGACGTGGACCGCAGCGAACTCTTCATCGTCGAGGGGGACTCGGCGCTGGGCACCGCCAAGCTCGCGCGGAACTCGGAGTTCCAGGCGCTGCTGCCGATCCGCGGCAAGATCCTCAACGTCCAGAAGTCGTCGGTCTCGGACATGCTCAAGAACGCCGAGTGCGGCGCCATCATCCAGGTCATAGGGGCCGGTTCCGGCCGGACCTTCGATATCGACGCGGCCCGCTACGGCAAGGTCATCTTCCTGGCCGACGCCGATGTCGACGGTGCCCACATCCGGACGCTGCTGCTGACCCTCTTCCAGCGCTACATGCGGCCGATGGTCGAGCAGGGCCGGGTCTACTCCGCGGTCCCGCCGCTGCACCGCGTCGAACTGATCAACCCCAAGAAGGGCCAGGACAAGTACATCTACACCTACTCGGACAACGAGCTGCGCCAGACGCTGCTCGAACTCCAGGCCAAGAAGGTCCGCTACAAGGACAGCATCCAGCGCTACAAGGGCCTGGGTGAGATGGACGCCGACCAGCTGGCCGAGACGACGATGGACCCGCGGCACCGCACCCTGCGCCGGATCAACATCAGCGATCTGGAGGCGGCGGAGAAGGTGTTCGACCTCCTGATGGGCAACGAGGTCGCGCCCCGCAAGGAGTTCATCACCAACTCCGCATCCACCCTGGACCGTTCGCGCATCGACACCTGAGCGCGCCGCACGGCTCCCGGCGGGCGTCTCTCCACCCAGGGGTGGAGAGACGCCCGCCGTCGTTTCCACCCACGCCCCACCCTGGCTCCGATCCGCCCGGCCGTCGCTCTCCGTAGCGTCGGGGGTGTCGAAATTCCCCGTCCCACGGAGGCTCAGGTCATGGACGGTCTGCTCAACATCGTGGTGGTCGTCGCGGCCGTTGTGTTCGTGTTCGTCCGCCAGTTCACGGCCCGGCGCCTCACGGCCGAGGGCCGGAAGTGGTGGCTGCTCCCCGCCGTGCTGACGTTCCTGGCGGTGCGCCAGCCCGGCGTCCTGGACCCCCATCACCCGACAGCGTCCGCCGCCCTGCTCGGCGTGGAGCTCCTGATAGGCCTGGCCTGTGGTGCCGGCTGGGCGTGGACGACGCGGATCTGGACGGATGCGGACGGCGTGGTGTGGACCAAGGGCGGCTGGGCGGCGGCCGGCGTGTGGCTGTCCGGGATGGTGCTGCGCGCCGGCCTCATGGGCATCGCCGCGCTGCTGGGCGTCCATCAGGGCAGCGGGGCCATCCTGCTCACCGTCGCCGCGATGCTGCTGACCCGGTCCGGGGTCACCATCTGGCGGGCAGGGGCCGGGCAGCGGACGTACGGTGTCCCTGTCGCGGGCTGATGGCGCTGCGCGCACCCAGGAACCACCGCCCACCCACGAAGGACCGCACGTGTCGTTGCCTGCCTGGACGAGCTGGCCCCTGCGGGAGTCCCTGTCCCGCGAGGGCATCAGCGGCGTCCGGGTGTGGATCGGCCGCTCGGTGCGCGTCCTGGTGGTCGGGGGGCTGGTGTGGAGCACCCTGGCGGAGCCGGGCCTTCAGGGCTGGGCCCGGGCGGTGGCGCTCGCCGGCATGGCCGTCACGCTGCTGGTGTTCCACGGCTTCTTCCGCATGACGTTCCAGCGGTGTCTGTGGCCCTCCATCGGCCTGTTCGTCGTCCTGGAAGCGGCGGCCTTCGGCTTCGCCCACACCGGGTTGCGGGCGCCGGCCATCGTCCTGTGGTGCGCCTGCGCCATCACGGCGATGGAGCGGCTGCCGCTGAGCGCCGCCGTGCCGTGCTCCGTCGCCGCCCTCGGCGCTTTCGCCGTGGTCAACACCGACAACTGGCTGACCACCGTCACGACCACCGCGGGCCTGGGACTGGCCGGTTACGTCATCCGGCTGGACGCCGAGGCGCGCGGCAACGCCCAGCGGCTGCTGGCCCAGGAACGGGCCGCCCGTCAGGCCGAGGCCGAATCGGCGGCACTGGCGGAACGGGGGCGGATCGCGCGGGAGATCCACGACGTCCTCGCGCACAGCCTCAGCGCCCAGTTGGTGCACCTGGAGGCGGCGCGGCTGCTGATCCAGCGCAGCGCGGACCTCGAAGCCGACCGCGATCAGCTCCTGGAGCGGGTGGTGGCGTGCCGGGGGATGGCCCGTGAAGGGCTTGACGGCACCCGTGAGGCGCTCTCCGCACTGCGCGGGGAGATGATCCCCGTCGAGGACTTCCTGCGCCGTCTGACCGCCGCTGAGGGCGCTCGGCTGGGCGTCACGGGCGAGGCCCGCGTCCTGCCGGCCGAGGCGGGCCTCGCGGTCCGCCGGGTCGCGCAGGAGGCGTTGACGAACGTCCGCAAGCACGCGCCGGGTGCCCGGGTGGAGGTGCTGCTGGAGTACGCGGCGGGCGAAGTGGGGCTGGAGGTGCGGGACTTCGGTGGTCACGGACGGTCGGATGCGCTCTCCGGGAGCGGTTCCGGGTACGGTCTGCTCGGGATGCGGGAGCGCGCCGAACTGCTCGGCGGAACACTGGAGTCCGGTCCCGGCGAGGAGGGTTTCGTGGTGCGGCTGCGGGTGCCCGCATGACGGCACGGACAGCGGCCCGGGTCGTGGTCGTCGACGACCAGACCGTGGTGCGCGAGGGGATCGTGATGTTGCTGGGGCTGCTCCCCGGCGTCGAGGTCGTCGGGTCGGCCGCGGACGGCGAGGAGGCGGTCCGGCTGGTCGCCGCGTGCGCCCCGGACGTCGTCCTGATGGACCTGCGCATGCCGCGCTGCGACGGCGTCGAGGCGACCCGCCGGATCCGCGCCGAGCACCCCGGCACCCAGGTCGTGGTGCTCACCACGTACGCCGACGACGACTCGCTCTTTCCCGCCCTCCAGGCCGGTGCCCGTGGTTATCTGACCAAGGACGCCGACGGTGACGAGATCGTCCGTGCCATCGAGGACGTGCTCTCGGGCGAGGCGGGACTCTCGCCGAAGATCCAGCGCCGGCTGCTGGAGCGTGTCACCGAGCCGGAGCGGACCCCGCCGCGGCCGCCGGACGAGCCCCCGGACGGGTTGACCGGGCGCGAGGTGGAGGTGCTGCGGCTGGTCGCCGAGGGGCTGTCCAACCCGGAGATCGCGCGCACGCTGCACGTCTCCACTGCGACGGTGAAGACCCACATCAACAACCTCTTCGCCAAGGCCGGGCTGCGCGACCGCGCGCAGGCCATCCACTACGCGTACCGCAACGGTCTCGCACGGCCGCCCGGATGACTCGTCACCTGATGGGGTGAAGGGCTCGGAAGAAGCGTCCGGGATCTTCCTTTGTGTCCACCCTTGGGCCGCACGGACAACAACCCCGTGCGACAAGGAGAGTTCGGTGGACAAGCAGGACGGGTGCTCGGCGGGTGAGCCAGGGGCCGGATGGGTCGACGACCCCTGGTGCGACGCTCTCGCCTCCGGGTGGGGCGTGCGGGACGGCGCGGCGGAGGCGACGGGTGGGCCCGACCGGGCACCGGCGGCCGGGTCCGCGACGCCGCCGCGGTCCGCGACCGACGACGAGATCTATCTGGCGGTGCAGCGGAGCGGAGCCTTCCAGGAGGTGCGCCGCCGCTACCGGCGCTTCGTCGTGCCCGCCACGGCGGCCTTCCTGACCTGGTACCTCGCCTATGTGATCGCTGCGGTGGCCGTGCCGGACCTCATGGCGCACCGGGTCGCCGGCGCCCTCAACGTCGCGATGCTTGCCGGGCTCGGCCAGTTCGCCACAACGTTTCTGCTCGCCTGGGCCTACGCGCACCATGCGCGGCGGCGCCGGGACGCCGCGGCGCTGGACATCCGCTGGGAGACCCAGGAGCTGACCAGGGGGAACGCCCGGTGACCGGCGACCACCAGACCCTGGCGCTGGTCCTGTTCAGCGCGTTCATCGCGGTCACCCTCGCGATCACCACCTGGGTGAGCCGTCGCAGGCGCGGCTCCGCGGAGGAGTTCTACGCCGGCGGCAGGCTCTTCTCGCCCATGGAGAATGGTTTCGCCATCGCGGGCGACTACATGTCCGCCGCATCCTTCCTCGGCATCTCGGGGCTGATCGCCCTCTTCGGCTACGACGGCCTGCTGTACCTGGTCGGCTTCCTGGTCGCCTGGCTCGCCGTCCTCCTCCTCGTCGCCGAACTGGTCCGCAACTGCGGCCGGTTCACCCTGGCCGACGTGGTGGCGGCACGGATGCGGGAACGGCCCGTCCGCATCGCGGTCGGTGCGGCGTCCGTCACGGTGTCCGTGCTGTACCTGGTGGCGCAGATGGTCGGTGCCGGAAGTCTGGTCGCCCTGCTCGTCGGGGGCGCGGGGCACCAGGCGCGTACCTGGATGGTGATCGTGGTCGGCGCCCTGATGGTGGTCTACGTCTCCTTCGGCGGCATGCGGGCCACGACCTGGATCCAGATCGTCAAGGCGGTGCTCCTGCTGGCCGGTGCCCTCGTCCTGACCGCCCTGGTGGTGATCCGCTTCCACGGCGACGTCAACGCCCTGCTGAACACCGCGGCCGAACGCAGCGGCCACGGACGGGACTTCCTCGCGCCGGGCCTGAAGTACGGCACCGGCTGGACCGCACGGCTCGACTTCGTCAGCCTCGGGCTCGGGCTCGTCCTGGGGACGGCCGGGCTGCCGCACATCCTGGCCCGCTTCTACACCGTCCCCACGGCACGCGCCGCCCGTCGCTCCGCCGTCTGGTCCATCGGGTTGATCGGCGGCTTCTACCTGATGACGGTGGTGCTCGGCTTCGGTGCCGCCGCGGTCCTGGGCAGCGACGCGGTCCGCGCGTCCCACACGGCCGGGAACACCGCGGTCCCGCTGCTCGCCCTCGACCTGGGAGGCGGCGCCGGTTCCACCGGAGGAACGGTTCTCTTCGCCCTGGTGGCCGCGATCGCGTTCGCCACCATCCTGGCGGTGGTCGCCGGGATCACGCTCGCCTCGTCGGCGTCCGTGGCACACGACCTGTACGCCTCGCTGCGCCGGCCGTCGCGTCGCACGGCGCGGGACGCCCAGCGCACCGAGGTGGCCGTGGCGCGGATCGCGGCGGTGGCCGTCGGGGCGGTCGCGATCGGGCTCGCGCTGCTCGCCCAGGACGTGAACATCGCCTTCCTGGTGGGGCTGGCGTTCGCGGTGGCGGCGTCGGCCAATCTGCCGGCGCTCCTGTATGCGCTGTTCTGGCGCCGCTTCACCACCCGGGGCGCGGTCTGGGCCGTCTACGGGGGGCTGATCCCGGCGGTCACCTTGGTCGTGCTGTCGCCGGTGGTCTCCGGCGGCCCGGAGGCGCTCTTCCCCGGGCTGGACTTCGCCCTCTTCCCGCTCGCCAACCCCGGGATCGTATCGATCCCGTCGGGCTTCCTGATGGGCTGGCTGGGCACGGTGCTCTCCTCGGAGGTGGCCGACCCGGCCCGGTATGCGAGGACCGAGGTCCGCGCGCTCACGGGCGCCGGGGCGGCCTGACCCCTGGTCCACCGGTCCGGCCCCGGGCCGTCTCCGGCCCGTCATGCACTCCCTGGGGTCTGTCCGATGGGTCAGGGCCGGAAAGGCCTCAGACCCACTGGTAGCGGTGCTCGGGGCGGCCGGTTTCGCCGTATCTGAGGGTGAGGCGGACCCGCCCGGTGCGCTCCAGCAGCTTGAGGTAGCGCTGGGCGGTCTGCCGGCTCAGGCCCGCCTGTACGGCGACGTCCTGGGCCGACAGCGGGGCGTCGGCCGTGCGCAGGACCGCGCGCACGCGGTCGGCGGTGGCGGTGGAGTGCCCCTTGGGCAGCTCGGCCGGACCGGCGTTGGCCGCCCCCAACGCCCCGAAGATCCGGTCCACTTCGGACTGCTCGGCCTGTCCGCCGTCGGCGAACGCGCGGTGCAGCGCCGCATAGCCCTCGAGCCTGGCGCGCAGGCCGGCGAAGGTGAACGGCTTGACCAGGTACTGGAGCGCGCCGTGCCGCATCGCGGCCCGGACGGTCGCGATGTCGCGGGCCGCCGTCACCATGATCACGTCGGTGAGCAGACCGCGTCGGCGCAGCTCGCCGACGAGTTGGAGGCCCGTCCGGTCCGGGAGGTAGTGGTCCAGGAGGATCAGGTCGACGGGGTGTTCCTCAAGGGCGGCGAGGGCGTCGGCGGCGGTGTGCGCGAGCCGGGTGACGCGGAATCCCGGGACCTTGGCGACGTACGCCGCGTTGATCCGGGCGACCTGTACGTCGTCGTCCACGACCAGGACGTCGATCATCGCCGGGCCTCCGTGGTGTCGTCGGTGCGGGGCGCGCCCCGGGGGTCCGCGGTGGGCGGCTCCTCGGACAGCGCGTCGGGGACCGTCACGGTGAACACCGCGCCGCCGCCGGGGCGTTCATCGACGCCGGCGCTGCCTCCGTAGCGCTCGGCGAGGCGGCGGACGAGTGCCAGGCCGATGCCGCGCCGTCCGTGCGCCGGCGGTTCCTTGGTGGTCCAGCCCTCGGTGAAGATGTCCGCGCGGCGCTCCTTCGGCACCCCCGGCCCGTTGTCGGCGACGCGGACGACGGCGGTCCGGCCGGCGGCGCGGACCTCCACCTCCAGGTGTGCGTCGCGCGCACCGGACGTGGCGTCCAGGGCGTTGTCGACGAGGTTGCCGAGCACGGTGACCAGGCTGTGCGGGTCGACGAGCCGGTCCGGCAGGTGGGTGTCGGGCGAGATGCGCAGGGCGACGCCGCGTTCGGTGGCGACGGTGGCCTTGCCCACCAGGAGGGCGGCCAGCAGCGGATCGTGGATGCGTTCGGTGACCTGTTCCGCGGTCGCCCGGTGGACGCCCACGGCCCGGGTCACGAACTCCACGGCCTCGTCGTGCAGCCCCAGTTCGAGCAGGCCGAGGAGGGTGTGCAGGCGGTTGGCGTGTTCGTGGTCCTGGGCCCGGAGGGCGTCGATCAGGCCACGGGTGCCGTCCAGCTCGCGGCCCAGCCGCTCCAGTTCGGTGCGGTCGCGCAGGGTGACCACGGCGCCGCCGTCGTCGGTCGGCATGCGGTTGGCCACCAGGACGCGGTGCCCGCTGACGGCCAGCAGGTCCGCCCCCGACACCCGGCCGGCCAGCACATCGGTCGTCCGGCCTGGCGGCAGGACGGCGTCCAGGGGGCGGCCGGTGTCCTCGGCGCGCAGGTCCAGGAGGCGCTGCGCCTCGTCGTTCATCAGGCGGATCCGGCCCTGCCCGTCGAGCGCGAGGAACCCTTCGCGGATGCCGTGCAGCATCGCCTCCCGCTCGGCCAGCAGCGCGGAGATGTCGGAGAAGGCGAGGTCGTGGGTGCGGCGCTGGAGGCGGCGGGCGACGAGGTAGGCGGCGAGTGCGCCCACGGCGAGCGCTCCGCCCGCGTAGGCGAGCAGCTGGGGCACGGTGGAGAGCAGCCGCTGCTGCACGCTCTCGTAGGCGATGCCGACCGAGACGGCACCGACGACCTTGCCGTTCTCGTCGCGCAGCGGGACCTTGCCGCGGGCCGAGCGGCCGAGGGTGCCCTCGTCGATCTGCATGACCTCCCGGCCGGAGAGCACGGTGCTCGGGTCGGTGGAGACATGGCGCCCGATCTCGTCCGGGTCGGTGTGCGACCAGCGCACCCCGCGCTTGTCCATGATCACCACATACTCGGCGCCGGTGGCGGCGCGGATCCGCTCGGCCTCGTTCTGGACGGGGCCGTGGCGACTGGGCCGGGAGGCCTCCAGGGCGTCGTCGAGGCGGGGCTCGGCGGCGGTGGTCTGGGCGATGGCGAGTGCCCGGCGCATCGCCTGGTCGTCGAGCTGGGCGCTGAGCGGGGCGAGGAACAGGCCGGTCGCCAGCGCGGTGACCCCGGTGGCGATGGCGAGCTGCATCAGCAGCACCTGTGAGAAGACCCGGCGCGGCCAGCCCAGGCGCGGGCGCGGCGGGCGCGCCGCGGGGGAGCGGGTGGGGAACGGCGCGGTGCCCGAGGGCCCGGCGGCGCTCGGGCGCGGAGCCGACGCTGCGTTCTCGCCCATACGGACGAACAGTAAGCGCGGTGGCGGCCGGGCCGGTAATGTCCGGCGGCCCGACTTCGGAGGGTGTTCGGGCCGCGACGGGTAGCGGACCGGCGGGGGGACGGGCCGGGAGTCAGCCGTGGGCGACGGTGGCCCGCACCCCGGCCGGGTCCCCGGTGGCGGTGACGGACGTGACCGCCATCCGGGTCGGCGGTCCGAGCGGGGCGCCGCAGCTCGCGGGCGCCGCGGCGCCGTCGGCCCGCTGCTCGACGGTCACCCGCCAGCTGCGGCCGTCGACATGCGCGACGGTCACGGCCCAGGTGGGGGAGGGGCGCGCCGGATCCGCCGGGTCCACCGCGTGGGTCCGCACCACGTCGAGGGCGTCCGCGCGGTCCTCGTGCAGGAGCGCACGGACGGCGAGGTCGGCGGCCTGGGCCGGGCGGTCCCAGGCCGAGCGGCCCCGGCAGTGGTCGAGGACGACCCGTCCGTGGCGGGCCGCCCGTACGGCCTCCTCGGCCAGCGGTGCCGAGGAGCGTCCGTAGGCGTAGCCGTGGGGGAGGACGAAGAGGGTGGGAGAGAAGCGGTGGCCCCCGATGTGGGTGACCTCCCAGGCCTCGGCACCGGCGGCGGCGAGTTCGGCGGCCAGAGGGCGGCCGAGCAGGGCGCAGCAGCGGTCGCGCTTGCCGTTGGTGCACACGAGGACCAGCGGATCGCCGACGTACGGCTCCCAGAGGTCTTCGTGCTCCCCCGCGCCCAGGGCGGCGAAGTCCAGCCCGAGCGCCGCCCAGGGATCGGCGACGGTGGTGGTGCGGATCCAGGAGCGCCCCGGGGCGGTGTGGGCGGCGAAGAGCCGGCGCCGGGTGGCGCGGTGGTGGTCGGCGTGGCGGCCGGGCCTGCGGATGAGGGCGACGCGGACGTCCGTCCCCTCCGCCGCGGCCTCCAGCGCCCGGCCGAGGCCGGGGTCGAGGTGGCTCTGCGTCAGCGCCTTGGCGCCCCAGGGTCCGGTCTGCTCGATGAGCAGCCAGGTTCGGGCGGGGGCCGCGGTACCGGCGAGCGGTTCGGCCGCCTCGCGGGAAGCGGTGGCGCAGATACTCACGAAGGCCAGCCTAACCTCGCCGGGGAGGCCGGAGCTCCCCGGGAGCTCCACGGCTGCCGACCGCCGGACGCCGCAGCCGAGCGGCCCGTTGCGCCGCCCGACCGTCTCCTGTTCCCGCACGGTCCCTCACGGCAACGGCCGGGGCGGCCTGGGGCCGGTGTACTGGCCGCTGGGGCGCATGCGGAGCGGCGGTTCGGCGTACTCCTCCAGGGCGTGCGCGATCCAGCCGGTGGTGCGGGCGAGGGCGAAGACCGTTTCGCCGGCCTCGGCGGGCATGCCCGCGGCGACCGTCAGCACCGCCAGCGCCAGATCGACGTTGGCGTGCAGCTCGGTGTGCCGGGCCGTGGTGGTGATCACCTCGCGGGCGGCCCGGAGGGCGGGACCGGCCTGCGGTACGTCCTCCAGGAGCGCGAACAGCGCACGCGCCCGTGGGTCCTCACCCGGGTAGAGGAGGTGCCCCAGGCCGGGCACCCGGCGGCCGGCCCGCAGGTGGTCGGCGACCACGGCGGCCGCGCTGCCGCGGTCCAGCACCTCCAGCAGCAACCGGTGGGCGAGGCCGCTCGCGGCGCCGTGCAGCGCCCCGTCCAGCGCACCGAAGCCGGCCGAGACGATCGCGTACGGGTGGGCCCGGGCGGAGGCTGCGACCCGTACGGCGAGGGTCGAGGAGGCCAGGTCGTGGTCGATGAGCAGCACCAGCGCGGCGTCCAGGACCCGGAGGGACGGAGCGTCGGCCGGCTCGGGGGTCAGCCGTGACCAGAGGCGGGACGCGAGCGGCCCGGTGGCGGGCGGCCCGGGAGCCTGTTGCGGCAGGGCGTCGACCAGGGTCGGGATCAGGCTGCGGGCGGTGTCGAGGACGGCGTCCTCGGACAGGTCGAAGCGGAGCGGGTCGGCGGCCGCCGCGGCGATCAGTGCGGCCCGCAGCTGGTCCATCTGTCCGCTGTGGGCCGGCAGCGCCTGCACCGCCCGGCGGGCGGCGGTGAGCGCGTCCTGGGGCGCGGTGAAGCGGATGCCACGGCGGAGTTCGCCGGTCCACAGCCACTCGGCGACTTCCTCGTAGCCGTGGTGCGCGGCGAGTTCGGCGCTGTCGACGCCGCGGAAGTAGCAGTGGTCGCGGTCGATCAGCGTGATGCCGGTACGGAACGTCAACTCGCCGCCGGAGCCGGACGGTTCGCGCCGTCCGCCGCGCCGGGCCAGCGCATCGACCTCCTTGGGGTCGAAGGTGCTGCCCCGCCCGCCCGGTTCGCGGTGGCTGGTGAGCTGGCCCCGGCTGACATACGCGTACACCGTCTCGGGCTTCACGCCGAGCCGTTCGGCCGCCTCCCGGGTGCTCAGCCGGCGCTTGTCCGTGTCCTGCGTCGTCTGTTGATCCGCCATGGGTTCACCGTATCCGGAGCTCTATACATTGATTCAATCAATATTGACGCACCTGAGTCAAGCATAGATAGTCGAATCAATATCCAGAGGGGAATCACGAAGGAGATCCGGCATGCCGATCGCCGAGGCGAACGCACCCATCGACGCTCCCCGCGGACTCGCGGGCGTCATCGTCACCGAGACCCAACTCGGCGACGTCCGGGGCGCGGAGGGCTTCTACCACTACCGCCAGTACTCCGCCGTCGAGCTGGCCATGAGCCGCAGCTTCGAGGACGTCTGGTACCTGATGCTGCACGGCGCGCTCCCGGACGCGGACCAGCTGGCGGCCTTCAAGGCCGAGACCGCCGCGCTGCGCCCGCTGCCCCCCGCGGTGCGCGAGGCACTGCCCGCACTCGCCCACGCCGGTGCGCTCGCCGGCCCGCTCGCCGGGCTGCGCACCGCGCTCTCGCTGCTCGGTGCCACGGCCGGCTTCCGACCGCTGTACGACATCGACGCGGGCCGAAGGCGGGCCGACGCGCTGGCCGCCTGCGCCGCCGTACCGACGCTGCTCACCGCGCTGCACCGGCTCGGCCAGGGGCAACAGCCCATCGAGCCGCGCGCGGACCTCGGCCACGCGGCCAACTACCTCTACATGCTCACCGGTGCGGAGCCGGAGCCGGATCAGGTCCGGGCGATCGAGGCCTATCTGATCTCCACCATCGACCACGGCTTCAACGCGTCGACCTTCACCGCCCGCGTCATCACCTCCACCGGTGCCGACCTCGCGGCCTGCCTCGTCGGCGCCGTCGGAGCGCTCTCCGGACCACTGCACGGCGGGGCGCCCAGCCGCGCCCTGGACATGCTCGACGCCATCGGCACTCCGGACCGCATCGACGACTGGATCCGGGAACGCGTGCTGCGCGGTGACCGGATCATGGGCTTCGGGCACTCCGTCTACCGCACCGAGGACCCGCGCTCGCGGATGCTGCGCGGCATCGCCGAGCAGTTCGGCGGCCCGCTGGTGGACTTCGCCGTCCAGGTGGAGGCCCGGGTCGAGGCGCTGCTGGCGGAGCTCAAGCCCGGCCGCGAACTGCACACCAACGTGGAGCTCTACGCCGGCGTCGTCATGGAACTGTGCGGGCTGCCGCGGGAGATGTTCACGCCCACGTTCTGCACGGCCCGGGTGGTCGGCTGGAGCGCCAACATCCTGGAGCAGGCCGAGGACACCAAGATCATTCGCCCGGCGGCCCGGTACGTGGGCCCGCCCCCGCCGCAGCCGCTGCCCGCCGTGGCGTCCTGACGGATGGGCCGGGACGGGCCCGGCCCGGCGGCGGTCGGTTACGATCGACAGCTCGTCCGCCGCCGGGCCGTGCGGCCCGCCGCCCGCACCATGGAGGCGCCCCGTTGGCCACCCAGCAGATCCCGGTCGTCGTGCTCGCGGGGTTCCTCGGGTCGGGCAAGACCACCCTCCTCAACCACCTGCTCGGCGCCGGCGACGGCACCCGTATCGGCGCGATCGTCAACGACTTCGGCAGCATCGAGATCGACGCGATGACCGTCGCGGGTCAGGTGGACTCGATGGTGTCGCTCGGCAACGGCTGTCTGTGCTGCGCGGTCGACACCAGCGAACTCGACACCTATCTGGAGCGGCTGGCCCGCCCCGCGGCCCGCATCGACGTGATCGTCATCGAGGCGAGCGGGCTGGCCGAACCGCAGGAACTCATCCGGATGATCCTCGCCAGCGACAACGACCGGATCGTCTACGGCGGTCTGATCGAGGTCGTCGACGCCGCCGAGTTCGACGCCACCCGGGCCCGGCACCCCGAACTGGACCGGCACGTGGGCGTCGCCGACATCGTGGTGCTCAACAAGGCCGACCGCATCGGCGCCGAGGCGCGCCGGGCGCTCATGGACACCCTCGCGGACCTCGCGCCCGGCAGGCCGGTGGTCTGCACCGCCTACGGACGGGTCGACCCCGAGCTGTTCTTCGACCGCGGGACGGGCGAGGACCGCGACGCGGCGGTACGGCAGCTGTCGTTCGAGGACCTGCTGCGCGAGGCCGCCGCGCACGGGGAGCCGGCCGCCCGGGCCGGCGAGCGCGTCGACCGGCACGACGTGCACGGTGACCACGACGAGCACGGCGGCCATGACGAGCACTGCGACCACCACGACGGCCGGTGCGGCCACCCGGACCACCTCCACGCCGCCTACCAGAGCGTGGAGTTCAGCTCCGCCGAGCCGCTGCACCCGCGCCGCCTGATGGACTTCCTCGACAGCCGCCCCGACGGCCTCTACCGCATCAAGGGATTCGTCCACTTCGACGTCCCGGAGAACCGCCAGAAGTTCACCCTGCACGCCGTCGGCGACTTCCTGCGCTTCTACCCCGCGCCCTGGCCCAAGGGCGAGGAGCGCAGCACCCAGCTCGTCCTGATCGGCAGCGGCGTCGACGCACCGGCGCTGCACAAGGAGCTGGCGAACTGCCGGGAGACCGGACCGTCGACCGCCGACGAGAACAGCATGTGGGGCGTGCTGCGGTACGTGGCCGCGGCCGACGAGGAGCACTGACACGGACGCCGTCGGACCGGCTCGCACCGGTCCGACGGCGTCCGTCGGTCACCTCTGCCGCAGGCGGCGCCGCCTGCACCGGCCCCGCTACACCGGCCCCGCCAGCGCCGCGACCGGCTTCGTCAGCGGCACACCCGAGCCGTCCCGGCGCGGGTCCGGCTCCGGCAGCGGGACCGGGGCGCCCTTGGCGTCCGCCGCCCGCACCGGCGCCGACCCCACCCAGGCCTGGGTCAGGCAGTCCTCGCCCTTCAGGAACCGCTGGCAGCGCACTCCGCCGGTCGCCCGACCCTTGCGCGGGTACTGGTCGAACGGGGTGAGCTTGGCCGTCGCCACCGAGTCGTCCAGGGTGCCGTGCGAGCCGGCGACGGTGAACACCATGGCGTCGGAGGCCGGGTCGACCGCCGAGAAGGAGATCACCTTCGCGCCCGAGCCCAGCTTGATGCCCGCCATACCGCCGGCCGGCCGGCCCTGCGGTCGCACCTGCGACGCCGGGTAGCGCAGCAGCTGTGCCTCGGAGGTGACGAAGACCAGGTCCTCCTCACCGGTGCGCAGCTCGGCCGCGCCCACGATGCGGTCGCCCTCCTTGAGGGTGATGACCTCCAACTCCTCCTTGTTGGCGGGGTAGTCGGGCACCACCCGCTTGACGACGCCCTGCTCCGTGCCGAGTGCCAGGCCCGGTGAGGATTCGTCCAGCGTGGTCAGGCAGACCACCTCCTCGCCGTCCTGAAGCGTCAGGAACTCCGCGAGCGGCGCGCCACCGGAGAGGTTGGGCGCCGCGGCGGTCTCCGGGAGCTGCGGCAGGTCGACCACCGAGATCCGCAGCAGGCGGCCCAGGGACGTCACCGCCCCCACCTCGCCGCGGGTCGTCGCCGGCACCGCCGAGAGGATCACGTCGTGCTTGACGCGCTTGGCGTCGACGTCGACCGGTGTCTCGCCGGAGACCGTGCGTGCCAGCAGGCCGGTCGAGGACAGCAGCACCCGGCACGGGTCGTCGGAGACCTCCAGGGGCATCGCCCCGACCGTGGACACCGGCGCCTCCAGCAGGACCGTCCGCCGGTCCGTGCCGTACTTCTTGGCGACCGCGGCCAGCTCGTTGGACACCAGCCTGCGCAGCTCGGTGTCCGACTCCAGGATCCGGGTCAGCTTCTCGATCTCGTCCTGGAGCCGGTCGCGCTCCGACTCCAGCTCGATCCGGTCGAACTTGGTCAGCCGGCGCAGCGGGGTGTCGAGGATGTACTGGGTCTGCACGTCGCTCAGCGAGAAGCGCTCGATCAGCCGCTCCTTCGCCTGTGCGCTGTTCTCGCTGGAGCGGATCAGGCGGATCACCTCGTCGATGTCCACCAGGGCCGTCAGCAGGCCCTCGACCAGGTGCAGCCGGTCGCGCCGCTTGGTGCGCCGGAACTCGCTGCGCCGGCGCACCACCTCGAAGCGGTGGTCGACGTAGACCTCCAGCAGCTCCTTGAGGCCCAGCGTCAGCGGCTGGCCGTCCACCAGGGCGACGTTGTTGATGCCGAAGGACTCCTCCATCGGCGTGAGCTTGTAGAGCTGCTCCAGGACGGCCTCGGGGTTGAAGCCGTTCTTGACCTCGATCACCAGCCGCAGGCCGTGCTCGCGGTCGGTGAGGTCCTTGACGTCCGCGATGCCCTGGAGCTTCTTCGAGCCGACCAGGTCCTTGATCTTGGAGATGACCTTCTCGGGGCCGACCGTGAAGGGGAGTTCGGTGACGACCAGGCCCTTGCGGCGGGCGGTGACGTTCTCCACCGTGACGGTCGCACGGATCTTGAACGTGCCCCGGCCCTTCTCGTACGCGTCCCGCACGCCGGACAGGCCCACGATCCGGCCGCCGGTCGGCAGGTCGGGGCCCGGCACGAAGCGCATCAGGGTGTCGAGATCGGCATCGGGGTGCTTGATCAGATGGCGGGCCGCCGCGATGACCTCGCCCAGATTGTGCGGCGGCATGTTCGTCGCCATGCCGACGGCGATGCCGGACGCGCCGTTGACGAGGAGGTTCGGGTACGCGGCGGGCAGGGCGACCGGCTCCTGCTCCTGGCCGTCGTAGTTCGGCGCGAAGTCGACGGTGTCCTCGTCGATGGACTCCGTCATCAGGGACGTCGCGGACGCCATCCGGCACTCGGTGTACCGCATGGCGGCGGGCGGGTCGTCGTTGCCCAGCGAGCCGAAGTTGCCGTGGCCGTCCACCAGCGGCACCCGCATCGAGAACGGCTGGGCCATGCGCACCAGCGCGTCGTAGATGGATGCGTCGCCGTGCGGGTGGAGCTTACCCATGACCTCGCCGACCACCCGGGCGCACTTCACGTAGCCGCGGTCGGGGCGCAGGCCCATCTCGTTCATTTGGTACAGGATCCGGCGGTGCACGGGCTTGAGGCCGTCGCGGGCGTCCGGCAGGGCGCGCGAGTAGATGACCGAATACGCGTACTCAAGGAAGGAACCCTGCATCTCGTCGACGACGTCGATGTCGAGGATCCTCTCCTCGAAGTCGTCCGGCGGCGGGGTCTTCGTGCTGCGGCGGGCCATCGCGGCTGCGGCTCCTTCTGCTGCGTCTACTGCCGAGGTCGTAACGGCGACGTCGGGTGACGTCGGTCAATCCGCCGGGTCAATCGGCTGGGGGATCGGCCGGCGGTGTCTCTGAGTCTGACGCGGACCATTGTGGACCGCCCCACTGACAGCGCCCACCGCGACTCCCCCTTCGGCTCCGGGGCCCGGTGCACAGCGCACGTTCGGGGCCGGTCGCCCGGGAACTTCGCCAGATGCCGACGCGCTTGCATACAGTGACAGAACTTCCTCGCAAGCGGATCGAAGGGACGTACATGCCCATGGGTCACACGGCCACAGAACAAGCCGGCTCCGGCGGCCTGACAGCGACCGAGCACCGGCTGCCGAACGGCCTGCGCGTGGTGCTCTCCGAAGACCACCTGACCCCGGTCGCAGCGGTCTGCCTGTGGTACGACGTCGGCTCCCGCCACGAGGTCAAGGGCCGCACCGGCCTGGCCCACCTCTTCGAGCACCTGATGTTCCAGGGGTCCGCGCAGGTGTCGGGCAACGGCCACTTCGAGCTGGTGCAGGGCGCCGGCGGTTCGCTCAACGGCACCACGAGCTTCGAGCGCACCAACTACTTCGAGACCATGCCCGCCCACGAGCTGGAGCTCGCGCTCTGGCTGGAGGCGGACCGGATGGGCTCGCTGCTGACCGCCTTGGACGAGGAGTCGCTGGAGAACCAGCGCGACGTCGTCAAGAACGAGCGCCGCCAGCGCTACGACAACGTCCCCTACGGCACGGCCTTCGAGAAGCTGACGGCCATGGCCTACCCGGACGGCCACCCGTACCACCACACGCCCATCGGGTCGATGGCCGACCTGGACGCGGCCTCCCTGGAGGACGCGCGGGCGTTCTTCCGCACGTACTACGCGCCCAACAACGCGGTCCTCTCGGTCGTCGGCGACATCGACCCCGAGCAGACGCTGGCCTGGATCGAGAAGTACTTCGGCTCGATCCCCGGGCACGACGGCAAGCAGCCGCCCCGCGACGGCTCGCTCCCCGAGACCATCGGCAGCGAGCTGCGCGAGGTCGTCGAGGAGGACGTGCCCTCCCGCGCCCTGATGGCCGCCTACCGCCTGCCGCACGACGGCACCCGTGAGGCGGACGCCGCGGACCTGGCACTGACGGTCCTGGGCGGCGGCGAGTCCTCCCGGCTGTACAACCGGCTGGTGCGCCGCGACCGCAGCGCCGTGGCCGCCGGCTTCGGCCTGCTGCGACTGGCCGGCGCGCCCTCGCTGGGCTGGCTGGACGTGAAGACGTCCGGCGGGGTGGAGGTGCCCGACATCGAGCGCGCGGTCGACGAGGAGCTGGCCCGCTTCGCCGCCGAGGGACCGACCCCGGAGGAGATGGAGCGCGCGCAGGCCCAGCTGGAGCGCGAATGGCTGGACCGGCTGGCCACGGTCAGCGGCCGCGCCGACGAACTGTGCCGCTACGCCGTCCTGTTCGGCGATCCGCAGCTCGCGCTGACCGCCGTGCAGCGCGTCCTGGAGATCACCCCCGGGGAGGTGCAGGAGGTCGCCAAGGCCCGGCTGCGCCCCGACAACCGTGCCGTACTGGTCTACGAGCCCACCGCAACCGCGGAGCCCACCGACACCGCCGACACCGAGGAAGGGGAGGCGGACCAGTGAGCGACGCCACCACCCGCGCAGGTTCCCCCGAGACCGCCATGGACCTCCACCCCCAGCCGCGGAGCGGCGCGCCCAAGCCGTGGGCCTTCCCGGCCCCCGACCGCGGCCAACTCCCCAACGGCCTCACGCTCCTGACCAGCCACCGCCCCGGCCAGCAGGTCGTCGCCGTCGAGATCAACCTGGTGGCTCCGCTGGACGCCGAGCCCGACGGCCTGGACGGCGTCGCCACGATCATGGCGCGCGCCCTGTCCGAGGGCACCGACAAGCACACCGCCGAGGAGTTCGCCGCCGAGCTGGAGCGCTGCGGCGCCACGCTGGACGCGCACGCCGACCACCCCGGCGTCCGGGTCTCCCTGGAGGTCCCGGCCTCCCGGCTGCCCCGTGCGCTCGGCCTGCTCGCCGACGCGCTGCGCGCCCCCGCGTTCCCGGAGAGCGAGATCGAGCGGCTGGTGCGCAACCGCCTCGACGAGATCCCGCACGAGCTCGCCAACCCGGCCCGGCGCGCCGCGATGGCGCTGTCCAAGGAGCTGTTCCCGGCGACGGCCCGGATGTCGCGGCCCCGCCAGGGCACCGAGGAGACCGTCGTCCGCATCGACGCGGCGGCCGTCCGCGCCTTCTACGACGCCCACGTCCGGCCGGCCACGGCCACCGCGGTGATCGTCGGCGACTTCACCGGCGTCGACCTGGACGCGGCGCTCGCCGACACCCTCGGCGCCTGGACCGGCTCGCCCGCCGAGCCGCTGAAGGCCTCCCCGATCGTCGCCGACGACACCGGCCGCGTGGTGATCGTGGACCGCCCGGGCGCGGTCCAGACGCAGCTGCTCATCGGCCGCGTCGGCGCCGACCGGCACGACCGGGTGTGGCCCGCGCAGATCCTCGGCACGTACTGCCTGGGCGGCACCCTCACCTCCCGCCTGGACCGCGTGCTGCGGGAGGAGAAGGGCTACACCTACGGGGTGCGCGCCTTCGGCCAGGTGCTGCGCTCCACCGCCCCCACGTCCCCCGAGGGGGCCACCGGCGCCGCACTGCTGGCGATCAGCGGCTCGGTGGACACCGCCTCCACCGTCCCCGCGCTGGAGGACCTGTGGAAGGTGCTGCGGACCCTGGCGGCGGAGGGGCTGACGGACGAGGAGCGCGATGTCGCCGTGCAGAACCTGGTCGGCGTCGCCCCGCTGAAGTACGAGACCGCGGCGGCCGTCGCGGGCACCCTCGCCGACCAGGTCGAGCAGCAGCTCCCGGACGACTTCCAGGCGCAGTTGTACCTCCGGCTCGCGGAGACCGGCACGGTCGAGGCGACCGCGGCGGTGGTCAACGCCTTCCCGACGGACCGCCTGGTGACGGTCCTGGTGGGCGACGCGGCGCAGATCGCCGAGCCGGTGCGGGCGCTGGGCCTCGGCGAGGTGACGGTCGTCGGCGGTTAGCGGACACGGGTCCGGAGAGCTCTCCCCGGTCCGTCACCCCGTCAGCTGACTGCCCGTCGCCTGAGGGATGGTCAGCGCCTCATCTACGGCTCCCGTGGTGCCAGAGCACCACGGGAGCCGTCGTATGTCCGGTTTGAGGTGGCTGGTGGCGCCAGTACTTGTGGGATCCCGCACAAAAACCGGCTTCTGTTTGCCCATCGAAAGTTGTCCCGATTAGCGTCGGTCCGGCTGTTCGTCACAACTCCGCCACAACAGTGGCACCGGACAGTCATCGCCGAGTCCCCGTACGGCGCGAGCCAGGGGAGCCGGGGACCCAACCGTCCCTTGGGGTGAATCGGACTCCTCCCCGGAGGAGCCCGTAGGAGACCTTCCTGCTCCGAACCCGTCAGCTAACCCGGTAGGCGAGAAGGAAGGAAAGGACAAGCCAGCACATGGCGTTCACCCGTGCCACCGGGAAGCACCGCCGTGCGAGCCGTACCGCTCGCACGACCCGTCACCTCGCCGGCATAGCCACCCTCGCGGCATCCGGCGTGGTCGCCACCGTGGCCTCCCCGGCACTGGCCGCCACGGACGAGGCGCGCACCCAGGACACCGGTCTCCAGCAGGCCGTCGTGCTCGGCGACGAGCTCGCCGACCACGTCTCGGCGCAGGCCGACGCACAGCAGGCCGCCGCCGAGGCCGCGGCCGTCCAGGCACAGGCCGAGGCCGTCGCCAAGAAGCAGGCCGACGAGGCCAAGCGGCACGCCGAGGCGGCGCTGAAGAAGGCCAAGGCCGAGCGCGAGGCCAAGGAGCGCGCCGCCCGCGACGCCGAGCGCAAGCGCCTCAACGCCTTCGTCGCCCCGATCGCCGACTCGTACGTCTCCACCGGCTACAAGGCCTCCAGCAGCCTGTGGTCCTCGGGCAGCCACACCGGCATCGACTTCCACGCCGCCTCCGGGACCTCGGTGCACGCCGTCGGCGCGGGCACCGTCGTCGAGGCCGGCTGGGGCGGTGCGTACGGCAACAACATCGTGATCAAGATGAACGACGGTACGTACACCCAGTACGGCCACCTGTCGTCGATCGGCGTCTCGGTGGGCCAGCAGGTCACCCCCGGCCAGCAGATCGGCCTCTCCGGTGCCACCGGCAACGTCACCGGTCCGCACCTGCACTTCGAGGCCCGCACCTCGCCCGACTACGGCTCGGACATGGACCCCATCGCCTATCTGCGCGCGCACGGCGTGAACGTCTGACCCGTTCCGTCATCGCACCGGCACACCGCACCGCGGGATCGCGCATCGTCCGCTGGCCAAAAAATATCCATGAATATCCGGAGCCCGTCGGAAAAGCCGTCCCGGTCGAATAGAGTCACGGAAAAGTCGCCAACCGGCGGCGTTTCCAGGGGATTACGGCGGAGGCACGGACGATGCGAGGCCATATTTCCGCGCATGCGGTGTGCACGGCGATTCGCGAGGACATCGTCTCCGGCGCACTCGCGCCGGGGAGCCGGTTGATCGAGGAGATCCTGGCGGCGCGTTACGGCGTCTCCAGGGTGCCGGTCCGCGAGGCGCTGCGCACCCTTCAGTCCGAGGGCTTCGTCACCACTCGCCACCACGCGGGCGCCTGCGTCGCCGAGCCCACCGAGCAGGAGGCCGCCGATCTCCTCGACATCCGCGCCCTGTTGGAGCCGCTGGGCGCCGCCCGCGCGGCCGCCCGGCGCAGCCCGGCCCATCTGAAGGTGCTGCGCGGCCTGGTGCGGCTCGGCCGGGAGCGGGCCCGCCAGGGCAACCCCGCGGACCTGCGTCAACTGGACGGCTGGTTCCATGAGACGCTCGCCCAGGCGGCCGGCAGCGCCAGCCTGACCGCGCTGCTCACCCAGCTGCGACGCAAGATCGAGTGGATGTACGCGGTGGAGCCGCCGGCCCGGTCCGGAGAGTCGTGGGACGAACACGGCGCCGTGCTGGACGCGGTGGCCCGTGGTGACGGGGAGCGGGCGCGTGCCCTGATGGCCGCCCACATCGAGCGCTCCCGGCCGGTGTACCGGCTGCGGCGTCCCGCCGCGGCGGCCGAGGTGAGGGATCCGAAACGACCCGTCAACACGGCACGCGCCCGCTCTTAACAATCACCGCGTATACAAAGAGACGCCGGAAGGTAATTCCGCGGTGCGCCCCGCGATATCCGTTATCGGGTCGGGCGGCGCGTGTTCCGACTCCGGTCAGAATTCGGCCTGCCCATTTCTCGGCGCCGGAAATAAGGAATTCCCCGCGGCGGCCCCAGAAATTCGGACACAATCCTTCGCGTGCGGGCCGTGCGGGCCGTGCGGGCCGTGCAGCCGGTCCGGGGATTCCCAATGGGCGCAGCGCAGCGCGGCGCGGCCCGGAGCGGGAGGGCGGCGGCGGGGGAGCGCGGGCGCAGTACGCGGACGGCCCCGCCGCGGCGGACCGGGGTCGGTCGCCGCGGCGGGGCCGCCGCACGCTGCCCGGGCCCTGGCGGGCCCGGTGGGGAAGTCAGACGGTCTCGGGGAGCTCCTCAAGACCCTCGGCCACCAGCTTCGCCAGGCGGTCGAGGGCCGCCTCGGCGCCGTCGGCGTCCGAGGCCAGCACGATCTCCTCGCCGCCCTGGGCGCCCAGACCCAGGACCGCGAGCATGGAGGCGGCGTTGACGGGGTTGCCATCGGCCTTGGCGATCGTCATCGGGACGCCGGAGGCGGTGGCCGCACGGACGAAGATCGACGCGGGGCGGGCGTGCAGGCCCTCGGCCCAACCGACAGTGACGCGGCGCTCAGCCATGGTGTTGCCCTTCAAAGTCGTGACTGTTGTCTAGACCATTCTTGCACGCTGTCGGGAGTGGTCCGCCAGTCCGCCGTGCTGCTCCCGAGCGTACGTGGACGGGGCTGATTGTCGGTGTCCGGTCGTACGCTGTCCGCATGCAGAAGCCGTCGGACCACGCATACCCGTCGCACTGGGAGGCCGACGTGGTGCTGCGCGACGGCGGCACGGCGCGGATCCGTCCCATCACCCCCGACGACGCCGAGCGGCTGGTCTCGTTCTACGAACAGGTCTCGGACGAGTCGAAGTACTACCGCTTCTTCGCGCCCTACCCGCGGCTGTCCGACCGCGATGTGCACCGCTTCACCCATCACGACTACGTCGACCGGGTCGGGCTCGCCGCCACCGTCGGCGGAGAGTTCATCGCCACCGTCCGCTACGACCGGATCAACGACCAGGGGCTGCCCGCCAAGAGCCCCGACGACGACCAGGCCGAGGTGGCCTTCCTCGTCCAGGACGCCCATCAGGGCCGCGGGGTCGCCTCCGCCCTCCTGGAGCACATCGCAGCCGTCGCCCGCGAGCGCGGCATCCGACGGTTCGCCGCCGAGGTGCTGCCCGCGAACTCCAAGATGATCAAGGTGTTCACGGACGCCGGCTACACCCAGCAGCGCACCTTCGAGGACGGCGTGGTCCGGCTGGAGTTCGACCTGGAGCCCACCGAGCAGTCCATGGCCGTGATGCGCGGCCGCGAGCAGCGCGCCGAGGCCCGCTCCGTGCAGCGGCTGCTCGCCCCCGGCTCCGTCGCCGTCATCGGGACCGGCCGCGCCCCCGGCGGTATCGGCCGCACCGCACTGCGCAATGTCCTCGACTCCGGCTTCACGGGCCGGGTGCACGCGGTTAACCACGCCTTCCCGCAAGACCTGCGGCGGCTGGAGCCGGAAGGGGTGCCGGCCGTCCGCGCGCTCGGGGAGATCCCCGATCCGGTCGACCTCGCGGTCATCGCGGTCCCCTCGGACAGCGTCCCCGACGTGGTCCGCGACTGCGGCGAACACGGCGTCCAGGGCGTGCTGATCCTCTCCTCCGGCTACGCCGAGGCGGGTCCGGAGGGCCGTGAGCGGCAGCGCGCCCTGCTCCGCCAGGCCCGTTCGTACGGCATGCGGCTCATCGGGCCGAACGCCTTCGGCGTGATCAACACCGCCGCCGCGGTCCGGCTGAACGCCTCCCTCGCCCCGCGGATGCCGGGCGCCGGCCACATCGGTCTGTTCACCCAGTCCGGCGCCATCGGCATCGCGCTGCTCAGCGGACTGCACGCACGCGGCCCCGGCGACGGCGGGATCGCCGGTGTCTCGGCCTTCGTCTCGGCCGGCAACCGCGCCGACGTCTCCGGAAACGACCTGCTCCAGTACTGGTACGACGACCCGGACACCGACGTCGTGATCCTCTACCTGGAGTCCATCGGGAACCC
Source organism: Streptomyces sp. NPDC048506 (assembly GCF_040651315.1). NCBI lineage: Bacteria > Bacillati > Actinomycetota > Actinomycetes > Kitasatosporales > Streptomycetaceae > Streptomyces > Streptomyces sp. NPDC048506. The sequence continues at coordinate 125,456 of NZ_JBEZIX010000019.1, forward strand.
GCGCAAGTTCGCCCGGCTCGCCCGGCGCACCGCCGCGGTCAAGCCTGTCGTGGTCGCCAAGGGCGCCCGGCACAACGGCACCGCACCGCCCGGGCACGCCGTGCCGACGGTCCGCGTCCCGGACAGCACGGTCGCCGCGCTGATGCGGCAGGCCGGAGTGATCCGCGTCGACACCGTCACCGAGCTGATCGACGCCGGGCTGTTGCTGGCCTCCCAGCCGCTGCCGGCCGGCCCGCGCATCGCGATCCTCGGCAACTCCGAGGCGCTGGCGCTGCTCGCGTACGACGCCTGTCTGACCGAGGGGCTGCGCCCGCTGCGCCCCCGGGTCCTGGCCTCCGCGGCCACGCCGGACGACTTCCGCGCCGCGCTCGCCGAGACGCTGTCCGGCGACGGCTGCGACGCGGTGATCGTCACGGCCATCCCGTGGGTGGGCGAGCAGGACGGCGCCACCCCGGGCAGCGGCGAGGGCACCGCGCTCGCCGCCGCCCTGCGCGGCGCGGCCGAGGCCCATCCGCACAAGCCGGTGACGGTCGTCCACCTCGCGATGGACGACCTCGCCAGCACGCTGGCGGCACCGGCACCGGCACCGGCACCGGCACCGGCACCGGCCGCCGAGCCAGAGTCGACCGTTGGCCCGCTCGCGCCGCCCCCGGACCGCCCGCCCGAGCCGCCCGCCGGATCCGCCGGGCCCTCGCCGCTCGCGCCGCAGCCGCCCGGCCGGCCGCGCGGCGCGGCCCCCGTGCGCCCCCCGCTGCCCCCCGGCCCGCCCCCGACCGCCGCTGCCGCACCGGCCCCGCCGGCCCGCGACGCCGAGGCCGCCGCGGTGCCGCTCCGGCGCCGGAGCGCCCCCCTCCGGATCCCCGCGTACCCGGCCGCGGAGCGCGCCGTCCGCGCCCTCGCCGAGGCCGTGCGGTACGCCGCCTGGCGCCGGGAGGCCGCCGAGCCGGGCCGGGTGCCCGAGTACGAGGACATCCAGGAGGCGGCGGCCGGCGCCGACATCGAGCGCCTCCTGGACCGGCTCAGCCCCGACGCACCCACCGGCCGCTCGGTCGCGGTGCCGCCCGGCGAGGCCGCGGCGCTGCTCGCCCGCTACGGCATCCACACCGTCCCCGTCCTCCCGGCCCCCGACCCGGACACCGCCGTGCGCGCCGCCGCCCGCCTCGGCTACCCGGTGGCCCTCAAGACCACCGCCCCCCACCTCCGGCACCGCGCCGACCTCGGCGGGGTCCGGCTCGACATCGCCGGCGAGGCCGAACTCCGCCGCGTGTACGCCGAATTGACCGACTTCCTCGGCTCGCCCGAGGTGCTGCGTCCGGTCGTCCAGTCCATGGTCCCGCGCGGCGTCGACACGGTGATCCGCGCCGCCATCGACCCGGCCGCCGGCGCCGTGCTCTCCTTCGGCCTGGCCGGCGCCCCCTCCCAGTTGCTCGGCGACATCGCCCACCGCCTCATCCCCGCCACCGACCGCGAGGTGGCCGAGCAGATCCGCTCGATCCGCGCCGCCCCGCTGCTCTTCGGCTGGCGCGGCTCCCAGCCCGTCGACACCACCGCGCTGGCCGAGCTGCTGCTGCGGGTCTCCCGGCTCGTCGCCGACCACCCGGAGGTGGTCGGCGTGGACCTCGAACCGGTCGTCGTCGCCCCGCAGGGGCTCTCCGTCCTGGGCGCCGCCGTCCGGCTCGCCCCCGCTCCCGTCACCACCGACCTGGGCCCGCGCCGACTGCCCGCCTACTGACGAGCCAGCCCCGCCCCACTGGGCCCGTACCCCCCGCCAAGCCCCGTAGGATGGACCCCATGGCTAAGACCGGTACGACGACCCAGGGGCTGCGCGCGGCGATCGAGCGCAGTGGTTATTACCCGACGCTCGTGGCCGAGGCGGTGCAGGCCGCAGTGGGCGGCGAGCCGGTGGTGTCGTACCTCGTCCACCAGGAGACGACCTTCGACGCCAACGAGGTCCGCCGCCATGTCACGGTCCTGGTCCTGACCGGCACCCGCTTCATCGTCAGCCACACCGACGAGCAGGCCGCCGACGCCACCTCCCCGTCGCCGTACGCCACCACCTCGACCGAGTCCGTCAAGCTGGGCCGGATCTCCTCCGTGGTGCTCAGCCGGGTCGTCGCCAACCCCGAGTCGTACACCCCGGGCCAGCTGCCCCGCGAGGTCGTGCTCACCATCGGCTGGGGCGCGGTCGCCCGGCTGGACCTGGAGCCCGCCGCCTGCGGTGACCCCAACTGCGAGGCGGACCACGGCTACACCGGCTCCTCCACCGCCGACGACCTCTCGCTGCGGGTCAGCGAGGCCGGCGACGGACCGGACTCGGTGCGCGAGACGCTCGCCTTCGCGCAGGCGCTCTCCGAAGCCACCGCGGCCACCACCCCCCGCTGATGGTCGACATCGCCCCCGCTTGGCCGGAACCCGAACGCCTCGACCCGCTCGGCGCCCCGGTGCCCCGGTACGGCACCGGTGCGCTCTCCGATCTGCTGCCCACCGTCGCCGCGGGCCTCGGTGTCGCCGGCCTCGCCACGGGGTTGGAGCTGGCCCCCGCCGACCGGGTCTGCGTCTTCCTGATCGACGGCCTCGGCTGGGAGCTGCTGCGTGCCCACCCGGAGGAGGCGCCGTTCCTCACCTCGCTCCTGGGAACGTCGTGCAACGGCACGGGCGCCCCGCTCACCGCGGGCTTCCCCTCCACGACGGCCACCTCGCTCGCCTCGGTCGGCACCGGTCTGCCGCCGGGCGCCCACGGCCTGCCCGGTTACACCTGCGAGGATCCGGCCACCGGCGCGCTGATGAACCAGCTCCGCTGGTACCCGTGGACCGACCCGTACGCCTGGCAGCCGCACCCGACGGTCTTCCAGCTCGCGGACGCCGCCGGGATCCACACCTGCCAGGTCTCCGCGCCGAACTTCGAGCACACCCCGCTCACCAAGATCGCGCTCAGCGGCGGCACCTTCCACGGTCGGCTCTCCGGCGAGGAGCGGATGGACCTCGCCGCGGAGCAGCTCGCCGCCGGCGACCGCTCGCTGGTCTACACGTACTACTCCGAGGTCGACGGCAAGGGGCACCGCTACGGCGTCAACTCCGATGCCTGGCGCGGCCAGTTGATGTACGTCGACCGGCTCGCGCAGCGGCTGGCCGAGCAACTCCCGCCCCGCAGCGCCCTCTACGTCACCGCCGACCACGGCATGATCGACATCCCTTTCGACCCCGAGTCCCGGATCGACTTCGACGAGGACTGGGAGTTGCGCGCCGGTGTCCGCCTGTTGGGCGGCGAGGGCCGGGCCCGACACGTGTACGCCCACCACGGCGCGGCCGCCGATGTGCTGGCCGTGTGGCAGGAGGTGGTCGGCGACCAGATGTGGGTCGCCAGCCGCGAAGAGGCCATCGCCGCAGGGTGGTTCGGGCCGCGCGTCGACGACCGGGTCCGGGCCCGGATCGGCGATGTGGTGGCGGCCGCGCACGCCGACATGGTGATCATCGCGACCGAACGAGAGCCCCGGGAATCGGAGATGGTCGGGATGCACGGCTCGATGACCCCCATGGAGCAACTGGTGCCGCTCCTGGAAGTCCGCACCTGACCGAGGCCCACCGCACACCCAGCGAACCTCCACCGCACCCCACCGAACCACCACCACATCCGGTGATGGTCCCCGGCCGTGGCGCGCAGCGCCCGGCAAGACCCTGCTCGCGGACGCCGCCGCTCCCCCCGACGTGAAAGGCCATCCCCACTCCCATGTCCGAATTGGTATTTTTCTCGGGAACCATGGACTGCGGGAAGAGCACCCTGGCGCTACAAATTGCGCACAACCGGTCGGCTCGTGGGCTTCAGGGCGTGATCTTCACACGGGAGGATCGTGCGGGAGCCGGCAAGCTGTCGTCGCGCCTGGGGTTGGTGACCGACGCGGTGGAGGCAGCCCCCGGGATGGATCTGTACGCGTTTGTGGTGGAGCGCATGTCGCGGGGCGGCAAGGTGGACTACGTCATCGTGGACGAGGCTCAGTTCCTGTCCCCGGAGCAGATCGACCAGCTGGCCCGGATCGTGGATGATCTGGATCTCGATGCCTTCGCGTTCGGTATCACCACGGACTTCCGGACCAAGTTGTTCCCCGGTTCGCAACGGCTGATCGAGCTGGCGGACCGGATCGAGACGCTCCAGGTCGAGGCGATGTGCTGGTGCGGGGCACGAGCCACGCACAACGCTCGCACGGTGGACGGCGAGATGGTCGTCGAGGGCGAACAGGTCGTGGTGGGAGATGTGCGTGGGGCCACGGAGGCCGTCGGGTACGAGGTCCTGTGCCGCCGTCATCATCGCAAGCGGGTGACGAGCGCGACGGCGCGAGCGGCGGCGCTGTCGCCTGACGTGTTGCCGGTGACGTCGGGTTGACCGTCGCATTGGCCGCAGGTTCGAGTCCTTGATAGGGACACGGATACCAGCCATCAATGGGACAGCGCCCCTGCGTCGTCGAATGCACCGTCGCTTGGCTGTCCGGGCCCCCAGGCTCATCCCCGCTATGAACGAGTCCCCCGCGACTGCCTGGCCTTTCTCCCGCTCGCCGCACCCCTCTGCTGCCACAGATGACTGATCCGCTTCACCGCGTGGGACACAGTCTCAAGGACCAGTTGCGCAGACGGTTTTCGGTCATGCATGATCACGCCTTACGGGGGGGACTGACGCGTGGTCTGGGGAGCCTGTCTCCTGCAGTGCGCCTGTTTTGCGTTCCCCGGGCCGCATACGCCAGGAACTTTCAGGGGGGACCGTGCTCGCTCACGACAACACGACCGGAGCAGACAGACCGAGCGCACCGGAGACGCGAGCAACACCGGCCGATGAGCGCCCGGGCCCACCCGCCCGGTCCCAAGGCGCCGCAATCGGCGGCTGGGTGCTCACCCTCGCGCTCAACGTGGCCGCCCCGATCATCACGTACAACGCCTTGCACGATCAGGGCTGGAGCGAGTTCGCGGCGCTGCTGGCAAGCGGTGTCTGGCCGGTTCTCGACAGCGCCGTCCACATTGTGTGGCGACGCCGTCTCGACGAGTTTGCCATCGTGACCCTGGTGTTTTTGGTGATCACCGCTGTGGTGACGCTCGTCGGCCCCCACTCGGCCCTGGCGCTGCTGGTCAAGGACTCGGCCGTCACGGGTTTGTTCGGGCTGCTGTGCCTGGCGACGCTGCTGGCGCCGCGCCCCCTGATGTTCTACTTCGGCCGCAAGTTCGCCACCGACGGCACCGCTGCGAGCACCGCGTGGTGGAACGGCCTGTGGCAGTTCGAAGGCTTCCGCAGGACCGTGCGGACGATGACGACGGTCTGGGGCGTGGCCTACTGCCTGGAGGCAGCGGTCCGGATCGTGCTGGCCTCCATGCTGAACACCGACACCATGGTGACCCTGAGCCCGATTCTGATCTACGGCGTGCTCGGGGGCCTCGTGGTGTGGACGGTGAGGTACGGCAAGCAGGCCCGGCGCAGGGGTGAGGAACACGCTGCTGCGGCTAGTGGCAAGTAGCGCTTTGCTGAGGGTGGGAATCGGGCCGTTGCTCTTTCGACCTTGGTACTGGTGGGGGCTCGTATGCAACTGTCGCGTGCTGATGGACCGCTGAGCCTGGAAGTAACTTTCCGTGATCTCCAGGGCGTATCGACTCCAGGTCCCACTGGTCTCTTTGAGGAGTCGGGCGGTCGTGGTGGCCGAGAGCATCCGCGACAACGGGGCGGGCATCTCCAGGAGTTGCTGCCGGATGGCGACGCCGCGGTCGCTGGGGCCGCGGAACTCGTGGCCGGTGCACGGGGCCGCGGTGGCTTCACCTGGGATGCAGGCCGCCGGATACATCCGTATCGATAGTCCAGGCAACGACCTCGGCGTCCCGTCCGGGTGCGTCCCCCCAGCACTGGATGTGGTCCCGCTGGCGGGGGATGGAGGCTGAGTCGTCAGTTTCGACGGACAGTCGCAGCGATCCGATATCGCGTACTGCCATGTGGCGACACTCAACGTGCGTGGTGGATAGCCAAGCAAAAGCACCCCGGCCCTACAGATCGGGCACAACCGCTCCGCTCGCGGGCTACAGGGAGTGATCTTCACTCGTGACGACCGGGCGGGCGAGGGCCGGCTCTCGTCCCGGCTGGGCCTGGTCACCGACGCGATCGAGGCCGACGAGGGGATGGACCTGTACGGCTACCTTGTCGAGCATCTCCTGGCCGACCGGGTGGAGTCGTTACAGGTCGAGGCGCTCTGCTGGTGCGGCGCCCGGGCCACCCACAACGCCCGTACGGTGGGCGGGGACATGGTGGTCGAGGGCGCTCAGGTCGTGGTCGGCGACGTCAACCAGGCGAAGGGGGACGTGGGGTACGAGGTGCTGTGCCGACGCCACCACCGGCGCCGGATGACCAGCGGCACGGCCCGCGCCGGTGTGCTGTCGCCGGACGTCCTGCCGGTCCCGCCCGAGACGCCCGTGTGAGTGCCTGGCACCGGTCGGTGGGACGTCCCACCGGAAGGGAAGATACGGATGGACGTCCACCCGTCCGATTTCTCAAACCACGCGTCCGGTTTGTTACCTCGGTCGTACTGCGGGTATCTCCCCTGCACCGACAAGCCGTTGACCACCCTTCGGAGCCACACGATGGCCAAGCAGGACCGTGCGGTGCGCACACGCCAGGAGCTGATCCGTTCCGCCGCCGAGGCGTTCGACCGGGTCGGCTTCGGGCACGCCTCGCTCGCCGAGATCAGCGCCGCGGCCGGTGTCAGCAGCGGTGCGCTGCACTTCCACCTCGGCAACAAGAGGGCGCTCGGTGAGGAGGTGGAGTCCGCCGCCATACAGACCCTGCACCGCATCATCGGACGTCAACCGCCCGGCCACGACGCGGCGTTGCAGCCGTGCGGTCACCCGGTTCTGGACGCTGATGCTGCCCCGGCTCTCGGCCGAGGGGCCGCGGGTCGGACGGGAGCGGTCACCGGACGCCCGGGCCGTGTGCGCCCGGCCGGGGCCCGCCCTGCCAGAATCGTGCCATGAGTAGTGATCTCCTCTCCGGGAAGGTCGTCCTGATCACCGGGGCGAGCAGCGGTATCGGCGCGGCGGCCGCGCGGTTGTTCTGTGACGAGGGCGCGAGTGTGGTGCTGGCCGCCCGCCGGGAGGACCGGCTGGACGCTCTGGTGCGCGAGTTGCGGGACAACGGCGCGGAGGCGACGTACGCGGTGGCCGACGTGGCCGTGGCCGAGGACGCCGCCCGGGCCGTGGACGTCGCGGTGCGCACCTATGGGCGGCTGGACGCGGCGTTCAACAACGCGGGGATCGGCGGCGACCGTACCCCGCTGCACCTGATGTCCGACGAGGTCTACGACACCGTCATGGACACCAATGTGCGCGGGGTGTGGAACTGCCTCCGGTACGAGATCGCCGCCATGTTGCCGCACGGCGCCGGCACCATCGTCAACAACAGCAGCGTGGCCGGCCTGATCGCGATTCCGGCCGCGGCGCCCTACATCGCGTCCAAGCACGCGGTCGTCGGCCTCACCCGGGCGGCGGCGGACGAGTACGCCCGCCAGGGCATCAGGGTCAACGCGGTGGCGCCCGGCACCACGCGCAGTGAGATCACCGCCGACTGGTTCGCGCGCAATCCGGGGCTGGAGGACATGGCCAACTCACTCACGCCACAGGGCCGTACGGCGGCCCCCGAGGAGATCGCGGCCGCCGCGGCCTGGCTGCTCAGCGACCGCTGCCCGTTCCTGACCGGCACGGTGGTGCCGGTGGACGGAGGACTGGTCAATCAGTGACCCTCCGGGGCCCGTTCGGGTCGGACCGGCGCCGGGCGGGGTGCCCCGCTCAGTCCGGCCCGGAAGACCGTCCGCCCGCCCTGGGTTCCGGTGACCTCGACGGCGAGCGGGCCGGCCTCGGCACGGGGCAGCAACTCCGCCTCGATCCAGCACGGCTCGTCGAACTCGACGTAACGCGCGTAGCTACTGGTGATGGTCGCGGGGTCGAAGCCGACGGGCGCGAACGTGGCGTGTGCGGCCTGATAGGCGGCCTCCAACAGGGCCAGGCCCGGTACGTGGTCGACGGGGTGGTCGAAGAGCAGGGTGTTGCCGGTGTCGTTGCGCAGCTGCCAGCGGCGCGGATGGCCGCTCGCCGCGAGCACCACGTCGGCCGTGCTGGACCGCCCGACCAGTTCGGGGGCGACCGGTGCGGGGAGCGGCCAGCTGCCCCAGTCCACGCCGAGGCGTTCGCCGCGCAGCCGCTGGTAGGCCGCGGGCGAGGACCATACGAACTCCGACTCCGCCCGAGCCACGGTGGTCCCGCCCTGGAAGATGAAGACGGTCATGTCCAGGGCGCTGACGCTGCGCTTGCTGCGCCTCCTCTCCGCGACCGTGACATCGATGTCCAGGGTCACGGGCTGGTTGGCCGGGAGTCGGAATTCCGGATTGACGGTGAGGTTGAGGTCGTGCAACAACATCTGGTGGGACAGGGGCACGCCGTACTCGGCGTGGGCGATCACCAGACCGCTCTGCCGGAACGTCTGGGTGAGCACCCGGGGGTCGCACTGCCGCCCACCGCGCGTCGCCGGCCACTGGGCGGTGAGCGAAAACGCGCCGGATCCGCGACGATTCCAGCCGGTGATGAAGACTCTGTCCGCGTGCTTGAGGTGAGCGTATTCAGTAGGAATCCCGGACGCCGTTCCGGGCAGGACACCGGAAGAGCCCGCTGACCTGGGCGGGGACCCGCGGTCATGTTGCGACGTACGTATGCGAGCAGCGGCTTCGGTCATCAAGTGCCCCTGGATGCGGCGCGGCTGAAGAAGTTGACACTGATAAAATACCGGGTCCGCGGTCTTTTTCAATTGCAGAAGTAATGACTGGTCACGGGAGATGTGAGTTGGCGAAACAGGAACGGGCGATCCGGACGCGCAGGGCCTGTCTGGAGGCCGCTGCGGAGATCTTCAACGAGTACGGCTATGAGGCTGCCACGATCGCCACCATCATCGAACGCGCCCAACTCACCCGAGGGGCCCTGTACTTCCACTTCACCTCGAAGGAGGAGCTGGCGCGCGGGGTGCTCGCCGAGGCGATCACCACGGAGGGCCTGGTGCCGCAGCCCCTGAAGCTCCAGGAGTGGGCGGACATCGCGCTGCTGCTGGCCTATCGGCTGCCCAGAGAGCCGCTGCTCAGTGCTTGCATCCGGCTGTCCGTCGACACCAAGGCGCGCAGCCTGTTCGGCACCCGCTGGCCGGACTGGATCATGCTGGGCAGCGAGGTGCTCGTCGAGGCCAAGGAGCGCGGCGAGCTGTTGCCGCACGTCGATCCGACCGATACCGCCCGGTTGTTCGTCGGTGCCTGGACCGGCGTCCAGCTCGTTGCCGAGGCCATGCCGCAGCCGCCCGACCTCTCCAGTGAAATCTCCCGGCTGCTGGAGTTCATCCTGCCCAATGTCGCCGTTCCCGGAGTTCTGGCGAGGCTGGACACCTCACCCTTCCGGGCCGAGCGACTCCTCGGTACGCATTACTCCACGGCGGTTTCTTGAGGCGAGCGACAAACCAGTCGGTTGGTTTCCTTTTCTCTGCCTATTTACCGTACGCAGTTGGATAGCCCAATATCGGCGTGGATGTTCCGAAAGGCGCGTATTCTCGGTAACGCCATTGCTGGCCCGCCGAGGAATCGACCGCAGTCGAATTGCCCTCCCCGACGGAACTCCCCACGGTCCCGGTTCAGCTCTGCTCGACGATGGTGAACACCGCACCTTCGGTGTCGGAGACCGTCGCCCGGCGGCCGTGGGGAGAGTCGTGGGCGGGCGTCAGGGTGTGGCCGCCGAGTTCGGTGACGCGACGGACGGCCGCATCGGTGTGCGGGACGGCGAAGTACGTCATCCAGTGGGGCCCGCGGTCGCGCAGCGGGGCGTTGCCCACGCCGTGGATGCCGGCCACCGCATGGCCCTTGAGGTGCAGCGTCAGGTAGTCGACGTCCGGGTCCGCCGAGGCTGCCGCGTCGGCCGGGGTCGGGCGTTCGGTCTCGAAGCCGAAGACGTGCTCGTAGAAGGGGCCGACGGAGGCGGTGTCCTGGGTGACCAGCTCGTTCCACACCGGGGTGCCCGGCTCGCCGGTGACCGCGGTGCCCATCATCGTCCTGCCCTGCCAGATGCCGAAGATCGCACCCTGGGGGTCGGAGGCGATCGCCATCCGTCCCGCGTCGTCGTCCGCGTCCAGCGGTCCGACGCCCACCGTCCCTCCGCAGCACCGGATCTGCTCCGCGGTCACATCCGCGTCGTCGCTGGCCAGATAGGTGGTCCAGGCGACCGGGAGGTTCCGGTCGGGCGCCAGCTCGCCGACCCCGGCGACCTCCCGACCGTCCAGGAAGGCCCGGGCGTACGGACCGAAGTGCTGCGGTCCCGGGCGGAACTCCCAGCCGAACAGCGCCCCGTAGAACTCCTGCGTCGTGGGCAGGCTGTGGGCCAGGAGGCTCACCCAGCAGGGGGCGCCGGGCATCCGCCGAGTCGCGGCCTCGGTCGTCATTGTCACTCTCTCCTCGGAGCGTCGGTGTGCTGACCATGTGCGGAAAACGTGCGGTACGGGCGCGGGTCCCGAGCCCGATGCTCGCACCCTGTCACCTGGTGTGCGCCCCGGCCGCGCCGTCCGCGGCGCGTCCGCGAGGGAGAATGCCCGATTTGATGTTGCCCATCCGTTTCAGCGCCGTTACCTCGGTACGTAACTGCGTCATACGGAGGGTGGGCACCCGCCTTCTGTACGTAGTCGTCGCTACGCAAGGATGAGTCCCATGAATGCCATCATCACCGCTACCGAACTCGCGAGCGAGTTGGCGAAGCCCGCCCCTCCGGTGCTCCTGGACGTGCGGTACCAGCTCGGTGGACCGCCCGGTCGCCCGGAGTACGCCGCCGGCCACCTGCCCGGCGCGGTCTACGTCGACCTCGACGACGAGCTGGCCGGGTCGCCCGGACCGGCCGGCCGCCACCCGCTGCCCGACCTCGACGTCTTCGCGAAGGCCATGCGGACCGCCGGCGTCCGCGCGGACCGCCCGGTGGTCGTCTACGACGGCGGCCAGGGCTGGGCGGCCGCCCGTGCCTGGTGGCTGCTGTGCTGGAGCGGTCACCCCGATGTGCGCGTGCTGGACGGCGGTCTCGCCGCCTGGCGGGCGTCCGGCGGCACCCTGAGCACCGCTCAACCGACTCCGCCCCCGGGTGACTTCACGCCCGCGCCCGGCGCGCTGCCGCTGCTGACGGCGGACGACGCGGCCGCCCTGGCCCGCCGCGGTGTCCTGCTGGACGCGCGGGCCGGCGAGCGCTACCGCGGCGAGGTCGAGCCCATCGACCGGGTCGCCGGCCACATCCCGGGCGCGGTGTCCGCGCCGACGACCGAGAACGTCGCCGAGGGCGGTACGGTCTTCCGCGCCGCGTCCGAGTTGGCCGAGCGGTTCGCCGCGGTGGGCGCCACGCCGGACGCCGAGGTCGGCGTCTACTGCGGCTCCGGCGTCTCCGCGGCCCACCAGGTGCTGGCCCTCGCGGTCGCCGGTGTCCCCGCCGCGCTGTACGTCGGCTCCTGGAGCGAATGGTCCGCCGACCCCTCCCGCCCCGTGGCCACCGGTCCGCAGCCCGGCTGAGCCCCCGCCGGGGCGCTCCACGCGGCCGTCCGCCCGCCTCCTGGTGGTCAGGAGGCGGGCGGACGGGAGACTCTCGTGGGGCGGGCGGGCCCGCTACTCCGGTTTCTTCCGCCGGGTCCCGAAGACGATCTCGTCCCAGCTGGGCACGGCGGCCCGGCGCCCCGGCCGTACGCCGTCCGCCTCGGCCTGCCGGTCCGTCGTCCCGGTCAGCCGTTCGCGGTGCCCGGCCACGGCGCGCGGCATCAGCACGTCGGCGTAGGCGGAGCCCGCGCCCGCGCTGGCCGCCGGCGGCTCCTCTACCTCGGCCTCCGACTCCTCGCCGCTCTGCGGCGCCTTGGCGCTCTCCGGCACGACCATGTCGCCGCGGAAGCTCGGCACCGCCTCCAGCAGGCTGGTCAGCGAGTCCCGCTCGCGCTCCCGCTCACCGACGGCCTCCTCGGCGCCCCGCGCGTCGCCCTCCTCGCCGCCGGCCTGCGCCGCGCGGTCCCCGCGCTCGGGCGTCTGCCGGTCCAGCGTGCGGTCCAGCGGCCGGTCGCGCGGCAGCCGGGCGATCCGCGGCACGAACGGGAAGCTCGGCTCGGGCGTGTCGTCGCTCTCGCCGATCAGCGCCCGGGCCTCGTCGTCCACGGCCTGGACGAGCCGGCGCGGCGGGTCGTACGTCCAGCTCGCCGAGTGCGGCTCGGTCGCGACGCGGTAGACCAGCAGTACTTCCCAGGTGCCGTCGTCCCGGCGCCAGGAGTCCCACTGGACGCTCTCCTTGTCGGCGCCGCGCAGCAGCAGCCGCTCCGCGACCGCCTCGCCGAGCTGCGGTCCGGTGTTCTCGCCGGGGCGGCGTACCGGTGTCTTACGGGCCCGCTCGGCCATGAACGCGCGCTCGGCGAGCACCGGGCCCTCGAAGCGGCGCACCCGGTCCACGGGGATGCCGGCGAGTTGGGCGACCTCCTCAGCGGAGGCACCGGCCCTTATCCGGGCCTGGATGTCCCGTGGGCGCAGATGACTCTCGACCTCGATCTCGATCTGGCCGAGCCGCGCCCGGTCGTTGCGGACCGCGGCGCGCAGCCGTTCGTCGATCGGAAGCGTGTACTCGGTGCTGTCCGCAGCTTTGAGCACCAGCCGTGTGCCGTCGTTGGAGACGGCCACGACACGCAGTTCGGGCATGGGGACCTCCCGGGTGGTGCCTGCCGACGTCACGTGCGTCGCTGCTTCCGCTAGTCGAGTGTGGCCTGCCCGGGTGCAGCCTGCCACAACATTGCCGAGTTGCCCGGCGTGTCGAGGCTTGGCCCTCAAACGCCGTTATGACACGGTTACCAGTTTGCAACGCTCAGTGACCATGCCGCTTGCCCTGTCGCCGATCACCCGTGCCGAGCGGCGGCGCCCCGGGTGAGTGCCGCCTTCAGGGCCCCCTCCCGCGGGTTCCGGGCAGCCGGACGGGAACCGGGGCCAGGGTTCGCCACAGTACTCCATTCGGGCCACTGAGGTGGACCGCCGCGCCGCCGAACTTCTGGGCGGTCGGCGGAGTTCGGTCGCCTTGTCGACGTCTCTACCAGGGACGCTGGTGGCGAGTTTCACAGATTCCCCAGAATCGGAACTTTTGGCTCCGCCAAATGGTCACTTCTCCATGCAGTATGGAGCGAAGGGGCTACCAAAGGTTGGAGATGGACGAAGAAACCGAAACCGCCACGAAGAAGAAGGAGAAGCGGATTGACCTGAGCGTCGCTCAGGTGGCAGGCAGCGCCCTCGCTGCGGCCGTCGCCGCGTACCTCGCGGGGCAGCTCGGTGTTTACGGAACCATCATCGGCGCAGGTCTGGTCAGTGTCGTGGCCACGACCGGCGGTTCGATATTCCAGCACCTGTTCCGGCGCACCGGCGAACAGATCAAGGAGGTCTCGGTCGTCACCCGCCCGAGGCCGCGCCGTTCCTCCTCCCGCATCCGATCCACAACCGAAGACGGCGACCGGGCGGCGCCCACGAGGGTGTTGCCGACCTTCGACAAGCAGGGCACGGAGGACAAGGTCACCTCCGTCGCCGCCAGGACCCCCGGGCCCGCGACGGCCCGTACGCAGGTGGTCCCGCGGGCCGAGCAGGCCCGCCGACGCGATCCGGCGAGCGCCCACCCCGCGGAGCGGACCCAGCTGGTACCCCGGCTCGACCAGCCGACCGTGGCGCTGGGCCAGGCGGCGCCCGCCACGGCGGAGGCCACCGCGGTGGCGCCCCCGGTGGGGCGGCCCGAAGAGCTCGGCAGCACGACGTACGGCACCCGGCTGCGCGGCTGGAAGCGGCCGGCGCTCGGTGCGTTCGCGGTCTTCGTGCTCGCCATGGGCGGGGTCACCGCCACCGAACTGCTGACCGGGCAGACGCCGAGTGGTGAGCAGGGCACGACGCTGGGCAACATCACCCACGTCGGCGGAGCGGGCCGGCAGCAGCGCGAGACCCCGCAGACGCCCGCACCCGGCCGCACGCCGGGCGACGGCAGCCGGCAGGGCAGCGGTGACGGTGGTCCGGACCCCGGGAAGTCCGGCGACAGCGGGACCGGGACCGGTGCGGACAAGGGCCACGGCACGCCCACGCCCACGCCGTCCGACGGCGGCGGCTCCTCCCCGGACCCGAGCACCTCGCCGTCCCCGAACCCGTCGCCGAGCGGTTCCGCCGGCGGTGACGGCGGCACCGGTGACGGGGGGACCGGCGACGGTTCGACCGGTGGCAAGGACCAGGGGGGCCAGCAGAAGCAGCCGGAGTCCGAGGCGCAGGTGCCCGAGCCGGGCGCTTCCTGATCGGCGGCGGGCCGACCGGCTCCGGCCGGTGGGTCCGCGACGGCCGCGGACCGGCTGCCCCGGTGGGCGCCGGGCCCCGGCCGTCGCCGTCGGTCAGTCGCCCAGGACCCGCTGTAGATAGGCGTTGGCGAACCGGCGTTCCGGGTCCAGCCGGTCACGCACCGCGGTGAACTCGCCGAACCGCGGGTAGACGTCGGCGAGTTGGGCGGCGTTGCGGTTGTGCAGCTTCCCCCAGTGCGGACGCCCGTCGTGCGCCGTCATGATCCTTTCGGCGGCGGCGAAGTACGCCTGGTGCGGCGTCCCCCGGTACATGTGCACGGCGACGTAGACGGTGTCCCGGCCCGACGCGGTGGACAGCGGGATGTCGTCGGCCGGCGCGGTGCGCACCTCCACCGGGAAGCTCACCTTGAAGTCCGAGCGCTCCACCAGTGCTTTGAGCTCGCCCAGCGCGGTGGCCGCGGCCGCGCGCGGCAACGCGTACTCCATCTCCACGAACCGCACCCTGCGCGGCGAGGTGAACACCTTGTAGGGGATGTCGGTGTACGCACGGGCCGACAGCGCGCGGCTGGAGACCTTGGCGATGCCCGGTATGGCGGCCGGCACCGCCCGCCCGACGGCACAGGCCAGCTGGAACACCCCGTTGGACAGCAGCTCGTCCTCGATCCAGCCGCTCAGCCTGCCGGGTGGCGCCGCGGGGCCCTGGCTGCGGTTGTTGCGCTTGGTGTTGCAGTTGCCGGTGTGCGGGAACCAGTAGAACTCGAAGTGCTCGTTCTCGGCGACCAGTTCGTCGAACCGCTCCGTCACCTCGGTGAACGGCATCGGCTCCTCGCGGGCGGTCAGCAGGAACTCCGGCTCCACCGCGAAGGTGAGCTCGCTGATCACGCCCAGGGCGCCCAGGCCCAGCCGGGCCACCGCGAACACGTCCGGGTTCTCCTCGGCCGAGCAGGTCAGCACCGAGCCGTCGGCGGTGACCAGTTCGAGGGCGGTGATCTGGGCGGCGATCGAGGCCGAGTCGCGGCCGGTGCCGTGGGTGCCGGTGCTGGTCGCCCCGGAGACCGTCTGCTCCATGATGTCGCCCATGTTGGTCAGCGACAGCCCGTGCGCGGCCAGCGTCTCGTTGAGGTGTTTGAGCGGCGTACCGGCGGCGACCGTGACCGCGCCGGCCTCGCGGTCGACCCTGCGGACGCCGGTCAGCCGCTCGGGGCGGATCAGCAGCCCGTCGGTGGCGGCGGCCGGGGTGAAGGAGTGGCCGGTGCCGACAGCCTTGACGGTCAGCCCGTCCGCGGCGGCGGTGCGGACCGCGGCCGCCAGCTCCTCGGTGCTCGCCGGGGCCACGCTCCGGGCGGGGCGGGCGGTGACGTTCCCCGCCCAGTTGCGCCACGGTCCGGCCGTGGAGCCGCGCCCTCCCGAGCCGTCGACGGCGTTGCTGACTGCCATGGTGACGTCCCCTCCCTCGCGGGCCGGCCGGGTTCGGCCGCCGTTGGTGTGAGCGCATGATGTCAGTCACCGACGCGCCGTCCACAGGGGGTGACGGGAATCACATGATCGAGGGATCGGCCGTAATCGCCCGGCTCCCGGACATCTCGTACCGCCGGTAACCCCACGGTGCCGAATCCGCCTTCGCCGGCCAATGCGCCGGGGCGGAGTCCGAGCCCGGACGACCGGGGCATGGCCGATAGGTCAGGGGCGGACAGGCCCTGGAAGGCGACCGGATGCCTAGACGCCGCTCCGCTCGCTCGGCCGCTCCGCCACCGGGCCGCCGAGCGGGGGCACGCCCCCGGCCGCCGCCGGCACGCTCACCGCGGTCGCCGGCCGCGGACGGAGCCTGCGGTAGCCCGCGAAGGCCACCAGCGCGGCGAGCACGCCCGCCGCCACGGGGACGAGGTAGCCGCGGGCGGCGCCGGCGGCGTCCACCACCCAGCCGGCCGCCGACGAGCCCAGCGCGACGCCCACCGCCAGGCCGGTGCTCGTCCACGTCATGCCCTCGGTCAGCTGCGTCCGCGGCACATGCTCCTCGACCAGCGCCATCGTCGTCACCATCGTCGGGGCGATGGACAGCCCCGCCACGAACAGCGCGGCGCCCAGCAGCGGCAGCGAGTCCACCAGTTGCAGCGGCACCATGCTCACCGCCATCGCACACACCCCCACCAGCCAGCGGCGCGAGGCGTGCCCCTTGAGGTGCATCAGTCCGAAGACGGCGCCGGCCACGCAGGAGCCCAGCGCATAGACCGCCAGCACCAGGCTGGCCGCGGCCTTGTGCCCCTCCTCCTCGGCGAACGCCACCGTCACCACGTCGATCGCCCCGAAGATCGCGCCGGTCGCCACGAACGTCACCACCAGCACCTGTAGGCCCCGCGAGCGCATCGCCGAGCCCTTGGCGTGCTGCTCACGGGGGTGCGGCACCGGCTCGGTCCCGCGCTGCGCGGTCAGCCAGAAGACGCCGGCCGCCAGGAAGCCGCCGGCCAGCAGCGGCCCGGCCTCCGGGAACCAGGCGGTGGACAGGCCGATGGAGAGGATCGGCCCGACGATGAAGCACACCTCGTCGACGATCGACTCCCATGAGTACGCGGTGTGCAGTTCGCGCGGGGACCCCTCGTAGAGCTCCGCCCAGCGCGCCCGGATCATCGAGCCGACGCTGGGGACGCACCCCACGCAGGCCGCGAAGACGAACAGGGTCCAGTCCGCCCAGCGCTGCTGCGCGCTCAGCAGCAGACCGGCGACCGCGGTGAGCGACACCAGCGTGGCGGGCCGCATCACCCGCCGTTGGCCGTGCCGGTCCACCAGCCGGGATATCTGCGGACCGATCACCGCGGCGGACAGCGCGAGGGTCGCCGACAGCGCGCCCGCCAGGCCGTAGCGGCCGGTCAGCTGGGAGACCATCGTGACGACGCCGATGCCCAGCATCGACAGCGGCATCCGCCCCAGCAGCCCGGCGGCCGAGAAGGAAGCGGTGCCGGGGCGGCCGAAGATGGCGCGGTAGGGACTGGGCAACGGGGGCGCTCCGCCGGATCGGGACCGAAGGTCGGTAAGCAATGTATGTGGCCGATACAGCTTACGGGTGGGACGGGCGCCGGCGCCTCCGGATTTCCGCGGTCCCCGACCGACGCGGCGCGGCCCGTCGGCCCCGATCCCGCACCGGGACCTGCCCGCCGCCGCCGGGCGAAGGGTGGCAGGATCGGTGCCATGCCCGAACAGTGCGACCCCCGCCCTTACGACGCCCTGCTGCTGCTGTCCTTCGGCGGCCCCGAAGGCCCGGACGACGTCGTTCCGTTCCTGGAGAACGTCACCCGCGGCCGCGGCATTCCCCGTGAGCGCCTCAAGGAGGTGGGGCAGCACTACTTCCTGTTCGGCGGCGTGAGCCCGATCAACGCCCAGAACCGCGAGCTGCTCGACGCGCTGCGCAAGGACTTCGCCGAGCACGGCCTGGACCTGCCCGTCTACTGGGGCAACCGCAACTGGGCGCCCTACCTGACCGACACCCTGCGCACGATGGTCGACGACGGCCACCGCCGGATCGCCGTCCTGGCGACCAGCGCCTACGCCTCGTACTCCGGCTGCCGCCAGTACCGCGAGAACCTCGCCGACGCGCTCGCCGTCCTGAAGGCCGAGGGGCTCCCGCTGCCGCAGGTCGACAAGCTGCGGCACTACTTCAACCACCCCGGCTTCCTGCGCCCGATGATCGACGGCGTCCTGGCGTCCCTCGCCGGACTGCCCGCATCGGTGCGGGACGGCGCCCACCTCGCCTTCACCACCCACTCCATCCCGACCGCCGCCGCCGACACCTCCGGCACCCCCGAGGACCACACCGAGGGCGGCGAGGGCGGCGCCTACGTCGCCCAGCACCTGGACGTGGCCCGGGTGATCGCGGACGCCGTCCGGGAGGAGACCGGGGTGGACCACCCCTGGCGGCTCGTCTACCAGTCGCGCAGCGGTGCCCCGCACATCCCCTGGCTGGAGCCGGACATCTGCGACCACCTGGAGGAGCGGCACGCCGCGGGCGTCCCCGCCGTGGTGATGGCCCCCATCGGCTTCGTCTCGGACCACATGGAGGTCAGGTACGACCTCGACACCGAGGCCACCGCCAAGGCCGCCGAGCTGGGCCTGCCGGTCGCCCGGTCGGCCACCGTGGGCGCCGACCCCCGCTTCGCCGCGGCCGTCCGCGACCTCCTCCTGGAGCGCGCGGCCGCCGAGCGGGGCAACGCCCCGGAGCGCTGCGCCCTGGGCGCCCTCGGCGCCGGCCACGACCTGTGCCCGGTCGGCTGCTGCCCGGCCCGGGCACCCCGCCCGGCCGCCGCCGGCGCCGACTGGCAGGGCCCGGTCGCCCCGGCACCCGCCTAAGCCCATACACCCGCACCACCGGACCGTGCGCCCGCACCACCGGTCGGTGCGACCGCCCGACCACCGCTCGTCCGAGCAAGGAGCACCGTGCCCGAACCGCTGCACCCCGACCAGGTACAGACCGACGCGCTGTACGACGAACTCCTCGACATCGCCCTGGAGGCCGCCCGCCGCGCCGGGGACCTGTTGCGCGACGGCCGCCCCGCCGACCTCGGCGTGGCCGCCACGAAGTCCAGCCCCATCGACGTCGTCACCGAGATGGACATCGCCTCCGAGAAGCTGATCACCGGCTTCATCGGGGAGCGCCGCCCCGACGACGGCTTCCTGGGGGAGGAGGGCGCCAGCACCGAAGGCACCAGCGGCATCCGCTGGGTCATCGACCCCGTCGACGGCACCGTCAACTACCTCTACGGGCTGCCGGCCTGGGCCGTGTCCATCGCGGCGGAGAAGGACGGCGAGACGGTCGTCGGGGTGGTCGCCGCCCCGATGCGCGGCGAGACCTACCAGGCCGTCCTGGGCCGCGGCGCGTTCAACAACGGCGAGCCCGTCCGGCACCGGCCCGCGCCGCCGCTGTCCCAGGCGCTGCTCGGCACCGGTTTCGGCTATCTGGCCGACCGCCGGGCCGCCCAGGCGGAGGTGGTGCGCACCCTGCTGCCGCAGGTCCGCGACATCCGGCGGGGCGGTTCGGCCGCGATCGACCTGTGCGACGTGGCCTGCGGCCGGCTCGACGCCTACTACGAGCGGGGTCTGAACCCGTGGGACCTGGCGGCGGGCGCCCTGATCGCCCGCGAGGCCGGCGCGCTCACCGGCGGCCGCCCCGGCCGGGACGCCTCCCACGAGCTGACCCTCGCCGCCTCCCCGCCCCTCTTCGCACAGCTCCAGCCGCTCCTGGACGAGCTCGGCGCCTGGCACGACTGACCCGCGCCGCCCGCGGGCACGGCAGCGCCCCGGCACCCTCCCCTGGATGCCGGGGCGCTGTCGTTGTACGCGGGCGGGCGGTCAGGCGTTGCTGACCGCCCCGACGCGTACGCCGTGCTCGGTCGCCAGTCGTTGCAGGTCCTCCAGCTCGGCCTGCTCGACCTCGGCGAGGAAGTCATCGCCCGCAGCGCGGGCCCGGTCCAGATCGGCTTCGGTCTTCTCTATGCGCTGCAGAATGCCTGCGGTGAACGCGTCCATGTGCGCCCCCTCGTCGTGGGTCGGTGGCACGGGGGTGTGCCGACGGGTGGGTCGATCACGGCGTGGTCCCTGCGATGGATCAGTTGGTGGCACTTGGGGTCGCCACATAAACAGGGCGTGATCGCGGGTGTGCAGTCGTCCTCCCCACGCCGACCCTCAGGGAAACCTCAACCCGCCCAGGAATCCTGCCCGTCGGGCTCCGCGACGGCCCCCATTCCCCCTCCGCACCCCTCTTACCGCCGGTTTATGGCTCTTCGGGGCAGGATGGAAGGGCTTTCAAGACAGTGTTTCGCCTGCCCGCGAGGGCTCTGAGGAAGGACTAGCGACGTGCGTGTTCTCGTCGTCGAGGACGAGCAGCTGCTCGCCGATGCGGTGGCCACCGGACTGCGCCGGGAGGCCATGGCCGTCGACGTGGTCTACGACGGCGCTGCCGCTCTGGAACGGATCGCGGTCAACGACTACGACGTCGTCGTGCTGGACCGTGACCTCCCGGTCGTCCACGGTGACGACGTCTGCCGCAAGATCGTCGAGCTGGGGCTGCCCACCCGCGTCCTGATGCTCACCGCCTCCGGCGACGTCAGCGACCGCGTGGAGGGCCTGGAGATCGGCGCCGACGACTACCTCCCCAAGCCGTTCGCGTTCACCGAGCTCACGGCCCGGGTGCGCGCCCTGGGGCGGCGCACGACGGTGGCGCTGCCGCCGGTCCTGGAGCGGGCCGGCATCAAGCTCGACCCGAACCGCCGCGAGGTCTTCCGCGACGGCAAGGAGGTCCAGCTCGCCCCCAAGGAGTTCGCGGTCCTGGAGGTCCTGATGCGCAGCGAGGGCACGGTCGTCTCGGCCGAGCAGCTCCTGGAGAAGGCCTGGGACGAGAACACCGACCCGTTCACCAACGTCGTACGGGTCACGGTCATGACGCTGCGCCGTAAGCTCGGCGAGCCCGCGGTGATCGTCACCGTCCCCGGCTCGGGATACCGGATCTGACCGGCGATGCCTTCCCTGCCCTCGTTCTCGAAGGCGGCCACCCCACCGCCGCCCATGCCGCCCAAGCCGACCTGGGACCCCCGTCCGGTCAACGTCCGACCGTTCCCGTGGCTGCGCCCCACGATCCGGATACGGCTGACGCTGCTGTACGGCGGCATGTTCCTGATGGCCGGCATCGTGCTGCTGACGATCATCTACATGCTCGCCGCGGACGCGCTGCACGACGGCAGTGCGCTGCCGCTGAGGATCATCGTCGGCAAGGTGGAGTCCACGACCTGTGACCTGCCCGCGCAGACGTCCGGTGAGCTCCTCCAGGAGGCCGTCAACCACTGTCTCCAGCAGCAGCGCGCAGACGCCCTCAACAGCCTGCTGAACCGCTCCCTGCTGGCGCTGCTCGGCCTGACCATCGTGGCCTTCGCCTTCGGCTACGCCATGGCGGGCCGGGTGCTGGCGCCGCTGGGGCGGATCACCCGCACCGCGCAGCGGGTGGCCGGCTCCGACCTGCACCGCCGGATCGAGCTGGGTGGGCCGGACGACGAGCTCAAGGAGCTGGCGGACACCTTCGACGAGATGCTGGACCGCCTCGACCGGGCCTTCGAGTCGCAGCGGCGGTTCGTCGCCAACGCGTCGCACGAGCTGCGCACGCCGCTGGCGATCAACCGCACCCTGCTGGAGGTCCAGCTCGCCGACCCGGAGGCGACCCCTGAGCTCCAGCAGCTCGGCAAGACGCTGCTGGCCACGAACGAGCGGAGCGAGCAGCTGGTGGAGGGCCTGCTGCTGCTCGCCCGCAGCGAGAACAAGGTCGTGGACAAGCGGCCGGTCGATCTGTCCGAGGTCGCGGCCCAGGCCGTCGACCAGTCCCGGGAGGAGGCCCATGCCAAGGGCGTGGAGCTGCGCGGGGTGCGCCAGCAGGTCTTCGTACAGGGCAACGGCGTCCTGCTGGAGCGCATCGCGCTGAACCTCGTCCAGAACGCGGTGCGCTACAACGTGCCCGAAGACGGCTGGGTGGAGGTCACCACGGAGCCGCAGCCCGGCTGTGCGGTCCTGGTGGTCGCCAACACCGGACCGGTGGTCCCCGCCTACGAGGTGGAGAACCTCTTCGAGCCGTTCCGGCGGCTGCGGACGGAGCGGACCGGCAGCGACAAGGGCGTCGGCCTGGGGCTGTCCATCGTGCGCTCGGTGGTGCGTGCGCACGACGGCACGATCACGGCCGAGCCCCGTGAGGGTGGCGGCCTGGTGATGCGGGTCGTCCTGCCGTTCTGACCTGCGGCGCCAGCAGGGGCGACAGGGCGGTTGTACGGCCGCTGGAGGCGGTGGGCACCCCCGTCGGCAGTCGTCGGACATCTGTGCGTACGATCGCCCGTCACGCGGCCGTACACCGTCCCACCTCCCGGCTTGACGAAACGGGGGGTGGGCGGGGATCCTTCGCCGAGTTCGCTTTGCGCTGAATTGCACCGGTCCGACCGCCGGTGTTCGCGTGTGTGATCGCTCACAGACGCGAAATTCCAGCCATCTACGCTCCGTGATCGAATTGCTTGGTGGAATGCCGGGGAAGTCCGGGTTTTCGGAGGGCCGGATCACGGGAAGTACAGGTGATGGGCTGCGCGAGGTGCGACATTCGGACCGTGTACGGTCCTGATCGCCATCCAAACCGATCACCTCTTCAGGGGTGCGGTTGGGTGTCGATTGAGTAACAGACCTTGATGTGAGGCAAAATCTCCGCCTCAGGTCGGGCACAAGTCCGGCCTCTCACGCGTTACGAGCGCTGAGACACCGCAGACACCCAGAGGGGGAGAGCGAAAATGGCTACGGATTACGACACCCCACGCAAGACCGACGACGACCTCAACGAGGACAGCATTGAAGAGCTGAAGTCGCGGCGGAACGACAAGTCCGCCTCGGCCGTCGACGTCGACGAGTTCGAGCAGGCCGAGGGCTTGGAGCTGCCCGGTGCCGACCTGTCCAACGAAGAGCTCGCAGTGCGCGTGCTGCCCAAGCAGCAGGACGAGTTCACGTGCATGAGCTGCTTCCTGGTCCACCACCGCAGCCAGCTCGCCGCGGAGGACAAGAACGGCAACCCGATCTGCCGCGACTGCGCGGCCTGACCGGTCTACGCCGTGGCAGGCGTGAACCCGTTCCGTAAGGGCCCCAAGGGCGTCCGAGGCCCGGCGGCCGGCGCACGATCACGCGAGGAAACCGCGCCCGTGCCCGCCGACCCGACCGCCCTTCCCGCGGAATGGGCGACCGGTGCCCGGCAGGCGCGGGGCCGTCGGGCCTCGCTTCCGGCCGCGCTCGCCGGAGCCGGACGGGTGCCACGGGCCGGAACCGGAAGAGGTCACCGGGTGCGGGCGGCGCTCAGCGCGATCGCCGACCGGATCATCGTGACCGCCCCGCGGATCCCGGTCCGCGACCTCGCCACGTTGCGCGCCCAGTTCCCCGGACTGACCCCCGAGGACCTGGCCGACAAGCTGGTCGCGGGGGCCTGCGCGGGGACCGCCGCCGTCGGAGCGGGCGTGGGCGCGGCGGCGATGCTGCCCGTACCGCCCGCCATGCCGGCCGAGCTGACCGCCGAGGTCACCGGCGTGGCCTCGGTGGAGATCAAACTCATCGCCGAACTGCACGAGGTCTACGGGCTGCGCCCCGTGGGCAACCGGTGGCAGCGTGCGATGGCCTACGTGGCGTCCTGGACGCAGGAGCGGGGCATCGACATCGCCAAGCCGGCCTCGTTGAACGTCGCGCTCGGCGGGGAGATGAAGCGCGAACTGCGCCAGCAGATCATGAAGCGCACACTGCGCAATCTGCCCAACCTCGCCCCGTTCCTGATCGGCGCCGCGGTCGGCGCGTTCATGAACCGCCGGGACACCAGAAAACTTGCGGAAAAAATCCGCCGGGACCTGCGGGCGAAGCAGGTCCCCTGGGACGCCCTCCCCGGGCCCACCGACTGAATACCGGCCCCGCGGGGCCGCCGGTCGGCCGCGGGCCCTCGGTCAGCCGCGTGCCGCGGCCAGTGCCGCCACCAGCCGCTCGGGCTGCCGCGTCGAGAGGTAGGCGTAGGGCGTCGGATCGTCCGGATCCGTGATCTCCACCCGTACCGCGGTGCGGACGTAGCTGCGCAGCAGCATGAACGCGCGGGCGTCGGCCTTGTACGTGCGCCACGCCATCGCCTCGTCGGCGTCCAGCGCCCGTGCCTCGCCCAGCGCCGTCGCCGGGATCTTCGCGTCGCCGGCGATCAGCGCACCGCCCACCACCCGGATCCGCACCGAGCCGTACGAGCTCACCGCCACCGCGGACAGCGCCGCGCCGCCGATCAGCCCGCCGAGCATCGGGAGCGTCCCCACGGGGAGCAGCATCAGGGCGCAGGCGACGCCGATCAGCGCGGCGATCACCCACCAGGAGCGGGGGGCGGTGAGACGTTCCTCGTACGACTGCATGGCTCCAGCTTGGCACGGCGGCGCGGGGCCCCTGCCCGCGCGGGTAGGGTCTGCACTCGTGAGTGGAACTGACGAACCCAGGGCGCGGCTGACGCCACCGGCGGACGCCGTCGCTCCGGTCCGGCACGCCGAGGCGCCGGCGCCCGGAGAACTCCTCGGCGCGCACTACGACCGCTGTTTCGGCTGCGGCACGGGGCAGCCGCACGGCCTGCACCTGGAGGCGCGGGCCGGTGACGGCGTGAGCGTACAGGCCGAGTTCACCGTCAAGGAGGCCCACCAGGGTGCGCCCGGCCTGGCGCACGGCGGAGTGCTGGCCACCGCGCTGGACGAGACGCTCGGCTCGCTGAACTGGCTGCTGCGGGTGATCGCGGTGACCGGCCGGCTGGAGACCGACTTCGTACGGCCGGTGCCGCTGGGCACGGTGCTGCACCTGGACGCGCGGGTCACCGCGGTGCACGGCCGCAAGATCTACTCGACCGCCGTGGGCCGGATAGGCGCCCCGGACGGCCCGGTCGCGGTGCGTGCCGAGGCCGTCTTCATCGAGGTGAAGGTCGACCACTTCATCGACAACGGAAGGACCGAGGAGATCCAGGCGGCGATGGCCGACCCGGACCAGGTCAAGCGCGCGCGTGCCTTCGAGGTGAACCCGTGAGTCAGGTACGGAATCCGGTGGATGTGCTGTTGCGGCGGCTGGACCCGGAGGTGCCCGTTCCGTCGTACGGGCACCCGGGCGACGCGGGGGTGGATCTGGTGACCACCGAGGCCGCCGAGCTGGCGCCGGGGGAGCGCACGGTGCTGCCCACCGGTGTGTCGATCGCGCTGCCTGATGGGTATGCGGCATTTGTGCACCCGCGGTCCGGCCTGGCAGCGCGGTGCGGACTGGCGCTGGTGAATGCCCCCGGGACGGTGGATGCCGGGTACCGTGGAGAGATCAAGGTGATCGTGGTCAATCTGGACCCGCGCGAGAGCGTGCGGTTCGAAAGGTTCGACCGGATCGCCCAACTGGTCGTCCAGCAGGTCGAGAAGGTGCGCTTCCACGAGGTGGCGGAACTTCCCGGCTCGGCGCGGGCCGAGGGGGGATTCGGTTCCACCGGCGGTCATGCGGCGGTGGACGGCTCCACGGGCGGGAATGAATACGCAGCGGTCGGTGCCGACCGGGAAGGACAGTGACGTGTTCGGACGTCGCAAGAAGAACGAGGCTCCTGAAGAGTCGGCCAAGGACACCACGCTCGCCGACGCGCAAGCGGTGGGTGACGCCGACGAGGACGAGGCGGCGCAGCAGCGGCTCAGTCTTCCGCCCGCGCCCCGCCCCGACGGCCCCTGGGACGTCTCCGAGGTGTCGAACCCGGGCGAGGGACGCGTGGACCTCGGCGGTCTGTTCGTGCCCGGTGTCGAGGGCATGGAGCTGAGGGTGGAGGTCGCCGGCGACGCGATCGTCGCGGCGACGGTGGTGCTCCAGGACAGCGCCGTACAGCTACAGGGCTTCGCCGCCCCCCGGAACGAGGGGATCTGGGCGGAGGTCCGTGAGGAGATCGCGGGCGGCATCACCCAGCAGGGCGGTGTCGTGGACGTGGTCGAGGGACCGCTGGGCTGGGAGCTGCGCGCCCAGGTGCCGGTACAGCTGCCGGACGGCACCAACGGTGTGCAGGTCGTGCGCTTCGTCGGCGTCGACGGGCCGCGGTGGTTCCTGCGCGGAGTCATCTCCGGGCAGGGCGCGGTGCAGCCGCAGGCGGCCGGCGTGCTGGAGCACATCTTCCGGGACACGGTCATCGTCCGCGGCGAAGGACCGATGGCGCCGCGCGACCCGATCGTCCTGAAGCTGCCGGACGACGCCCAGATGGTGCCGGACGGCGTGCAGCAGCAGCCGGCCGAGCAGTCCCGCTTCGGCGGCGGCGTGGAGCGCCTGGAGCGCGGACCGGAGATCACCGAGATCCACTGACCCCCACCGCAAGTGGGCCGGCGCGAAGAGGCGCCCAGGTCGGCCGGATCGTAGCGCTCACGAGGGCCCGTACCCCTGTCAAGGGGGTGCGGGCCCTCGGCGTTTGTGCAGGTCACAGAGAGACGCGTATGGGTTCCGTCAATGGGGCGCTAATGGCCGTAAGGGAGGCGTCAACACGGTTCAAGCCGTGGCGGAAGGACGCTTTGCTTTGGTGGTCCTCATTTCCCCGTCCCTCTAGGAGCACACGATGGCCGACGTGGCCTTCGTCGTCGCCACGATCGCGGTCTTCGCGCTGGTGGCCCTCGTCGCCAAGGGGGTGACGAAGCTGTGACCATCGAGAACATCGTCGGCCTGATCGTTGCCGTCGCCCTGCTGGGATACCTGGTCCTTGCCCTCGTCTTCCCGGAGAGGTTCTGAGCACGACCATGAGCCCCGTCCTCGCAGGCGTGCTCCAGCTGATAGCGCTCATCGCGGCGCTGGCCCTGGCGTACCGCCCCCTCGGCGACTATATGGCCGCCGTCTACAGTTCGCCCAAGCACCTCCGCATCGAGAAGGTTATCTACCGCTGCATCGGCGCCAATGCGGACGCCGAGATGCGCTGGCCCGCGTATCTGCGCGGTGTCCTGGCGTTCTCCGCGGTGGGTGTGCTCTTCCTGTACCTGCTTCAGCGCGTCCAGGGCGGCCTGCCGCTGTCCCTCGGCTTCGCGTCGATCAGCCCGGACCAGGCGTTCAACACCGCGGCGTCCTTCGTCTCCAACACCAACTGGCAGTCCTACAGCGGCGAGCAGGCCATGGGCCACGTCGTCCAGACCGCCGGCCTCGCGGTGCAGAACTTCGTCTCCGCCGCCACCGGCATGGCCGTCGCCGTCGCCCTGGTCCGGGGATTCGCCCGGTCGCGCACCGGTGAGCTCGGCAACTTCTGGGCCGACCTGGTCCGCGGCACGATCCGGGTGCTCGTCCCGCTCGCCGTCATCGGCGCCCTCGTCCTGGTCGCCTGCGGGGCCGTCCAGAACTTCTCCGGCATCCACGAGGTCGGCCAGTTCATGGGGGGCCACCAGCAGACCAACGGTGGTGCGATCGCCTCCCAGGAGGTCATCAAGGAGCTGGGCACCAACGGTGGCGGTTACTTCAACGCCAACTCCGCCCACCCCTTCGAGAACCCCAACGCCTTCACCAACCTCTTCGAGATCTTCCTGATCCTCGTCATCCCGTTCGCGCTGACCCGCACCTTCGGCAAGCTCGTGGGGAACGTGAAGCAGGGCTACGCGATCCTCGCCACGATGGGCATCATCTGGCTCGGCTTCACCGCCCTGATGATGTGGACCGAGTTCGCGCACGGCGGGCCGGCCCTTCAGGCCGCGGGCGCCGCCATGGAGGGCAAGGAGACCCGCTTCGGCGTCGGCTCCTCCGCGATCTTCTCGGTGTCCACCACGCTCACCTCGACCGGTGCGGTGGACTCCTTCCACTCCTCCTTCACCGCGTTCGGCGGCGGCATCCAGCTGCTCGGCATGATGCTCGGTGAGATCGCACCCGGCGGTGTGGGCTCCGGCCTCTACGGCATGCTGGTCATGGCGATCATCGCGGTGTTCATCGCCGGTCTGATGGTGGGCCGTACGCCCGAGTACCTCGGGAAGAAGATCGGCACCCGCGAGATCAAGCTCGCCGCCTGCTACATCCTCATCACCCCGACGCTGGTGCTCGGCTTCTCCGCCGTCTCCATGGTCCTGCCGGACGCGCTGGGCTCGATGCTCAACACCAAGGCGCTGGGCGCCGGTGCGCACGGCTTCTCCGAAGTGCTGTACGCGTTCACCTCCGGCGGCAACAACAACGGTTCGGCCTTCGCCGGCCTGAACGCCAACACGCCCTGGTACAACACCACGATCGGTCTGGCCATGCTGCTCGGCCGCTTCCTGCCGATGGTGTTCGTGCTCGCCCTGGCCGGCTCGCTCGCCGAGCAGAAGCCGATCCCGGAGACCGCGGGCACCCTCCGTACCGAGAAGCCGCTCTTCGCCGGGCTGCTGGTCGGCACGATCCTGATCATCACCGGTCTGACGTACTTCCCGGCGCTGGCCCTCGGGCCGCTGGCGGAGGGCCTGTCATGACCGCCCCCGTGAAACCAGAGGAGCCGGGCTCCATGGCCTCCAGCTCGACAGCAACTCCGACCCGCGCTCCGCACCAGGACGTCCCCAGCGGGCACAAGCCCGGCGACGGCCGCGTGGGCGGCGGTCTCTTCGACCCCAAGCAACTGGTCAAGTCCTTCCCGGACGCGATACGCAAGCTCGACCCGCGGGTGATGGTCAAGTCCCCCGTGATGTTCGTGGTCGAGGTCGGCTCCGTGCTGACCACGATCTTCGCCTTCAAGTCCCCCTCGGACTGGTTCGGTTGGGCGATCGCGGCCTGGCTGTGGCTGACCGTCGTCTTCGCCAACCTGGCGGAGGCGGTCGCCGAGGGGCGCGGCAAGGCGCAGGCCGACACCCTGCGCAAGGCCAAGACCGACACCGTGGCGCGCCGGCTCAACGGCGACACCGAGGAGCAGGTGCCCGGCACCGA
>NZ_JBEZIX010000020.1:0-26747 GCF_040651315.1 Streptomyces sp. NPDC048506
ACCGTCTTTCCTCCCACTCACGGGAGGGGACGGGCCGGAGGGGCAGGGTGTCCGGACGTAAAGCGAAGCAGTCCGGACACCCTGCCCCGGAGGCCCGTCACCGCACCCGACAACACCACGCCCGCCGCAGGCGCAACGGCGCGAGACCGCCACGGCGGGAAAGCCAACAACGTGGGAAGCCGGCCAAGCGCAGCGGATAGGCTCTGGAGACGTGCGAAAACACACCTACGGCGGGAAAGCCGACAACGTGGGACGCAGGCCAAGCGCAGCGAAATGGTTGCTGCTGCCGTATGTGTTGTTCCTGGTGGTGCTGCCGCTGGTGAACCGGGTGACGCCGACCGTGCTGGGCCTGCCGTTCCTGGTCTTCTGGATGCTGCTCGCCACGCTGGCCACCCCGCTGGCGGTGTGGCTGGCGCGACGCGGGGACCTTGGGCGGGGCCGCGACGGGGGGCGTTCGTGAACGCCGCCGTCGCCACCACGATCTTCGGCGCCTTCATGGTGCTCACCGTCGTCCTCGGCCTGCTCGCGGTGCGGGGCAGGGGAGCGGGCGGGGGACTTGCCGAGTGGTCGGTGGGCGGTCGGAGTCTGGGCACGGTCTTCATCTGGGTGCTGATGGCCGGTGAGAGCTACACCAGCTTCAGCTACCTCGGTGCGGCCGGCTGGGGCTACAACTTCGGGGCCCCGGTGCTCTACGTGGTGGCCTATATGTCCTGCGGCTATGCGATCGGGTACGTCGTGGGGCCGATGCTGTGGGCCTACGCCCGCCGGCACGGTCTGGTCGGGATCACCGACATCGTGGCGCACCGCTACCGCCGGCCCTGGCTCGGCGCCGCCGTCGCCCTGCTCGCCACCGTGTGCCTGTTGCCGTACATCCAGCTCCAGATCACCGGCATGGGCGTGGTCGTCTCGACGATCTCGTACGGGACCATCAGCCTCAACTGGGCCTACTTCATCGGCTTCGCGGTCACCACCGGCTTCGTCGTGGTCAGTGGGCTGCGCGGCAGCGCCTGGGTGTCCGTACTCAAGGACGTCCTGGTCATCGCCACCCTCGGCTTCCTCGTGGTCTACGTACCGCTGCACTACTTCGACGGCTACGGGCCCTTCCTGCACCGTGTGGTCGCCGAGAAGCCGGAGTGGCTGACCTTCCCGGGCCATGCGTCCGGTGGGCTGGGGCAGGTGTGGTTCGTCACCACCACCATCGTCAACTCCCTCACGGTGGTGGTCTTCCCGACGACGGTGGCGGGCTACCTGAGCGCCCGCAACGCCGATGTGCTGCGGCGCAATGCGATGTACCTCCCCTTCTACAACGTGCTGCTGTTCGTGCCGATGCTGCTGGGCCTGGCGGCGCTGTTCGTGGTGCCGGGGCTGACCGGGGCGGACTCCAATCTGGCGCTGTTCAAGCTGGTGGTGGACTCCCTTCCGGCCTGGGCCGTGGGCGTGATCGGGGTGGCCGCCGCCCTCTCCTCCATCGTGCCGATGGCCGTGTTCATGCTGGTCATCGGCACGATGTGGGGGAGGAGCGTGCTGGGCGCGATCCCTCGACTGGCGGACCGTCAGAAGCTGTGGTCGCAGCTGGTCGTGGTGGCGGCCGGGGCGGTGGCGCTGTTGCTGACCTACACCGCCCCCAACACCCTTGTCCGGCTGTCCCTGATTTCGTACGAGGGCATGGCTCAGCTGGTGCCGATGCTGTTGCTGGGGCTGGTGTGGCGGCGGCTGACGCGCTGCGCCGCGGTGAGCGGCCTGGTGGCGGGGTTCGCCCTGGTGTGCGTCCTGGTCTTCGGGGGACACGACCCGGTGTGGGGGATGAACGCGGGGATCGTCGGGCTCGCCGTGAACCTGGTGGTGGCGCTGGCGGTCAGCTGGCTGGGGCCGCGTGAGGTGGACGAGCGGCCGGACGCCGAGGTGTTGGCGCTGGACGAGGAGCTCCCGCGGGAGGAGACCGGGCCGGTCAGGGCGTCGTCGTGATCTTCTTGCCGTCCTTGGAGACCGCGAACCACAGGCCCATCTTGCCCTGGCCGTTGATGTCCCCGGGCTGCTTGTCGCCGGTGAAGGTGTAGACCGGCCAGCAGTCGACGGCGAGTTGGCGCAGCCCGTCGGGGCGGGTGACGGTGGAGATCAGCTTGGACGGGATGCCCTTCAGCTTGGAGCGGTCGGCGGGCTTGGCGGGCTTCCAGGTGTCCAGGCAGGCGTCGTTGCAGCCGAACTTCATCGGCCAGGCGCTGTCCTTGTTGAAGCGGTAGAGCGTCATGCCGTTGCCGTCGACGAGGATCTGGCCGAGCTCGGGCTGCTTGAGGACCGAGACGTCGCCGGGCGACTGGTCACTGGCCTTCTTGCCGTCGGCGGCCAGCGCGTGCCAGGTTCCGCCGACGCCCTCGCCCTTGGTGTCACCGGCCTTGGTGTCCTTGGCGAAGCGGTAGGCGGGCCAGCCGCCGATGGTCAGCTGCTTGGTGCCGTCGGCCCGGGTGACCGAGCCCAGGTCGCTCTTGGCGATGCCGGCGGGCGCCGAGGCGCCGTCGGCGGGGACCGGCGGCCAGGCGGTGGCGCAGGAGCCCGAGCAGTTGGACTTCGGCGGCTCGGCGGTGTCCTTGTCGAAGCGGTAGAGGGTCATGCCCTTGGAGTCGGTGACGACGGGGCCGAGCTTGGCGTCCTGGTGCAGCGCCAGCGTCCCGGCGCTCGGTGCGGTCTGCGCGGACTTGCCGCTGTCGCCGCCGGCCTGGCCGCCGTATCCGTCGTCGCCCTGGCCGGAGCCGGAGGAGCCGTAGCTGTAGTCGCTGGTGCCCTGGCCGGCGGGCTGGACGGTGTCGGTGGTGGGCGTGGTGCCGGCGCCCTGGTTGGCGCTGCTGCCGCAGGCGGCGGTGAGCGCCAGGGTGGCGACTGCTGCGGCCGCGAGGCCCGCACGACGTCGAGTGCTCATGGTGTCTCCTCTGTCGATGGTGGGGGGTGGTTCCGTTGCCTGCTGGGCGGGTTGCCGTCGCCCGGGAGATACGGCGTACGGGGTGCCCGGCGTTCAACCGCCGGAAAGTTTTTCCGCAACTGCCAAAGACCGTGCCGGGAGGCTCAGTTGCCGCCCTGCACCCGCAGCGCCAGGGCCGGGCAGCGGCGCACCGCGAGCTGGGCGCGGCGCCGCATCCGGGCCGGCAGCGGCATGCTCGCCCGCTCCGGGTAGCCGTCCGGTCCGAGCTTGACGACCCCGGGCACCACATCGGCGCACAGGCCGTGGCCCCGGCACAGCGTCCAGTCGACCAGCAGCCGTTCCTGCGGCGGGGCGGCCGACGGCGTCGGTACCGGCGTGGTGGGCGGCGGTGGCTGGTGCCCGGTGACCGGCAGGGCCCCGGTCACCGGGCGGCCGCACCCGAACCCCTGCGCATGACGCTCGAACTCCTCGGGGAAGGCGGCGAGGGCCGAGGCGACGAAGCGCGCGGTACCGTCCGGGTGGCTACAGGCGCCGCGCTTCTCCACGGCCCGCATCCGGGCCCGCACGGCGTCCAGGGCTCCCTCGCCGCCGCCCCGCACGGCGCGGGCCAACTCCTCGGCGAGCGCGGGCAGACCGAGCACGCACGGGCCGCACTGGCCCGCGGACTCGGCCCCCATCCACTGCGCGACGCGTACCGTCTCGCCCGCCGGACAGGTGTCGTACGGCAGCGGCAGCACCGCACCGGCGCCCAGCACCGCGTCGTACCCGGCCAGTGACTCCCGGGACAGCGTCGCGGTCAGCGCGTCCGTGGACGACACGAAGGTCCCGTGGTAGCCGCCGATCAGCACGCCCTGCCCCTGGTCCATACCGCACAGCGCCAGGACCCGGGCCAGGGACACCCCGTAGGGGACCTCCACGACCATGCTGCCGCCGACCGTCAGCAGCAGCGTGCCGGGCTCCGCCGGCAGCCCCACGTTGCGGTAGCCGAGCGCGCCGAGCCGGGCGGCGACGGCGAGTTGGGCGTAGGTCTCGGTGTTCGACAGCAGTGTCGGCACGCCGTTCAGCCCGCGCTCGCTGGAGCGGATCTTGCGACCGGAGGGCAGGCCGGGGCCGCCGCCCAGCCCGTTGGTCATCGCCGAGCCCTCACCGGTGACGAACCGTTCGGTGAGGAGGGTGACGCGTAAAGCCGGCCGCACCGGGCCGCGTTCGTCGATGGCGCGCTGGACCGAGTCCAGGACGTCCTTACGGGTCACCCCGACGGCGACCTCCTGCGCACCGAGCGCATCGGCGGCCAGCAGCGCGCCGTCCAGCACCAGGTGCGGTGCGTGCAGCAGCAGGGCGGTGTCCTTCAGGCAGCTCGGCTCGCCCTCGCTGCCGTTGACGACCACGGCGCCCTTGCCGTCGGCGCGCCGCATCCCGTCCATGACGGCGGTCAGCTTCCGTGCGAACGGGAATCCGGCGCCGCCGCGGCCGCGCAGATCGGTGTCCTCGGCGAGCGCCACCAGCTCCTGGGAGGAGAGCTTGGGCAGGCTGCCGTGCCGGGCCAGATGGGCCACCCGGTCCATCCGCGGCATCTCGTCGAGCCCGGCCAGCAGCCGCGGCGGACCGAAGGACGCCAGCGTCGGTACCGGCTCCGGCCCGGACAGGGCCGGCAGCAGTTGGGTGGGGGCGGGGGCGGTCATGGAAGTTCTCCTGAGTTCCTGCGGGAATCGCGCAGCCGCAGCGCCAGCCGTACGGCGACCGCGACGAGGCATACGGCGTATCCGGCCACGGCCCAACCGGCCGCCACCCGGCCCGACTTCAGGCCGTGCACCAGAGCCATGCCCCAGGCGAGGTAGGCGCTCATGTGCAGCGCCCGCCACCAGCGGGACGCCGTGATGCCGGTGAACGCCCCGCGGACCGCGCCGGTCACCGCGACGGCGATGAACACATACGCGGCGAGCGTGCCCAGGCCGATCAGCCCCGGTCGCGCGCCGTCGGTGAACGGCACCGCGGCGGACGCCGCGCCGGTGTGCCCCTCGGCCACCTTCACCCAGATGTGCAGGCCCAGGAAGCCGAGTCCGGCGATGCCGGTGCCGCGGTGCACGGCCTGGGCGAGCAGCCGGTGGCCGGAGTGCAGCACCATCCGGTCCGTTGCGGCCAGCCCCCACAGCACCGTCACCGACAGCGAGACCAGTGCGAGCACCCCGGCGCCGAAGTCCAGAAAGCGCATCAGGGTGTCCATCGCGCCGGAGTGCAGGGTGACGGCGATGAAGAGCAGCAGGGCAGCCGGAAGCGCGGGACGCAGTACGGCAGTTGAGGCGAAGCCGCCGGCCGGACGACGGACCGGCGGCCCGGGTTCGCCCGGCGGCCGGCGGGGCCGGGGGACCGTCGGCGAGGACCGGGCGCGGTGTGCGGCACGGCGGCCCGAACGGGGCGGACGGTTCTGGCGGCTCTCCAGGCGCGGTGCGGACATCGAACCTCCGGTGTCGGGGCACGGATGCGGGATGCGAATTTCGATGAAATTTCCCGGCGGTGGTTTTTGCCCGGCGGCTTTTGTACGGGTGACCCCCGGTAACACTGAACATTCCGTAACCGGGTGGATACGCAGGGCCGTTATCCGGCTGTGATCCGGATGCGGAAAAGCATCTACGAGCGCGTTCAGACTTACGTAAGGTTTATCGCGCTGTGACAAATTCCTGCACCGGCGTCGCGGGCACACGGCGTGACTCCGGATGATGCCGACTCAGGCGCAGGGGGGCGCCGATCCCCTGTCCAAGCCGCATCCCGCCAGGATCGAGGTAGCGATGTGTGATCTCCTCAACCGCATATGGTCGCGTCCCCGAGGCGAGTGGACCCGCGTAGTGAGAAATGAACTCCCGTCCCTCGCAGAGGAGGTGGTAGCGGAGTTGCAGCGGGGTTTTCCCGCAATGGCAGCACTTCTCGGTGATACCCCCGTAGAAGAGGCGCAATGGGCGTTGGAACAGGCCCTGCTGACAGTTCTGGGTTACCAAAAAGAGTCGGAAAGTAAACGTCCGGCACAGACGTCCGTCGTCACCCCTATGCCCGTTGCACGGGCCCGACAGGACCTCTTCGACGTCCTCGCCGGACAGCGCGAGATGTCGGACGAGGGCCTCAACGAGCTGGCCCGCACGGCCGGTTGGCCGGTCCCGGAAACCCTCCAGGCCGTCGTCCTCGCCACCCCCGCCGAGGCGCCCCAACTCGCCGCGGCACTGGGGCATGCGCTCATCGGCACCGTCGACGGGTACACCTGTCTCTTCGTGCCCGACCCGGCCACCCAGACCCGGGCCCGCCTGGAAGCGGCGCTCAAGGGCCGCCCCGCCGCCGTCGGCCACGTCGTCCCGGCGTCCGACACCGCGTCATCCCTCCGCTGGGCCCGCTACTTGCTGAACCTGGCCCCCGGCCGGGTCGGCCCCGACTCACGCCCCGCCTTCGTCGACGACCACCTCTCGGCCCTCCTGCTCCTCCAGGACGAGTCCCTCGCCGACGCCCTCACCTCCCGCTGGCTCGGCCCGCTGGAGGAGTTGACGCCGCGCCAGAGCGAGCGTCTGGAAGTCACCCTCCTCGCCTGGTTGGAGGGCGGCGGTGCACCGGAAGCGGCGAAGCTGTTGCATGTCCACCCGCAGACGGTCCGCTACCGGCTACGCCAGATCGAGAAACTCTTCGGCCCGGTCCTCCGTGATCCCCGTACCCGCTTCGAACTGGAGATGGCTCTACGGAGCCGCCGCCTGATGGCGCACGTCCGCTCGTACCGGGCCCGAGCCGGCCGACGGGCCCGCGCGGTGGCATCCTCGATCCGTCCCCTGGGGATGGCCCGGGAGGCCCGCGTCAACGGTCTGTGAAACCTGTCGAGACGAGCCCGCACGCCTGAGGCCCCCGATACCCCTGATGCCACGACGACGCCGCCCGCCGCCCTCCCAGGCGGACCGTCGTGCACGGGCCGGGCGCAGCCGAGCACTCGTTGACCTGATGCCGCTCGTCGACCCGACGACACCAGGCAGCCGACACCGAACGGCGGCCCGCCCCGGGAACCCCGGGGCGGGCCGCCGCGTTTCTGCTTCCTCCGCTTCCTCCGCTTCCTTCGTTTCCCCCGCTTCCTTCGCCGAGCGGTGCGCCCACCGACGCCCACCAGCGCGTTCATCGCCGGATGAGCGGGATTTCATCGGCCCTGGCTAGCGTCGCCGCCGTCCGATGCAGGCAGGTCTCACTCAGGGGGAATCCCGGGCAATGTCGAAAACGAGCAGGTGGATGCGGGCCATGGGCACGGCCGCGATGACGGTGGCGACGGCAGTCGCCACCGTCGTCGTCGCCCCGACCGTCGCGCAAGCCGATCCCATCGACCACTACTACATCGAGATCGGCGGTACGAGTAACCAGGCGGACGCGCCCGAGTGCACCACCTCCTACCGCGAGGCGAACAAGCTCCTGGAGCCCGGTAGTTGGGTGCCGGTCTGCTACCCGGCGAGCGCCGGACCGTGGGAGAACGGCCACGGCATCCCGGACCTGACCACCCCCAGCTACGACGCCAGCGTGAACGAGGGGTACCGCAACCTGCTCGCCGCCGCGGAGGACACCCACCGTCAGCACCCCGACGCCCGGCTGACGATCGTCGGGTACTCCCAAGGCGCACAGGCCGCGGACGAGCTGCTCCAGCGGATCGCCAACAACGAGACCAGCATCCCCCGCGAGCAGGTCAACGGCATGCTCTACGCCGACCCCATGCAGCCCGGCACCGGCATCTGGGCCCGCGTGCCGAAGGGCGTGGGCGCCTTGGGGTTCACCTCCGCCGGCGCCGGTCCGGAGGAGTTCCCGGGCGTTCCGGTCGCCCGCTACTGCATCCGCACCGACGGCATCTGCGACGCCACCTCGATCGAGTCCCCCGGCGGCTACCTGATCCAGCACCCCAAGTACCCCCAGCCCGGCGACGTCATGACCCAGACCATCACCCACGACGGCGCCAACGGCATCTTCTGGACCGACGCCCACTGATCCGACGACACCCGCTGCCACCGCCCACGGGGAACGCTGCCACCGCCCACGGGGAACGGGGAGCACCGGCCCGGCCGCCGTTGCGCGGCCGGGCCGGTGCGCGTTCGGTCTGCTGGTCTGCGGCCCACAGCGGCGGTTTTCCACAGGGGAGCACCACGTACCGCCCCGCGCCGTACTCTGACGGTGACGAGCTGCACAGAGAGGGGCAAGGGTGTGTCATCAGATGCAACGCCGGACCCGTACGCCGAGCCGATGGTCTTCGGGCAGCGCATGCAGATCCTGCGGACCCGTAGGGGAATGAGCCGCACCGTCCTGGCCGGACTGCTCGGCAAGTCGCCGAGCTGGGTCAAGCAGGTCGAGGGCGGGCGCTTGCAGATGCCCAAACTCCCCATGGTCCTACGGATCGCGGAGGCCCTCAGAGTCCGGGACCTCGCCGACCTCACTGGTGATCAGTCGGCGTCCATCGGCCTGTTCGAGGGGCCCGGCCATGCCCGACTGCCCCAGGTGCGCGCGGCCATCGACGCCTTCCCGCTGACCACACGGCGGGCCGCACCCTCGTCCGTCCACCTGAGGGAACGCCTTACCCGGGCCTGGAGCGCGCGCCATTCCGCGTCGCATCACCGAGACGTCATCGGCGCCCTTCTGCCGGCCCTCATCCAGGACGCGCAGCTCGCCGTACTGCAAGCCGACTCGGCGAGCGATCGGCGGGTGGCGCAGGGCCTGCTCTCCGAGGCGTACGGCCTCAGTCAGTTCTTCCTCGCGTACCAGCCGGACGCCTCGTTGCTGTGGCGGGTCGTGGAGCGCGCAATGATCTCGGCGCAGGAGTCGGAAGACCCCCACGCCATCGGGACCGCAGCATGGTTGGCGACGCAGGCGCACCGCGACAGCGGGCACGCACACTTCGACGCTGCCGACGCGGTCAATCTGGAGACGCTCCGCTACCTGGAAGCGCTTTTGCCCGATGCGAGTGACGACGTCCTCGCCATCACCGGCGCCCTGCACTTCGAGGCCGGATACACCGCAGCACGCCGGGGCGAAACGGGGACCGCCTGGCGGTACTGGGACCGCGCCCGCGCCATGGCGGAACGGCTGCCCACCGACTACTTCCACCCCGTGACGTCGTTCTCGCGGGCCGTCATGGGCGCCCATGCGGTCACGGTCGCCGTCGAGCTGCATGCCGGCGCGGAGAGCGTCCGCCAAGCGTCGGCCGCCGACGCGGTGACGATCCCCTCCCGGCCGCGGCGGGCCCGCCACCGCATCGAGGAGGCGCGCGGGTACCAGCTCGACGGCCAGGCAGAGGCGGCGCTGGCCACTCTCGACCGGGCCTACCGGACTGCCCCGGAGACCATCCGCTACAACGGCTATGCCCGGCGCATCATCCTGGAAGAGGCGGAGTCGAAGAACCCGGCGCAGCGCAGACGAGCCAGCGAACTCGCCGTGAAGGTCGGCGTATTGGCGGCCTGAAACAGCCGGGCACAAAGTGTGCCCCCGCTCTCTTTGCCGGAGCCCTACGGTCAGGTCCGCACGACAAGTGAAGTCCCCGCGGCCGCGTGTCCGGCGGCCCGGGGGCATGGCCAACGCCGCGTAGGAGCGTCGACATGCCTGAGCCGATGAACGAGTCGGGGGTCACGCGGTTGCTGCCGTGGGTGAGTCCTGACGGGAAGACCTGCTTCCTGGTGAGTGACGGCAGGAGAGAAGGGGGGATCTCCCGCATCGCGCGGAGCAGAGGGGCGCGGCTGAGTCGCTGACCTGGGACGGGACCCCCGGCATGGGCGATCCCGGCGCGCGCGATCCGGGGATGCGCGATCCCCGAACGCGCGACGCCGGCGCATGGGCGCCGGCGTCGTATCCCTGGACGGGATAGGGGGGTGAGAGGGTATGAGGTAGGTCTATCGTCTGGGCATCACCTGCAC
Source organism: Streptomyces sp. NPDC048506 (assembly GCF_040651315.1). Lineage (NCBI taxonomy): Bacteria > Bacillati > Actinomycetota > Actinomycetes > Kitasatosporales > Streptomycetaceae > Streptomyces > Streptomyces sp. NPDC048506. The sequence continues at coordinate 9,817 of NZ_JBEZIX010000020.1, forward strand.
TCTCGGCCGCTGTTGATGCAGGCGACCGCCTTGTTCATCAGGTCGTCCGGCATCACGTTGATGAAGTCACCGTGGTCGGTGACGGGCTTGTGGAGCTGCTCGGGGAAGCTGTCGACGGCGAAGCTGGTGCCCTGGGGCACGTCGTAGGTGATCCGCTCGACGAGTTGGGGGATGGCGCGGAAGTTGTTGGGGCAGTTGCCGTTCTGGTCGGAGAAGGTCACGTGGTCCCGGTGGTTGCCGCTGTCGATGTCGCGGCCGTCCCAGCAGTTCTGGAACGCGAAGGTGCGCACCACCTGGGAGCCGCTGGGGCACAGCGGGTACCTGTCCTTCAGCTGGCGGTCCTCGAAGCCGGTGCAACTCCAGGAGGCGTTGGCGTTCTTGGTGCCGTTGGTGAACGCCTTGGCGTCGCCGGTGATGATGCGCAGGAAGCGCGGCATCGCCTGCACCTGGCCGGCCTGGCTGCCGCGGTAGGTGAGGGTCACGGTGGCCGGGGTCAGCACCGAGCCGACGTTGGCGTCCTGTGCGGCGCCCGGCTTCTGCTCCGCGTTGCCGTCCAGCTTGCGCAGCACCGGCCAGTAGTAGGTGGACTGGTCGCCGTTGTTGCAGGTGGTGCCGGAGGCGGCCAGCGACTGGTCGTTGGAGAAGCCGTCGGTGGCCTTGTTGCCGACGTAGTCGTGGGTGTGGTGGGCGCCGTTGCTGACGCCCGGGGTGACGATGACGTTGTCGGAGTTGAAGTGCCCCTCCTCGTTGCGGCCGCATTCGGAGGTGAACGTCCCGGTGGTGGCGTTGCCGCCCCTGGGCGCGGCGAACGGCGGGGCGTCCGCGTTGGGCTGGACGGTGGTGATGTCGACGAAGTCCTCGGGGGAGGGGCCACCGGGCTGGCCCTGCTGCTGCCCGCCGCCCTGTTGCTGACCGGGCTGCTGGTTCTGCTGTTGGTCCTGTTGCTGGCCCGGCTGCGGGGCCTGCGACTGGCCCTGCTGCGGGCGCTGCCCCTGGTACCAGCCGTCCGTCTGGGACTTCGTGGAGTCGAAGCCGCCGCTGCCCGCGCCTTCGTCGACGGGCTTGGTGGTGCAGCCGCTCATCTTCAGTAGGTAGCCCGGCCGTTTGGCGTCCCTGGAGATGGCGATGACCATCGTGTTGATGGTGCGGTAACGCTGCCGCTTGAGCGCGGTGAGGACGGAGCTGCTGCTGCCCCCCATCCACTTGTGGTACGCGTCGTGGACCTGCCGGTCGAGGGTGGCCAGGCCCTTGGAGACCTGGAGCTGGGCGCTGTGCGGTACCTGCCGCAGCTGCTCGCCGATGTCGGGGCACGAAATGGTGGTGGACATGACGGTGCTGTGCTGATGGCCGGCGGTCGTCTCGGGACCGGAGCTGCCCGCCAGGGCCGTGGTGGCGACCGCCGCCAGTCCGCCACCGCCCAGCAGGAGCGCGGCCGCTGCCACCACCATTCTGTTCGTCAGGCGGGAGCGTTTGTGGACGCGTTGGCGTTGCTGTTGCCGTTGCCTCATGGGATCACTTCGCTTCGTCCGGTGTGAGGGGTGTTGGGGGTGGGGCTCAGCTGCTGTGCAAGGTGTCGAAGTTGACCTCGCCGGTGTTCTCCAGGACCGTGATGTGGTCCAGCACGGTGGAGTTGGCCTTGTTCGCCAGGGCGCGCACCATCGAGTTGCGGGTCTGGTCGCGGACCATCGCGATCAGACCGAAGACCTTGCCGTGGGACCGGCGCAGCAGCTCGGCGAAGAGGGCGGGGTACTCCGCGTCCGAGGCGGCGCTGAGCTGTGAGAGCCAGCCCTGCTGCTCGGCGGTGGGCTGGTTGGGCAGCGGAATGCCCAACGCCCGCCCGGCCTCCACCGACCGCCGGTCCAGCTCGGTGTGGCCGGCCACGAGGTGGTCACCGGCCGTCCGCACCGCCGCGGTCTTCCCGCGGGCCTGGGCCTGCCGGCCCGCGGGCATCTCCCACAGCCCGGCCAGCCTGACCTTGCGCACGAAGTCCCGGTCCATCGGGGTCAGCGGACCGAAGCGGGTGTTCACCGTGCCGCCGCCGTCGTCGTCGTAGCTGACGGTGTTCGTGGCCGCGGACGCGGTCTCACCGAAGAGCTGGACGGGCAGCAGCAGAGCCGCGAGCGTGGCCACCAGCGCGGCCACCACCAGTCCGGTGGCGATGGTCCGCCCGGATGTTGCGGAGTTGCTGAGGATCGACCGCACAGGGCCTCCCGTTCGTCCCTGCGGGACCTGACTGGGCCTATTGGAATGCCCTCGGACGCTAGGCCCCGCAACGGCCGTCCAGGCGCGGCTCGTCACCCCTGGACAAATTACGGCCGGGCCCGCCGCGACACTGCTACGGTGCCGTCAACAGGCCCGGCAAAAGGGCGTGTTGTGCCCTGCGCTCAGCCTGCGTACAGCCCTGTCGCCGCCCACCGGCGGCGCTCGCTCCGGGTGTCGGGCGCCTCGCGCTCGCCCTGCGCGTACAGGGCGTCGATCTCCGCCGCGTACGCCCGGACGATCTGTGCCCGGCGCAGCTTTCGCGACTGCGTCACCAGCCCGGACTCCTGGCTGAACTCGCCCGGCAGCACCCGGAAGGCGCGGATCGCCTCGGCCCGGGACACCGTGGCGTTCGCCCGCGAAACCGCCCGCCGCACCTCCGCCTGCAACTGCTCCTCCGGCGTGGGCCCGTCGCCGACGGACCCCTCGCCCGGATCGCCGCGCAGCCGCCGCCACTGCGCCAGCGCCTCCGGGTCCAGCGTGATCAGCGCGGTCACGTACGGGCGGTTGTCGCCGACCACCACGCACTGCGAGATCAGCGGATGGGCGCAGAGCCGCTGCTCCAGGCCCTGCGGGGCGACGCTCTTGCCGTTGCTGGTGATGATGGTGTCCCGTTTGCGGCCGGTGATGACCAGATAGCCGTCCTCGTCCAGGTGCCCGAGGTCGCCGGTCGGCAGCCAGCCGTCGTAGAGCCCGTCGCCCGGCGCGTCGTCCTCGTCGAGGTAGCCGGCGAACACCACCGGGCCGCGCACCCACACCTCCCCGTCCATGGCCAGATGGACCGCGCTGCCCGGCAGCGGGAGGCCCACGGTGCCGAACCGCACCCGGCCGGGCGGCTGGACGGTGATGGCGCCGCTGGTCTCCGTCAGGCCGTAGCCGTCGTAGACGGTGATGCCGATGCCGGCGAAGAGCAGCCCCAGCTCCCTGAAGAGCGGCGAGCCGCCGGAGACCGCGGTGCGCACCCGGCCGCCCAGCAGCTCCCGGATGCGGGAGTACACCAGCCGGTCGTAGAGGGCGTGCCGCGCCCGGAGGAAGGGATCGGGGCCGCGGCCGATGCCCCGCTCCTCCGCGGTCACCGCCTCCGCGTAGCGCACCGCCACCGTCATCGCCGCGTCGAACGTCCGCCGCCGGCCGGCCCGTTCCGCGGCCAGCCGGGCCCGGGCGCAGATCTTCTCGAACACGTACGGCACCGCGAACAGGAACGTCGGGCGGAACGAGGCCAGGGCCGGCAGCAGGGCGTCCGACGACGGGTCGGGCTGATGGGCCAGCTGCACCCCGCCGCGCAGGCACGCGACCTGCACCATCAGACCGTAGATGTGCGCGAACGGCAGGAAGGCCAGCAGCCTGGGGCGTTCACCGGGTGCGGCCAGCAGCCCGCCCCAGCCGGCGTAGAGGGTGTCGCACTCGGCGGCGAGGTTGGCGTGCGTGATCACGCAGCCGCGCGGGCGCCCGGTGGTCCCCGAGGTGTAGACGATCGCCGCGGCGCTGCTCGGGGTGACCGCGTGCCGCACCCGGTGCACGTCCGCCTCGGACAGCCGGGTGCCCTCCTCCACCAGCCGCTGGATGCAATCCAGGTCCAGCTGCCACAGCCGGCGCAGCCGGGAGCGCTCGTCGCAGGCCTCCGCCACGGTCATGGCGTGGGCCTCGTGCTCGACGACGATGGCGGTGACCTGCGCCCCGTTGAGGATGCGGCGCAGCTGCTCGGCCGAGGCGGTGGGGTAGACCGGCACCAGTTGGCCGCCGATCGCCCACAGCGCATAGCTGAACAGCGTCCACTCGTAGCGGGTACGGGACATCAACGCGACCCGGGTGCCGGGTCGGACCCCGTCCGCCAGCAGCCCCCGGGCCAGCGCCATGACCTCGTCGCGGAACTCCTTCGCGGACACCTCCTGCCATTCACCGGATGCTCGGTCGTCGCGGCGGGCGAGCTGAGCGAAGTCCGGCTGGTGGGCGGCGGTGTCGAAGACGGAGTCGGCCAGCCCTCCGGTCCGCAGTGGAGCCGCCAGAGCCGGAACGCTGATGTCGCGCACAGCACCTCCTAGATGTTCCCCCTGGATCCCCCTGGTCCACCGCCGTCCCGACGGCAGGGAGGGCAAGCTACCGGCCGGTCCCCCGGCTGCCCAGAGCTGCGGTTACTCTTGAGCGGAAGACGACAAGTCTGGGGAACGAGCCGTACGCGAGGGGGTGCCGGATGTATCGCATCGTCGAGGCCTGGCGCCTGTACACCTGCGCGCTGTTCTTCCTCGCCGCCGGACTCCTGCTCACCCAGACCGGGTTGACGACGGCGCTGACCGCGGCCGCGACAACTGCCGCGGTGCTGCTGCTGTGCAGCGCCTTCCTGATCGCCGGCGCCGCGCCGCCCCTCCCACCGGGCCGGATCCGTACGGCGATCCGCGACCGCGAGCGACGCACCGCGTTCCTGCCGCAACGCGACCCGGACGCGGCCGGGCGCCCGCGCCCCCGTGCACCGGGCCGGGCCCTCCTGACGGCCGCGTAGACGCCCGGGCCAGCTCTTCGCCCGGTTCCTCCCGGAGTTCTTCCGCGTCCGCGCGCGTCCCGTCACGCCGACATCCACATCCCGGCACGACGAGACCCGTGGAGGGCTCACCATGTCCGTTTTCGGCTTCCTCGGCGATGCGCTGGCGCGCGGCGCGGAGGCGATCGACCCGCTCTTCGGCACCGCCGCCATGGCCGCCGCCATCGTCCTGTTCACCCTCGCCGTACGCGCCGCGCTGCACCCGCTCGCCCGCGCCGCGGCCCGTGGCGAGAAGGCCCGCGCCGCGCTCGCCCCGCAAATCGCCGAACTCCAGCGCAAGCACAAGGGCGACCCGGAGCGGCTACAGAAGGCGATGGCCGACCTGTACGCCAGGACCGGGGCCTCGCCGCTGGCCGGCTGCCTCCCGACGCTGCTCCAACTGCCCGTCTTCTTCCTGATGTACCACCTCTTCTCCACCGGGGGCGGTGGTCTGCTCGACCACACCCTGCTGGGCGCGCCGCTCGGCGGCCACTGGCGCGACGCGCTCGCGGACGGCGGTGTCCTGGGCCCGCAGGGCCGGGTCTACCTCGTGCTGTTCGCCCTGATCGCGGCGGTCGCCACCTGGAACTACCGGCGCGCACGGGCGGCGGCGGCCAAGGCCCCGGCCCCGGCCTCGGCGGGCAACGGGGCGCTGCCCGGGATGGCCTCGCTGTCCAAGGTGATGCCGCTGCTCTCCTTCGGGATGCTGATCACGGTGGCCGTGGTGCCGCTGGCCGCCGGGCTGTACACGGTGACGACGACGATCTGGACGGCCTGCGAACGGGCGCTGCTGCAACGGGACCGGACGGGCAGGACCCCCGAGCCGGTCGCCGAGCAGGAGCCGGCGGCCGAGCCGGTCGCCACCGCCCCGAGGCCGGCGCAGCGCCGCGCACCGAAGAGCCGCGCGGCCCGGCAGCGGGCGGCCCGGTCCCGGGCCAACGCGAAGGCCCGGGAGACCGTCGCCCAGGAGACCGAGATCGTTACTACCCCTCAGTAACGGTCCACTCCGTGAACGGGGTCTTGCGGACTGGACGGCTTCCTTGGAGGATCGACCAAACGCTCGATGGCCGTCCCCCATCGGCCGGTCCGGAAGGCCCCTTCCGGGCCGACCCTTCGACCACGGGAGTCGTATCCATGAAGCTGCTGCGTGTCGGAACGGTGGGGGCGGAACGCCCGGCGCTGCTCGACGAATCAGGGGTCCTGCGGGACCTGTCGGGCCTGGTGCCGGACATCGACGGAGCGCTGCTCGCGGACGACGAACAGCTGGCCCGGATCCGCGCCGCCGCGGCCTCCGGCGTGCTGCCCGCACTCGACGGCGCCGGGCTGCGCACCGGCCCGCCGGTGGCCCGGATCGGCAAGATCGTGTGTATCGGCCTGAACTACCACGACCACGCCCGGGAGACCGGGGCCGCGACCCCCGACGAGCCGATCGTCTTCCTGAAGGCCCCGGACACCGTCGTCGGCCCCGACGACACGGTGCTGGTGCCGCGCGGCAGCGTGAAGACCGACTGGGAGGTGGAGCTGGCGGTCGTCATCGGTCGCACCGCCCGCTACCTGGAGGACGACGAACAGGCGCTGGCGGCCGTCGCCGGCTACACGATCGCGCACGACGTCTCGGAGCGGGAGTTCCAGATCGAGCGCGGCGGCCAGTGGGACAAGGGCAAGAACTGCGAGACGTTCAACCCGCTGGGCCCGTGGCTGGTGACCGCCGACGAGGTGCCCGACCCGCAGTCCCTCGGCGTACGGCTGTGGGTCAACGGCGAACTGAAGCAGAACGGCACCACCGCCGAGCAGATCTTCCCGGTGGCCGAAGTCGTCCGCTACGTGAGCCAGTTCATGACCCTCCACCCGGGCGACGTCATCAACACCGGCACCCCGGCGGGCGTCGCCATGGGCCAGCCCGAGCCGAAGCCGTACCTACGGGCCGGCGACGTGGTGGAGCTGGAGATCGACGGCTTGGGCCACCAACGGCAGCGGCTGAATGCCGCATAGGCCCCACGTTTTTGGCTGTCCCGCCGTGGTGGTTTCTCGCCGTTGCGCCTGCGGCGGGCGTTGTGTGTCGGGTGCGGTGCCGCTCCTCCGGACTTCGTCCTGCGGCGCGGCCCCTCCCGTGAGTGGGGGTGACTGATCCTGGGGGCGGGCGTGGTCCGTCGACTGCGCGTAGGGGGCCACCGGCGTCCACCCCTACGGTCTTCTTTCCACCCCTCAACGGGAGGGGACGGGCCGGAGGGGTAGGGGTTCCGGACGTAAAGCGAAGCAGTCCGGAACCCCTACCCCTCCGGCCCGTCACCGCACCCGACAGCCCCGCGCAGCGGCACAGCCCGCCGCAGGCGCAACGGCGAGAAACCACCACGGCGGGAAAGCCGAACACGTGGGGAGAACGCCGGCCGCCAGGCCACGGCGGGCCAGCCAAAAACGTGGGGAGAACGCCAGCCGCCAGGTTATGCGACCCGAACCGTACAACCCTCCGCCGCCGACCGCTTCGCGGCCTCCAGGACCCGCAGTGTGGCGGCGGCCTCGGTGGCGGATACCGGCGGGGCGCCGCCCTCGCGCAGGGCGCGGGCGATCGCGGCGTAGTACGCGGGGTAGTCGCCCGGCAGCGTCGGCACCGGCTCGCCGCCGCCGCTCCGCGGGGAGGCCCCGGCGCCCAGCCGGCCCCAGCCGGACCGCGGTTCCACGCCCCACTCCACGCCCTCGTCGCCGGGGCGCCGGCCCTCGCGCAGCGCGGCCTCCTGCGGGTCCAGGCCGTGCTTGGTGTAGCCGGCCCGGCTTCCCAGGACCCGGACGCGGGGGCCGAACACGGCGGTGGTGGCGCTCATCCACAGGTGGGAGCGGACGCCGTTGGCGTGCGTGAGGGCGAGGAAGGTGTCGTCATCGGCCTCCGCGCCGGGGCGGCGGACCTCGGACTCGGCGTAGACGGAGACGACCGGGCCGAAGAGGGTCAGCGCCTGGTCGACGAGGTGGCTGCCGAGGTCGTAGAGCAGGCCGCCGATCTCGGTCGGGTCGCCGGACTCGCGCCAGCCGCCCTTGGGCTGCGGGCGCCAGCGCTCGAAGCGGGACTCGAACCGCCAGACGTCCCCGAGCGCGCCCTCCTCGACCAGCTTGCGCACCGTGCGGAAGTCGTTGTCCCAGCGGCGGTTCTGGAAGACGGAGAGCAGCAGACCGCGGTCCTCGGCGAGCGCGGCCAGCTTCTCGGCCTCGGCGGCGGTGGCGGCCAGCGGCTTGTCGACGACCACCGGAAGGCCGGCTTCCAACGCGGCGGTGGCGAGCGGGACATGGGTCTTGTTCGGCGTCGCCACCACGATCAGGTCCAGGTCGGTGGCGCGGTCGAGCACCTCCTCGGCGGTGGCGACGGTACGCACCTGGGGGTGCTCGGTGCGGGCCTGTGCCTGCCGCTCCGGGTCGGTGGTGGAGACGGTGTCCAACACCAGGTCGTCGGTGGCCGCGATCAGCGGGGCGTGGAAGACCGAGCCGGCCAGGCCGTAGCCGAGGAGGCCGACGCGGAGCGGGGCGTCGGGTGCGGAGGTGTCGTTCGGTCCGTGCTGCTCACTGGTCTCGGTCATGCGTCCCACCACTCCCTGGTCTCGTCCGTAGCACTGTCCACACTTAAGCAACGCTGTTGCCAAAGTGCAAGCCGCCACCGACAATGGGTGGGTGAGCGGAAACGATCAGACCTTCTCCGGCCCGGGCGTCAACCTCCCCGCCCTGCGCGGGCACAACGCCGCGGTGGTGCTCGGGCTGCTGCGCGCGGCCGGGGAGGACGGCGTCAGCCGACTGGAGCTGGCCGCGCACACGGGGCTGACCCCGCAGGCGGTCAGCAAGATCACCGCGCGGCTGCGGACCGAGGGCCTGGCCGCCGAGGCCGGCCGTCGGGCCTCGACGGGCGGCAAACCGGCCACCGTCCTCCGGCTGGTCCCCACCGCCCGGCACGCCGTCGGTCTGCACCTGGACCGTGACGAGCTCATCGCCGTGCTCGCCGACCTCACGGGCCGGGCGGTCGCCGTGCGGCGCGCCCCGCTCGCCTTCGAGGCGGGCGCCGAGCAGGTGCTCACCGCCGCCGAGCGCGAGGTCGCGGCGCTGATCCGGGAGGCCGGCGGGCCGCTGGTCCTGGGCGCCGGGGTGGCCTGTCCGGGTCCGTTGGACCACGTCGGCGGAGTGCTGCACCGCGTCACCGGCGCGCCCCAGTGGGACGGCTTCCCGCTGCGGGACGCCCTGGCTGCACGGCTCGGCCTGCCCGTCGTCCTCGACAAGGACACCAACGCGGCGGCGCTCGGCCTGGCCCAGGACGTGCCGTCCGCCGCCGGCTCCTTCGGCTACCTCCACCTGGGCACCGGCCTCGGCGCCGGGCTCGTCCTGGACGGTGGCCTCTACCGCGGTCCGCGCACCGGTGCCGGGGAATTCGGTCACCAGATAGTCCAGTTGGACGGTCCGCGCTGCGGCTGTGGACAGCACGGCTGCATCGAGGCGCTCTGCCTGGCGGCGGTGGCCCGTGGCGATCTGCCGGCCGCCGCCCGCGCCCTGGGCGTGGGTGCGGCCAACCTCGTCGAGCTGCTGGACGTCGACCAGGTGCTGCTCGGCGGGCGCACCGTGCTGGAGCACCCCGAGCCGTTCCTGAGCGGAGTGGCGCGGGCGCTGGCCGCCCGGGCCCGCCTCCGTGGCAGCGGCCGGCCCGGCGCCGTGTCGGTGGCCCTCGCCCCCGGCGGCGCCCGGACGGTCGCCGACGGGGCGGCGGAGCTGGTGCTCGCACCGCTCTTCGGGGCGGCGCGCCCCCTGGACGGCCGCCGCGCCGCATAGTGCGAGGATCACCGCGTGGAGTTCCCGTACGGCCAGGATCCTGGCGCACCCATCCGGTCCGGCGTCCCCGAGCACGGACGCATTCCCAAGTACTACGCGGCCAAGGTCGAAATCGCCGCGCTGCTGGAGGAGCTGGGCGAGGGCGAAGTACTGCCCACCGAGCGCGAGTTGGCGGTGCGGTTCGAGGTGTCCCGCGAGACGCTCCGGCAGGCGCTGCGCGAGCTGGTGCTGGAGGGCCGGCTGCGGCGGCTGGGGCGCGGCACGGTCGTCGCCGGCCCCAAGCTGGAGCAGCCGCTGTCCCTCGCGAGCTACACGGAGGGCGTCCGCGGTCAGGGCCGTCGGCCCGGCCGGCACCTGGTCGGGCTGGACCGCTTCCCCTGTCCGCCGGCGCTCGCCGGCGACCTGGCGCTCGCCGTCGGGGACGCGGTGTGGCACATGGAGCGCGTACTGCTCGCCGACGACGAGCGGGTGGGGCTGGAGAGCACCTATGTGGCGGTCGACCGGGTCCCGGACCTGGCCACCGACTTCGAACCGGACTCGTCCTTCTACGCCTACCTCCACGAGCGGGTCGGCATCGGCTTCGGCGACGCGGACGAGCGGTTGGAGACCGTTCTGGCCACCCCGCGCGAGGCGCTGCTGATCGGTACGCCGGGCGCGCTGCCGATGCTGCTGATCCACCGGCTGTCCCGGGACACGCAGGGTCGCCCGCTGGAGCGGGTGCGCTCGCTCTACCGGGGCGACCGGTTCTCGTTCACCACCCACCTGGGGACGCCGGCGGGCTGACGCACGGGGTCGGTGCGGCGCGGTCGGGGGCGCCGTCCACCCACCCTTGAAAGTCACGGAATGATAACGGGTCTAGGCCAAGTTTGCGCGCCCGTTCACCATCCCGTCGCCGAACCACCCCCGGCGGGTCACCCACCGCCACGACCGTCTGGGGCATGCGAGTCATAGTCGTCGGAGCCGGCGTGCTGGGAACCCTGCACGCCTGGCACGCAGTCGAACGGGGCCACGAGGTCCTGCACATCGAGCGGGAGGCCGAGGCCCGCGGCGCCTCGGTCCGCAACTTCGGGCAGATCTGGGTCAGCGGCCGGGCGGGCGGCGAGGAGTTGGCCACCGCGCTGCGCGCCCGGGAGCTGTGGGAGGGCATCGGCGCCCGCGTCCCCGCGGTCGGCTTCCGTGCCATCGGCTCGTTGACCGTCGTCACCAACGACGCCGAGCGCGCGGTCGCCGAGGCCGCCACCCGCCGCCCCGACGCCGCCGCCCGCGGCTACCGGCTGCTCGGCGCCGAGCAGACCCGCGCGCTCAACCCCGCCCTGCGCGGCGCGTTCACCGGCGCCCTGTGGTGCGAACGGGACGCCGCCGTGGAGCCCCGGGTCGCCCAACGCGCCCTGAAGGACGAGCTGTTGAAGTCCGGGCGCTACACCTACCTCGGCGGCCGGGAGGTCCGCGAGGTGGTCGGCGAGCGCGGCGTGCGCGACGACCACGGCGAGGTCCACCACGGCGACGCGGTCGTCCTGTGCACCGGTGCCTGGCTCGGCGGACTGGTCCGCGAGCTCGTCCCCGACCTGCCGGTGCGCCGGGTGCGGCTCCAGATGATGCAGACCGACCCGCTGGGCGAGCCGCTGACCACGTCCGTCGCCGACGCCGACAGCTTCCGCTACTACCCGGCCTACCGGAGCGACGCCCTGGACGCGCTCAACGCAGGCCAGGCCCAGACACCGACCGCCGCCGAGCACAAGATGCAGCTGCTGATGGTGCAGCGCGCCGACGGCGGTCTGACCATCGGCGACACCCACGAGTACCAGGCGCCGTTCGCCTTCGACACCGTCGAGGAGCCCTACGAGCACCTGACCGGCGTCGTCGAGTCCCTCCTGGGCCGCCCGCTGCCCCGCATCCGCCACCGCTGGGCCGGGGTCTACGCCCAGTGCACCGACACCAGCCGCGTCGTCCACCGCCAGCAGGCCCGGGACGGCGTCTGGTTGGTCACCGGGCCCGGCGGGCGCGGGATGACCTGCGCCCCGGCGATCGCCGAGACCACCGCGAACGAACTGGGATGGTGAGCCCGTTGACACACCCCGACCGCACCCCGAGCCCCGCCGGCAGCCGGCTGGTCGTCCTCGACATGGCCGGTACCACGGTCGCCGACGGCGGTCTGGTCGAGCAGGCCTTCGACACCGCCGCCCGCCGCCTCGGCGTCGAGCCCGGCAGCCCCGACCACGCCCGCAAGCTCGGATACGTACGGGCCACCATGGGCGAGTCCAAGATCTCCGTCTTCCGGCACCTCTTCGGCACCGAGGAGGCCGCCCAGCGCGCCAACTCCGCCTTCGAGAAGGCCTACGGCGAGCTGGTCGACGGCGGGCGGATCGCACCGGTCCCCGGCGCCCGCGAGGCCATCGAGGCGCTCCGGGCCGCCGGCCGCACCGTCGTGCTCACCACTGGCTTCGCCCGGGTCACCCAGGACGCCCTGCTCGACGCGCTCGGCTGGCGGGACCTCGTCGACCTGACGCTGTGCCCGGCCGACGCGGGGCGCGGCCGCCCCTACCCCGACATGGTGCTGGCCGCCCTGCTGCGCACCGGCGCCGCCGAGGACGTGCGGCAGATCGCGGTGGCCGGCGACACCTCGTACGACATGCTGTCCGGGCGGCGGGCCGGTGCCGGGATCGTCGCCGGGGTGCTCACCGGAGCGCACCGCGCGGAGCAGCTGGCCGAGGCGGGCGCCACCCACGTCCTGGGCTCGGTGGCCGAACTGCCCGCCCTGCTCGGGGCGGTCTGAGATGACGACCGCCGCGCGGACGGGCGCGGGCATCCGCTTCGACCACGTCACCGTCGCCTACGGCAAGCACCACGAGCACACCGTGCTGGACGCCCTCGACCTGACCGTCGAACCGGGCGAGGTGATGGCGCTGCTCGGCCCGTCCGGCTCCGGCAAGACCACCGCGCTGCGGGCGGTCGCGGGCTTCGTCCAACCGGTCTCCGGGCGGGTGCTGATCGGTGGCCGGGACGTCACCGGGCTGCCGCCGTACCGGCGCGGCATCGGCATGGTCGTCCAGCAGTACGCGCTCTTCCCGCATATGAAGGTCGCCGAGAACGTCGCCTTCGGCCTCAAGGCCCACAAGACCCCGCGCGCGCAGATCCCCGGCCGGGTCGCCGAGGCGCTGGAGATGACCGGTATGGCCGGCTACGCCGACCGGCACCCCCGGGAGCTCTCCGGCGGCCAGCAGCAGCGGGTGGCCATCGCCCGGGCGCTCGCCATCCGCCCCGGCGTCCTGCTGCTGGACGAACCGCTCTCCGCGCTCGACGCCCAGCTGCGCTCCGGCATGCTCGCCGAACTCGCCCGGCTGCACCGCGAGTTGCCCGACGTCTCCATCCTCTACGTCACCCACGACCAGTTGGAGGCGCTGACCCTGGCGGACCGGATCGCGGTGCTGGACCAGGCCCGGCTGCGCGACTGCGGCACCCCGCAGGAGCTCTACCGGCGTCCGCGCACCGCGTTCACCGCCTCCTTCGTCGGCACCGCGAACCTGCTGCCGGTGACGGTGCGCGGCGCGGGCGGCGGGGTGGACTTCGCGGGACGGCGGCTGAACGTGCCCGCGGCGGCACAGGCGGCCGACGGCGCCGCTGCGACGCTCTGCGTCCGCCCGCACCTCGTCGGCCTCGGCGCCGGCGGCCCGGCCGGGAACACCCTGCACGGCACGGTCACCGAGGTGCAGTGGCGCGGTGCGACCCACCGGCTGTACGTGTCCGTCGACGGCCACCGCGTCCTGGCCGACGTGCGCGAGCTGCGCGAGACACCGGGGCTCGGCGACGAGGTCGCGCTGCACTTCGCGCCCGAGGACGCGGTGCTGATCCCGGCCGGGCTCGCCGAGGACGGTGCGCACCATGGCTAGGCCGGACACCGCGGTGGCGGCCGCCGACCCGGCCGGCCCGGACGCCCGTCCCCACCCGCCCGCGGCACCGGACGCGCGTACCGGCCCCGCCACGGCACCGGACCGGCGCCGCCGGCCGCTCACCGCCGTCCTGTGGACCCTGCCGCCGGTCGCCGCCCTCGCGCTGGTCTTCCTCTACCCCCTGGCCCTGGTGGTGTGGCAGTCCGTCAGCCCCGAGGACGGCGGCCCGGCCACCGCCCCGTACGCGCAGGTCTTCGCCGAGGCGTCGTTCCGCGAGGCGCTCACCACCACCGTGCTGATCGCCGTCGGCGCCACCGTCGGCGCGCTGCTGCTGGGCCTGGTGCTCTCCCTCGTGATCGCCTTCGTCCCGTTCGCCGGCGGGAGGGCGCTCAGCCGCCTCATCGACGTCTTCCTCGCCTTCCCCTCCTTCCTGGTCACCCTCGCGCTGCTCTTCCTCTACGGCACCGTGGGCGTGGCCAACGGCCTGTGGACGGACCTGACCGGCGCCGCGCAGGGGCCGCTGGACTTCCTGCACACCCCCTGGGGCGTCCTGCTGGCCGAGGTCACCTACTTCACCCCGTTTGTGATGCGGCCGCTGCTCGCCGCGTTCTCGCAGGTCGAGACGGCCCAACTGGAGGTCGCCGGCTCTCTGGGCGCCCGGCCCTGGCAGATCGTGCGGACGGTGATCCTGCCGGAGGCGCTGCCCTCGCTCGCGGCCGGCGGCGCGCTCGTCCTCGTCCTCTGCCTCAACGAGTTCGGCATCGTGCTGTTCACCGGCGCCAAGGACGTCGTCACGCTCCCGATGCTCGTCTACACCAAGGCCATCCTCGACGGCGACTACACCGGAGCGTGCGTGGTCGCCGTCGTCAACATCGTGCTGTCCGTCGCGCTCTACGCCCTCTACCGGACGGTGATGTCCCGTACGGGCGGCGGCGCCGGCCCGCGCCCAGGAGGTGCATCCCACCGTGCTGGTGCATAGCAGGACGGCCCGCCGGGCCCTGCACGCCCTCTTCCTCCTCCTCTTCCTCCCCGTCTTCGCCCTCCCCCTCCTCGTGATCGTCGCCGCGTCCTTCGCGACCAGCTGGAGCGGCGCCCTCCCCTCCGGGCTCACCCTGACCCACTATCAGGACGCCGCGTCGGGCGACTCCCTGAACGCCCTGCTCACCAGCGTGCTGACCGCACTGGCGGCCAGCGTCGCCGCCCTCACCCTCGGCACCTGGGCGGCTCTGGCCGCCGAGAGGCTGGCCCGCCGCACCCGTCGCCTCCTCGACGGTCTCTTCCTCCTCCCGATGGCCGTTCCCTCCGTCGTCGTCGGCCTCTCCCTCCTCGTCGCCTTCTCCCGCCCGCCGTTCCTGCTCAACGGCACCCCGCAGATCGTGATCCTGGCCCACACCGTGCTGGTCACCGCCTTCGCCTACCAGTCGGTGACGGCCGCGCTGGCCCGCCTCGACCCGGCGTACGCGCAGAGCGCGGCCGGTCTGGGCGCCCGCCCCGGCTACGTCCTGCGGCGGGTCACGCTCCCCCTGCTGCTGCCGTCCCTCTCGGCGGCCGTCGGCCTCTGCTTCGCCCTGTCCATGGGCGAGTTGAGCGCCACGGTGATGCTCTATCCCCCGGACTGGATGCCCCTGCCCGTCCAGATCTTCGCCACCACCGACCGCGGCGCCCTGTTCGCCGGGGCAGTACTGGCAGTGGCCCTGATGGCCGCCACCCTGCTCGTCCTCCTCGGTGTCTCCCGTATCCGCACCAAGGCCACCTACCGCTGAGTCCGACGCCCTTGCCCTGCTGAGGAGTTACCCCGTCATGCGCACCCTCCGCGCGGCCCGCAGGCCGCTCACCGCCGCCTCCGGCGCCCTCGTCCTCGCCACCGCGCTCACCGCCTGCGGCGGCGCCTCCACCGCCGACCCCGACGCCAAGGAGATCACCGTCTACAGCGCCGACGGCCTCAAGAGCGAGAAGGGCGACGGCTTCTACGACAAGGTCTTCGCGGACTTCCACAAGAGGACCGGCATCAAGGTCAACTACGTCGAGTCCGGCTCCGGCGCCGCCGTGCAGCGCCTGGCCCGGGAGCGCGCCAACACCAAGGCGGACGTGATCGTCACCCTCCCGCCGTTCATCCAACAGGCCGACGGCAAGGGCCTGCTGGACACCTACCGCCCCAAGGGGTCCGACCAGGTCGCCGCCGCGGACAAGGACCCGGCCGGCCGGTGGACGTCCATCGTCAACAACTACTTCTGCTTCATCTACAACACCGAGCAGCTCCGGCAGGCCCCGGCCACCTGGCAGGACCTGCTGGACGCCACGTTCAAGAACAAGCTCCAGTACTCCACACCGGGCGTCGCCGGTGACGGCACCGCCGTCCTCATCAAGGCCCTGCACGACTTCGGCGGCCAGGGCCCGGCCATGGACTTCCTCAAGAAGCTCCAGGCCAACAACGTCGGCCCGTCCTCCTCCACCGGCCAGCTCGCCCCCAAGACCGACAAGGGCGAACTCCTGGTCGCCAACGGCGACGTCCAGATGAACTACGCCAACCAGGCGTCGATGCCGCACCAGGGCATCTTCTTCCCCGCCGCCGAGCCGGGCGCCAAGCCCACCACCTTCGCCCTGCCCTACGCCGCCGGCCTGGTCAGGAACGCCCCGCACGCCGCCAACGCCCGGAAGTTCCTCGACTACCTGCTCACCCCCGAGGTCCAGCGGGAGGTCTCCGCGGTCGGCGGCGGCTTCACCTCCCGCCAGGACGTCAAGGCCACCGACCGCAACGCCACCGCGCTCGCCGCGATCATGAAGGGCGTCGAGGTCTTCCGGCCCGACTGGAAGGACGTCGACAAGAACCTCGACACGTACGTGTCCGCCTGGAAGACGGCTACGGGGAGCTGAGGGGCCGCTGGGCCGGTTCCGCCCGCACCACGCGGGCGGAACCGGTCGCTACTCGGCGGTGAACTCGTACTGCACCTCGTAGAGATGGCCCGCCTTCACCATCACCGTGACCTCGATCGGCCGCTCACCGTCGCTGTGGACGACGCGCAGCGTGCGCAGTACGGGCAGGTCGCCCGGCAGCCGGAGGGCGGTGAACTGCTCCTGGGTGGGCACCCGCGCCGAGACCCGGTCCACGCTGAGCCGGGGCGGATATCCCAGCTGGGTGAGGAGGGCCGGGGTGCCGCCCGTGATCTTCTGGCGTTTCGCCATCGCCGTGCCGCGGGCGATGTCGAGGGGGTAGTAGGAGCTGACCAGCTCCACCGGTTCGTCGTCGATCAGCAGCAGTTGATGTCGGAGCAGGGCCGTACCGCCCTCGGGGACCTCCAGCAGTGCGGACACATCGGCCGGTGGAGCGACTTCCGCGACCCGGAGCAGCTTGGTCCGGGCGTGCGTGCCCTGCTTCTCGGCTTCTGTGAGCCAGCGGTAGCGATCGCCCTGGGTGGCCGGGGCCATGTAGGAGGCGGGACGCATGGTGCGTTGCCGACGGGCGCGCACGGTGACGG
>NZ_JBEZIX010000020.1:26845-154212 GCF_040651315.1 Streptomyces sp. NPDC048506
GCTTCTGTGAGCCAGCGGTAGCGATCGCCCTGGGTGGCCGGGGCCATGTAGGAGGCGGGACGCATGGTGCGTTGCCGACGGGCGCGCACGGTGACGGCCGAACCGGCTCGGCCGACGACCAGACGCTCGTCCTTCAGGAGCCTCAGCGCCTTCTGCACCGTCGCGTTCGAGGCGCCGAACCTCGCCGTGAGCTGAGCCGTCGACGGCACCCTGGCGCCCGGCGGGAGGTCTCCGTTCATGATCTCGTCGCGCAGATCGGCGGCGATCCGCTCGTGCAGCGAACGGCCGTCGAAGGGCTCGGTCTCGTCGTGGGGCATGGTCATCCGATCCTGACGTCGTAGCGCAGTCGCTGGAGCTGCGCGGACATGACGATTCTGTCTGCCTGGACGGGCCGGTCGTGCGTGTCGAACGTGATCCGGAGCAACTGGAGCACCGGCTGTAACAGTTCCGTTTCCAGGGCCGCGGCTTCCTCGGTGCTCGGCAGCCGTGCGGTGACGTCCTCGCGGGCCCGGACGCCGACGTACCCGAGCTCGGCGAGCAGCGTGACCGCCCCGCCCGGGATCTTCGCCGTCCCGGCGAGCCGGGTGCCGCCGGCGACGGGCAGCGGGTAGTAGGTGTCCGTCAGTTCGCACGGCCGCTCGTCCAGGTACATGATGCGCCGCCGCACGACGACGGCGGCGCCCTGTTCCACGCCCAGCGCCTCCGCGATCTCGGCAGGCGCGGTCACTTCCCCGGCATGCACGATGCGCTGGCTGCCCCTGCGGCCCTTGGCCGAGGTTTCGGTGCTCCAGGCGTCCTGCTGCCCCCTCTCACGTGGCGTCAGATACGGGGCTGACGTGCTGACCCATTCCACACTGCTCACGGCACCCTCCGGCGCGGTCGACGACGTCCTACCAACCTTGCTGCTTTACACGGTAAGTGATACTCCTCGGCTGACTCCCGCCTTGATGCATTTCGCGAATAGCTCTATGATTGTCGCCGTTGCGCGGCCCAATGAGCCGTGTGCGACCCCAAGCAACGAGGCGGTGGTCCACCATGCCCCTGAACCCTCCCCAGCGCGCCCGGCTCCTGCCGTGGTCAGGTCCCGAAGGCAAGGCCTGCTATGTCGTGGGCGACGGAACCGGCCCCGTGTCCCGCCTCGCCGACGAGGTGGCGGAGACGCAACTCGGGATGGCTGCCGAGTTACTCGGCCATGCGCGGGCGATGCTCGACGACCAGCGCGTGTCGAAGGGCGAGCTGCGCTTCCTCGGGGAGCGGCTGGCCGAGGCGCTGGGCGACGTACGACGGATTGCGGAGAGCCGGCGGACCGACCGTGCCCCCGGGCCGGAAGATCGGGACTGATCGACGAGGTCGCGGTCGCGGCCCGCTGACTTAGGGTGGGGGCGTCGGCCGTACGTACGACGCGTGGGGCGGTGGCCCCGTGCGCGCGGAAGACCGGCCGACGCCCTTGGTCATCGCGTACGGCAGGAGTCCGGCAGTGGCAGAGCGCAAGCCGATCGAGTCATGGCTCACCGACATGGACGGCGTCCTGATGCACGAAGGCGTCCCGGTCCCCGGGGCGGAGGCCTTCATCAAGCGGCTGCGCGAGTCGGGCAAGCCCTTCCTGGTGCTGACCAACAACTCCATCTACACCCCGCGTGACCTGCACGCCCGGCTGAGCCGGATCGGGCTGGACGTGCCGGTGGAGGCGATCTGGACGTCCGCACTGGCCACCGCGCAGTTCCTGGACGAGCAGCGGCCCGGCGGCACCGCACACGTCATCGGGGAGGCGGGCCTGACCACCGCCCTGCACGACATCGGCTACGTCCTGACCGACCACGCCCCCGATTACGTCGTTCTCGGAGAGACTCGAACGTACTCGTTCGAGGCGCTGACCAAGGCGATCCGGCTGATCGACGACGGGGCCCGGTTCATCGCGACCAACCCCGACGAGACCGGCCCGTCGCCCCAGGGGCCGCTGCCCGCGACCGGGTCGGTCGCCGCGCTGATCACCAAGGCCACCGGCGTCGAGCCGTACTTCGTGGGCAAGCCCAATCCGCTGATGATGCGGCACGGGCTGAACGCCATCGGCGCGCACTCCGAGACCTCCGCGATGATCGGCGACCGGATGGACACCGATGTGCTGGCCGGTCTGGAGGCGGGCATGGAGACGTTCCTGGTGCTCACCGGGTTGACCCGGCCCGAGGAGATCGAGCGGCACCCGTTCCGGCCCTCCCGGGTCGTGGACTCGATCGCGGACCTGATCGACCTGGTCTGAGCACCCGAACGGCCCATGCGGGGGCCGCACCGGGATGCGAGCCGGTGAGCGCGGGCGGACCTTCGGACGTATCGGAGGTTCACCATGCGCTCACCGCACCTGGCTCTCTGCGCCGCGGTCGTGGCCTGCGCGGTGACGACGGCGCCCGCGTACGGCACGGACGGTCGCGGCGCCGTGACCGGAACGGTCTTCGTCACCCCGGCCGCGGCCGAGCGCGTCACCGGCGACGTACGGATGCGTCCTGACGGCGCACCTCCCGACGGCGCACCCCCCGGCGCGTTCGCGTCCGCGGGAGAGGCGTCCTTCGGGGACGTGCCCGCCCCTCTCGATCCGGCGACCCATGCCGCCGGGCACCGCGAACTGAGCAGCACCTCCGCCGTCGGCCTGGTGCTCGTCGGCGGTGCCGTCCTGGTCGTCGCGGGACAGCTGCTGCGGCTCCGGCTGCGGCTGCGTCGTGAGCGCCAGGGTGAGGACGAGGAGGGCTAGGGGCCGGCCGATGGGGCATGGTCGGGTCCCAGGGCCTGTCCGATGGGTCAAGGCCCTGGGCACGCCGGCGGGCCCCGTAGCGGCCGCTGTTCGGCTTGTCCACAGGCCCGGGTCCGACGGCCGGCGGTGTGCCACGATGGATTGCGGCCGGTGGCCTCGCGCCGGCTGCGTTCCGTGCTCCGAGGGGGGAGTGGATGTACGGCAACCGACGGCGGGCGGCGGCGCTGGGTGTGCTGGTGCTGCTCGCGCTCGCCGGCTGTTCCTCGTCCGGCAGCGACGACGACCGGGTCCCGGGCAGACCGGCCCAGCGGCCCAAGTCCACCGTTCCGTACTGGGTCAACCCGGACAGCAGGGCGGCCCGCCAGGTGTCCGCCTACGGCAAGGAGGGCCGGGCCGCGGACGCCCGGCTGATCGACCGGATCGCCGCGCAGCCGGTCGCCGAGTGGATAGGGGTCGACGATCCGCAGGGCCAGGCCCGTGGCTTCACCGAGGCGGCGACCCGGGCCGGCCGCGAGGCGCTGCTGGTCCTCTACGACATCCCGCACCGCGACTGCGGCCGCTATTCACAGGGCGGCGCCGCGGACGGCAACGCCTACCGGGCCTGGCTGGACGGTGTGGTCAAGGGGATCGGCGACCGCGCCGCCACGGTCGTCCTGGAGCCCGACGCGCTGCCGCACCTCGTGGACAGATGCACCCCACCGCAGTTCCAGGAGGAGCGCTACGCCCTGCTGACGGAGGCGGTCGGCAAGCTCAAGGCGCTGCCGCACACCACGGTGTATCTGGACGCCGGCAATCCGCGCTGGATCAAGGACCCGGGCGCGATGGTCGAACCGCTCAAGCGGGCCGGCATCGACCGCGCCGACGGCTTCGCACTGAACATCTCCAACTACCAGACCACGGCGGAGAACGCGGCGTACGGCAAGCGGCTGTCGGCGATGGTCGGCGGCAAGCGCTTCGTCATCGACACCAGCCGGAACGGCAACGGGCCGGCGCCCGGTGGCGACGACCCGGAGAACTGGTGCAACCCGCCCGGCCGCGCCCTGGGCACCCCGCCGACCACCAGGACCGGCGACCCGCTGATAGCCGCCTACCTCTGGATCAAACGCCCCGGTGAATCCGACGGCACCTGCAAGGGCGGCCCGAAGGCGGGGGAGTGGTGGCCCTCGTACGCCCTGGGGCTGGCCCGCCGCGCCCAGTAGCCGACGGCGGCCGGCTGCGGCCGGCCGCCGTCGCCTCGGGGGTGCGACTACGGCGCTTCCGCTACCGGGACCTTCACCCACACCGCCTTCGACGGCGTGCCCTTGCCGTCCACCGCGGTGAGCATGTACCACCCGGGCGGCACCAGCGAGGGGTCCTTCGGCAGCGTGACCGTCACCCCGTTCCCGTCCTTGGCCACCGTGAAGTCCAGTGCCACCGACCGCTGTTCGACGTTGGTGACGTGCGTGAAGGAGCCGGGTCGGAGCAGCCGCATCTTCTTGATCGTGGCGGCGTGCGGGGCGCGGTAGGTGGCGGTGCCGCCCAGCGGGACGGTCCTGGGCGCCGTGTCCGTCAGCTCGGGCCGCGAGGACCGGAAGAGGTACGGCGGGGTGTAGAGGTCGATCTGCTGCTGGAAGATGCCGGGTCTGGTGTTGTCCTTGTCGGCGTAGAGGGAGTCCGAACCGAAGGTCATCACCCGGCCGTCCGGCAGCAGCAGCGCCCCGGAGTGGTAGTTGCGGCCGACGAGCGGATCGGCCACCTGCCGGGCGGTGTTGGTCACCGGGTCGTACAGCTCCGCCTTGAGGACGTTGGAGTCGCTGCGGCCCCGGTAGTCACCCGAGCCGTTGGTGGTCAGCACGGTGTCGTCCGGCATGATCACGCTGCTGGGGTAGCGGGCCTTGGCGTACAGCGGCGGCCCGTCCTTGAAGCGCGGCGCGCGGGCGTGCAGGTCCACGATCCGGGTGTGGTCCGTGGACCGGGGGTCCTCACCGACCCCGCCGCCGCCCAGCACCATGTACCGCTGGTCCTGCGCGGGCGGCAGCAGCACCGACATCGACGTCTCCAGGATCTGCGGATCGCTCATCCCCGGTACGACCTGGAACGTGTTCGACGTCAGGTCCCAGATGCCCGGCGTCCGGCCGACGTTGTCCGGGCCGTAGCCGGCGTTGGAGCCGGTGTAGAAGATCCGCCCCCGGTCGGTGAGGAAGAGCGCGGGGTAGGTCGGGAAGAAGCGCCGGTGCGGCAGGTAGGTCCACTTCTTCGTCGTCGGGTCGTAGACCTCCTGCTTGCCCGGGACGACCTGGCCTATCTCGTCCAGCCCGGAGACGGAGAGCACCTTGCCGTCCTGCAACGTGGTCAGCGTCGGGTACCAGCGGGCCTCGTTCATCGGGTCGACGGGGACGTAGCGCTCGGCCACCGGGTCGAACTCGAAGGAGTCCTTGATCCCCTGGAAGTCCTTCTTGTCGAAGGACAGCTTCTGTGCGATGCCGTAGAAGTTGTGGGCGTCCGCGCCGGTCAGACCGTGGATGCGGTAGTTGTCCTGGGCGCCCGTGGAGTGCGACGGGCCGTCCTTGAGCGCCTCGACGTAGACCCGGGCCTCGCTATGGGTCACGGTCACCGCGCCGGTCACCGGGTCCTTGGTCTTCTTCGCCCGCGGCACCACGATCGGGTCCTTGGAGGCGAAGGTCTTGCCGTTCTGCTTGCCGGTGAAGAGCGTGCCGGCCGGGAAGGTGCGCGGCCCGTCCGGGTTCTCGTTGTAGACGATCATGAGGCCGCCGGCCTTCTTCACATCGCCCTGGAGCTTCTCGTAGCGCTGGGTGCCACCGGCCACCAGCAGCTTCCCGTCCGGGAGTTGGGTGTGCCCGGAGCAGAAGAGGTCCTTGGGCGTGGGGATGTTCTTGAAGGTGTTCTTCTCGGGGTCCCACAGGACCGTGCGGAACGACTTGGCCCGGAAGTTCGCTGCGTTGTTGCCGGAGCCGGCGACCAGCAGCACCTTCCCGGTGTGCAGCAGGGCCGCGTGGATGGTGTTGATGCGGTACCTGTCGGGGACGTCGACGACGTCCCAGTGGCCGTTCGCCGCCTTGTACTCGGGCTTGTTGATCTCGTAGTCGTGGTACTGCTTCGAGGCGAAGCCGTAGAGGGCGGGACCGTTCATCCCGGCCAGTACGAGCACCACCCCGGTCGTTATGGCCACCCTGCGGGTGCGACGGCTCGGACGGTACATCATGACGGGCGTCCCCCAAGGGCGGTCTGAAGGCTCTGTTCGGACGTGGCGCCGGGATCGGCGGCCCGGCCGGCGGGCGCACCGGCGGCCTCACCACCGGGCGCACCGGCTCTCCGCTTCCGCTTCTCGGCCCGCACGCCCAGCCGCCACGCCACGATCGGTGCCACCGTGATCAGCAGCGCCAGCGACGCCCAGGTGATCATCGCCGGATGGCTGTGTCCCAGGACGAAGGAGGCGCCCAGCGAACCGCCGAAGACGAGGAGGAAGAAGAGGTGCACCCGGAAGGTGCCGAAGAGCGTGTCCGGGCTGGACGAGTCGCCCTTCGGCGTCACCACGAACCGGCTCTTGCGGCGCAGTACGGCATCGAACAGCGACCGTGCGTAGATCGGCGCGGAGAGCGCCGACATCACCATGCCGGCGACCCCACCGGACCCCTCGGGCTCGTGCGGCGAGACGTTGTGCCGCCGGTTCCACACGTACAGCCCGATCTGGAGCGCCGAGGCGTTGCCGTAGAGCATCATCCACACCGACGGATCGATCTGTACGCCGGAGGCGCCGAGGCCCAGGAACAGCGCGCAACTGAGCGCCGCCAGGATCCAGTTCAGCGCCGACATCGGATAGAAGATCACCATCATGGTGTAGTTGAAGAGCCGGCCCGGCGGCAGCGTGAACGGCGCCTTCCAGAACTGCTTGAGGATCGTCTCGTACGTCCCGCGCGACCAGCGCAGCTGCTGGGTGAAGAAGTCCGTCCAGGCCGTCGGCCCCTCGCCGACCGCGAGCACGTCCGGGGTGTAGACCGAGCGCCACTTCCTGCCGGTCGCCGGATTGCGGTGCCGGTGCATCTCGAACCCGGTCGCCATGTCCTCGGTGATCGAGTCGTACAGCCCGCCGATCTGCTTGAGCGCGCTGATCCGCACGGCGTTGGAGGTGCCGACGAACATCGGCGCGCCGTAGCGGTTGCCGGCCCGCTGGATCAGCGCGTGGAAGAGGAACTGCTGGGACTCGGCGGCCTTGGTGACGAAGGTGTCGTAGTTGCCGTACACCTGCGGGCCGATCACGAAGCCGACGTCCGGGTCGCGGAAGAAGCCCAGCATCCGCTCTAGGTAGTTGGGCAGCGGTACGTGGTCGGTGTCGACGGAGGCGAAGTAGTCGTAGGCGTCGCCGTGCGCCTGTAGCCAGGCGTTGTAGTTGCCGTGCTTGGTCTTGGCGCGATGTGGCCCCTTGGCCTGATTCCACTCCGGCACGCCCTTGCGGGTGAAGTGGTGCACGCCCAGCCGCCGGCAGACCTCCTTGACCTGGGGGTCGTCCCCCTCGTCCAGCAGCCAGACGTGCAGCAGTCCGCGGTGCCGGACCTTGACCGCCGCCTCCAGCGTCCTCGTCACCATGTCCAGCGGCTCCTTGCCGGGCACGAACGAGGTGAGGAAGGCGACCCGGGTGCCGCTCTCGGGTATGACCGGGACCGGGTCGCGGGCGACGAGCGTGGCGTGCGCGTTGGACAGCACGTTCATGCAGCGGAAGAACTCGATCAGTCCGATCGAGACCAGCATGACGGTGTCCAGCGCCGGCAGGAACGGGTAGGCGGGGTAGTCGCGTTGGGTCCAGTGCGACGGTTGCAGCAGCCAGGCGAGCAGCCCCAGCGAGAGCAGCGGGGCGGCCCCCAGCAGCAGCGCCGCCCGGATGCGGTGCGGTTCGTCCGCGAGCAGCGAGCGGTAGCGGACCGTGTAGGGCCGGTCCGGATCGGGCTGGGTGAGCGGTCCGGCCAGCCGGCTGTAGTGCTCGTAGTCGAAGCGCGGCAGCGGTTTGCGCGTGATCCGCCGTTGCCAGTGCTCGCGCGGTATGCGCAGGCGCGTGGTGGCGGACGGATCGAACGAACGCTCCGGCCGGGCGTCGTCAGGCGGCGACGTCATGAGTCCATCCCCCCGCACGCAGCACGGGCTGCGTGCCGTTGCTGATGTCCCGAACCCGGTCCCCCTCGACCGACTCGGGCTCTGTGGTGTCGGCCGCCTACACCGTCGGACGGTGACGGCCGTCTTCCGGTTGCGCATTTTCTGAACGCTCCGCGATCCTGCCAAGCCGCGGACTCCCCGCGTCCACATCACGCCAACCGAAGTATCCCCTTGCCCTCTATTGAGCTGAACCCAGCCTCTTTTCAGCCGAGTTACCAGGTCAGGTTCCCGAACCCACCCCATGATCGCAAGGCGCTACCAGGGTGGATACGGACAAGAGCGTGCAATGCGGGACGGTGTATGGCGCAGCGCGCATCACTTGGGTCCGATGTCGTCGGCAACTGGCCGTCTTCCGACGGTATTTGCCGCTATGGCCGAAGTGGCTACGGAGGCCGGTGCACATCTTCGGCCTGGGCGCCGGCGTTCCGGACCGCGACGGCCGCCCGGGTGGCTGCCTGCGACGGCTGCCCAGGGCGGCTGCCCGGGGCGGCGGAATCCATGGAGCGGTCACCGGAGGGGGAGGGGGAGGGGAGGGGAGGGGAGCGCTCGCCGGACGGGGCGAGCGGGGCCGGGCCGGCCGACCCTCGGTGCCGGCCTCCACGGCCCGGCTCCCCGGACATGACTGAGGCCCCTCGCTCGGCGAGGGGCCTCAGTGTGACGTGCGCCGCCAGGGACTCGAACCCCGGACCCGCTGATTAAGAGTCAGCTGCTCTAACCAACTGAGCTAGCGGCGCGCGCTGACCTGAAGAACTTTACACGACATCGGGAGGTGCTCCCTACCCACGACCGGGCCGCCCACGCCCTCGGGTCGTGTGATCCGCGCCACTCGCCGCCGCCCGTCCGTACCCCTATACCGCACCGCGCCCGCTCTCCCCACGGGGCGAAAGTCCCTTGATCTCGGGACCTTCGCCTACCGGGCCGCCCGAAATGCTCTGTGAAGATCGAGTTCAGCGCGTCCCGGGCCGTAGATCACCAGTTGCCCCGTCAACATGCGATATCTCCTGCTGATTGAGAGGCTGAGGCGAATCCCGAGGTGAGGGAACGCAACGCAGGAGAAACGCATGAGGAACGGGTGAGGAGGGGTCCACGACCATGGCGTCCGTCACTCATCCTCCGCCTCCTGCAACCCCACCCTCCACAGCAACGTCTGCCAGGACGCGCGCCCCGGACCGGGTCCCCGGGACTCGCCCCTCCGACGGAAAGGTTGATCGTCGTGGTGTCGACAGCCAAGCGCACCCTTGAGATGCAGCTCCTCCTCGGGCCGGACGAAGCGGTTCCGGTGGCCGGTCGGTTCGGCTATCGCAGTGACCGCCCGTACGAGGTCGAGGTCGCCTTCATCAGCCGCGGCCACACGGTCGCGACCTGGCTGTTCGCCCGCGACCTGCTGCTGGCCGGGCTGTCCGTCGAGGCGGGGAAGGGCGACGTCCGGGTGTGGCCGGTCCGCCGACCGGACGCGGCGCGCCGTGTCCACATCGAGCTCGCCACGGACGACAGCGTCTGCGAGCTCTCCGTGGGCGCGACGGAGCTGACCGCCTGGCTGGAGCAGACCGCGGCGATCGTCGCACCCGGCGAGGAGGGCCGCTACCTCGACATGGACACCCACCTTGCCCGGCTGTTGGCGGGAAAGTGCTGATGGGGGGCACGACGATGATGAGTACGGCTGTGAACGGAGCTGTCGTGGCACCGGCGGACGGGGGTCCGGCCGGGATCGGCCACGGCATACCGGCGGCCCGGCGCGGCACGGAGCCGTCCGGGGCGGCCGGGGACTGCCCCGAAGCGGCGGTGGCCGGCGCGCCCGCACCGCACGACCCCTGCGCACACGGCTTCCTGCCCGAACGGCCACCCGTCCGCTCCATGATCGGAACCTGGACCCGGCTGGACGCCATGGCGCGGGCCGCCGCGGTCGCGCCGGACCGCGAGGCGGCCGTCGCGCTGGTCGAACGGGCCCGCCACGCCGAGGAGTTGTCCGCCCTGCGGCAGCGGGTATCCCGGCTCTCCACGCGCAATGCGGAGGCCGCCGCGATGCGCATCGCCGTGATCGCGGTGTCCTGCGGCTGGAGCGGGCTCGACCCGCAGGCGCCGGCCGCACGCGAGGTGGCCGACGAGGCGTTCCTCGACCTGTGGGCGGCCATCGCGCACCGCATCGACCATGACCAGTTCGTCGCCCTGCCCACCCTCGCGCTGCACAACTGGGCCCCGGAGCGCAAACCGCGCCGCCACATCCCCATCGACCAGCTGGCCCGCACCGAAGCCCTGGTGCCGATCGTCCGCTGGGCGCCGGAGGGGCAGCCGCTCAGCCGGCTGGACCGGCTGATGCTGGCCGCGACCCGCCTGGAGGCGCACGGCATCTGGCTCTTCCGGCTCGCCGAAACCCTCGCCGGCCGCGCGCCGGACGACTCCTCCACCCC
The DNA here is from genome assembly GCF_040651315.1 of Streptomyces sp. NPDC048506. NCBI lineage: Bacteria > Bacillati > Actinomycetota > Actinomycetes > Kitasatosporales > Streptomycetaceae > Streptomyces > Streptomyces sp. NPDC048506. The sequence goes on from NZ_JBEZIX010000020.1 coordinate 37,142, forward strand.
GACCGCGCTCCGCCGCCTGGTCCGCGTCCATCACGCCCTGCGCGCCCAACTGCACGCCGAGGCTGCGGAGTTGGCGGCCGCGCCGGCGACCGCGCAGCAGCGCGCGGTGCTCGCCGCACTGGTCGAGCAGGGCGCCCTGGAGCCGCCGGTGCTCCAGGCGGCCGACGCGGTGCTGGGCGTCGGCGGCCGCCGGATGGGCGAGGGGCGGCGCCAGCAGGTGCGCCGCCACCTCCCGGCGCAGCACCGCGCCTGGCTCAGCGCCATGGACCGGCACTGTGCGCCGGTGCGCACCCTCGCCCACCGCGGCGGCCCCGACGCCGCGGTCTACCGCGAGGCCCAGGAGTCCTTGATCGCCCTCCGCCGCACGTACACGGCCCTGGTGCAGGCCGCCGCCCGCCCCCCGGAAGCCGCGCTGACCCAAGCCGCCTGACGTCGACCCTCCCCACCCCGGCCGCGGCCCGGCCCCCTCCTGGCCGCGGCCGTTCATTGGTATGGACATGCCCGGCGCCGCTGATTAGTCTGCCTCGTGGTCTAGACCGCACATCGCCTCTCTCGGCTCACGGAACTCCCCCACGTTCTCCAGGAGCGAAGCATGCGCAAAAAGATCAGCGCCGTCGTGGTCGGCCTCGGTGTCATCGGCGTCTCCCTGCTCTCGACGGGCAGTGCCGCCGGCCACGGGTACAGCGACGCACCCCCCAGCCGGCAGGCGCTCTGCGCCAACGGCACCGTCAAGGACTGCGGCGCGATTCAGTACGAACCGCAGAGCGTCGAGGCCCCCAAGGGCTTCCCGGCCTCCGGGCCCGCGGACGGCAAGATCTGTTCCGGCGGCCATGACGCCTTCGCCGAGCTGGACGATCCGCGCGGCGGCAACTGGCCGGCCACCAAGCTCTCCCCGGGGCAGGGCTACACCTTCACCTGGCGGCTCACCGCACGGCACGCCACCACGGACTTCGAGTACTTCATCACCAAGGACGGCTACGACCCCGGCAAGCCGCTCACCCGCGCCGACCTCGAACCCGAACCGTTCATGACGGTCCCGATGGGCGGCGCGCGTCCCGGCGAGACCGTCCAGCACCAGGGCACCGTCCCCACCCAGAAGTCCGGCCACCACATCATCCTCGGCGTCTGGAACATCGCCGACACCGGCAACGCCTTCTACGCCTGCTCGGACGTCGACCTCTCCTGACGCTCCCTGGCGTACGCCTGCCCTGTCAATCTGACGTTGCGTCAGTTACGCTGCGGCGGCATGACGGCCGAGGGCGCAAGGGGCGGGGGCGGCGCGGGTACCGTCGCCGAGCTGGTGCAGGCGCAGTGGGGTGATCACCGGGTCGGCGTGAAGTTCGGCCAACTGACCTTCACCCACCACGAGATGGCCGGTGCGGCGGCGGCCCGCGCCGCGCTGCTGCGGGAGCTGTTGCCGCGGGGCGCGGAGCCGCACGTCGGGGTGCTGCTGGACAACGTGCCGGAGTACCCGCTGTGGCTGAGTGCGGCGGCGCTCGCCGGGGCCGCGGTGGCCGGGATCAACCCCACCCGGCGCGGACCGGAACTGGTCCGCGACCTCACCCACACCGACTGCGCGCTGCTCGTCACCGAACGCGCCCACCTACCGCTGCTGGCCGGCCTGGACCTCCCCCTCCCGCCCGACCGGGTCCTGGTCGTCGACGAACCGCCCTACCGGGAGCTGCTCGCGCCGTACGAGGGGGCGGCACCCGAGGAGATCACCGCCGTCACCGGTGGCGCCCGCACCCCGACGCCGGCCTCCCGGATGCTGCTCTGCTTCACCTCCGGCTCCACGGGCGCACCCAAGGCCGCCCTGTGCAGCCAGGGCCGGCTGGCCGCCGCCGGCCACGCGCTGGTCGGCTACTTCGGGGTGCGGCGGGACGACGTCCACTACCTCTGCATGCCGATGTTCCACGGCAACGCCGTGATCGCCGGCTGGGCCCCGGCGCTGGCCGGCGGTGCGGCCATCGCGCTGCGCCGCCGCTTCTCGGCTTCCGCCTTCCTCCCCGACGTGCGCCGCCACGGGGCCACGTACTTCACCTACGTCGGCCGGGCCGTGCAGTACCTGCTGGCCACCCCGCCGGCCCCCGATGACCGGGACCATCGGCTGCGCACCGGGTTCGGCACCGAGGCGGGCGCGGTGGACGCCGCACGCTTCGCCGAGCGGTTCGGCGTCCGGCTGATCGAGGGGTACGGCTCCTCCGAGGGCGGCGCCGCGATCCAGCGCACACCGGACACCCCGCGCGGCGCCGTCGGGCGGCCCGCGCCGGGCGACGACCTGGCCGTCGTGGACCCCGAGACCGGTGCCGAGCTGCCGCGCGCCCGGTTCGACCCGGCCGGGCGGCTGCTGAACGGGCGGGAGGCCATCGGGGAGCTGGTCAACCGCGGCCGCAGCTCCTTCGAGGGGTACTGGCGCAACCCCGAGGCGACCGCCGCGCGCACCCGCGGCCGGGCCGCGGGCGGGGCCGGTGCGGGGTGGTACTGGACCGGTGACCTCTTCTTCCGGGACGCCGAGGGCTTCTTCCACTTCGCCGGGCGCACCGACGACCGGCTACGCGTCGACAGCGAGAACCTGGCCGCCGCCATGATCGAGAACATCCTCGCCCGGTACCCCCCGGCCGCCGGCGTCGCCGTCTACGCCGTGCCCGACCCCGTCGCCGGGGACCAGGTGATGGCGGCCCTGGCGCTCCGCGACGGCGCCGGCTTCGACCCGGACGACTTCACGGCCTTCCTCGCCGCCCAGCCCGACCTCGGCACGAAGATGGCGCCCCGGTTCGTCCGGACGGTGCCGGCCCTGCCGGTGACGGCCACGAACAAGGTGCACCGCGTGGCGCTGCGGCGGGCCGGGTTCCGCTGTCCCGGGCCGGTGTGGTGGACCCCGATCGGGGCGACGACCCCGCCCGGGACCGGGTACCGCCGGTTCACCGACGAGGACCGGGCCGCCCTCCTGGCGCTCTACCGGGAGCACGACCGGGACCACGTCCTGGACCGCTGACCGCACGGGGAAACGACGAAGTGGGCGTTCCCGGAGAACCGGAAACGCCCACTTCCTACGTGCGCCGCCAGGGACTCGAACCCCGGACCCGCTGATTAAGAGTCAGCTGCTCTAACCAACTGAGCTAGCGGCGCGCGCTGACGAAAGAAATACTACCTGGTCGAGAGGGGTGCTCATGACCACCTTCGGTGCCGCCCCGGTCGGGCCGCTCAGATCGCCAGCGAGAGCAGTACCGGAGCCGCCTTGCGATTGAGGGTGTCGGCCGCCTGGCGCAGACGGTGGGCGTTCTCCAGCGGCATGGACAGCGCGAGGCAGCCGACCGTCGCACCGGCGGTGATCGGCACGGCCGCGCAGACCGTGCCGACGGCGTACTCCTGGAGGTCCAGGACGGGCACCGTGGGCGGCTGGCTGTCGAGCTTGTGGAACAGGACCTTCTCGTTGGTGATCGTCCGGGACGTGAGCCGGGCGGTCTTGTGGCGCGAGAGGTGGTCCTTGCGTCCGTCGTGGTCCAGCTGGGCGAGCAGACACTTGCCGACCGCGCTGGCGTGGGCGGTGCGGCGGAATTCGGCCCACTCGTTGACCTTCGGCGCCAGCGGTCCGTCGGCGTAGTGGAGGATCTTGACCTCGCCGTCGATGTACCGGCTGATGTAGACCGCCGCGCCGACCGAGTCCCGGAGCTGGTCGAGGGTGAGCTGGAGCTTGTCGCGCAGGGCCTGGTCGCGGTTGCTCCCCGACCCCAGGAGCAGGAGCGACTCGCCCACGACGTATGCGCCGTCGGACATCTGCTCGACGTAGCCCTCGCGTCGCAGCATCGACAGCATGTGGGTGAGCTGACCCGGGGACAGTCTGGTTTCGCGGGCGATCTGCGCATCGGTCACGCCGCCGGCGTGCCTGGAGATCGTTTCGAGCACGCGAAGTGCGTACTGCACCGAATGGAACGGCGCGGTCGGCTCGGGCTTCAGCGCCACGGTGTCCCCCTAGCAGGTTGGTACCGCTTGCTTCGTGGCCACCGCCGCCGGACACGCTCGACACATGTGCAACCGATGCCGGACAACGGGGCTGCTATCACGATAGCGGTCAACGGCCCTCGATGGAGGGGGTCTTGACTGAAAAGAGTTGCGTCCTGCTTTTCTGTACTGCGGCTTGGGCCAGTGGCATATGCCAAGGTCATCGGGCTGGGTGCGGGCTGCGGCGTACGCCGGTGGCACCCGGTCGACCTGGGGCAGAGCCGGGGTAGGGCCCTCAGAGGATAAGGAATCGGCCATTCCCAGACCGTTTCCGGCGGACCTCGGGGCGTCCCGCGAGGTGGGCGGCGTCTTCGCGTCGCCGGCGCCCTTGATCGTGCTGCGCTGCCACCCGGAGGCGTACCAGGGGAGGACGTGGTGCTCGATCGTCCGGCGGCCGAAGGTGCAGACCTGCCGGCCGCCCGTGTCGTCGCCGTAACAGCGATATCCGGCCTGCCCACCGGAGTTGACCGTGCCGCATGGGCACCGGCCTTTGCCAGTGGCGGAATCGACGTGCCGGAGCACAGAAAGGAGAAAGGCAGAAAAGGAGAAGGGAGAAAGGAGAAGGGCGGAAGGAGAAAGGTGGTGTGCCCCCGGCGGAGGGGGGACACACCACCCGCGAACCGCGCGGCTACTGCGTGCGGTTCAAAGCACCGCGCTCAGGAACTCCCGGGTGCGCTCGTGCTCGGGCTCCGTGAAGATCTTCTCCGGGGGCCCGGATTCGATGACCCGGCCGGCGTCGAACATCAGGACGTCGTCGGAGATGTCCCGGGCGAAGTTCATCTCATGGGTCACGCAGAGCATCGTGATGTCCGTGGTGCGCGCGATGTCCCGCAGCAGGTCGAGTACGCCGGCCACCAGCTCCGGGTCCAGCGCCGAGGTCACCTCGTCCAGCAGCAGCACCTGCGGGCGCATCGCCAGCGCGCGGGCGATGGCGACCCGCTGCTGCTGGCCGCCGGAGAGCTGGGTGGGGTACTTGTCGAGGTGCTCGGTCAGGCCCACCAGGTCCAGCAGCTCGCGGGCCCGCTCCTCGGCGGCGTCCTTGTCCAGGCCCAGGACGTGCACCGGCGCCTCGGTGATGTTCCGCAGCACCTTCATGTTGGGGAAGAGGTTGAACTGCTGGAACACCATGCCGATGTTCTTGCGCACCTCGCGGACGTGCTTCTCCCCGGCCGGTACGAGCTTGCCGCCCTTCTCCTCGTGCGTCAGATACGCGCCGCCGACCTTGATGGTGCCCTCGTCCGGCGTCAGCAGCGTCATCAGCAGCCGCAGGATCGTGGTCTTGCCGGAACCGGACGGCCCGATCAGGGTGACGTGCTTGCCTGCGGAGACCGTGAAGTCCAGGGAGTCCAGCACGGTGTGGGCGCCGAAGCGCTTGGTGACGCGGTCGAAGCGGATCAGCTCGGTGCCTGCCCCGGACCCCGTCCGGGCGGGGGTCTCCCCGGCGGTGGGGGAAGGGCCCTCGGCCGCCGTGCCGGCGGTTTCCTTCGCGTGGTCCTTCGCGTGGTCCTTGGCGTGGTCCTTCGAGGGGTTGCGGTCAGCGGACAAGACGACGCTCCAGGGCTCGCAGGAGGAGGGAGGTGGGGTAGGAGATGACCACGAAGAGGACGCCGACGACGGTGATCGGCTCCAGGTAGTCGAAGGTGGTGGCGCTGATGCTGTTCGCCTGGAAGAGCATGTCCGCGACGGTGATACCGGCCAGCAGCGGCGTGTCCTTGAACATCGCGATGACGTAGTTGCCGAGCGCGGGCACCACCCGGCGGAACGCCTGCGGCAGGATCACCGCGGTCCAGGTGCGTCGGCGCGGCAGGCTCAGCGCCGTCGCCGCCTCCCACTGACCGGGCGGCACGCCGTCGATGCCGGCGCGGTAGACCTCGGCGGTGTACGTCGAGTAGTGCAGGCCCAGGCCGATGACACCGGTGGTCAGCGGCGAGAAGGTCAGCCCCCAGCTCGGCAGGACGAAGAACAGGAAGAACAGCTGCACCAGCAGCGGGGTGTTGCGGATGAATTCGACGACGATGCTGACCGGCCAGGTCACCCACCGGCTCGGCGAGCGCAGCAGCAGCGCCCACACCAGGCCGAGGGCGAAGGACACCAGCGAGCCGTAGACCGTCGCCTGGACGGTGATCCACAGCCCCTTGAGGAGGTCCGGCATGATCTCGCCGACGTAGCTCCACGACCAGTTGTTCACGGCTTCCCTCCGGTGGCCAGCGCCTCGGGTCCCTGCGTCTCGACGGGCAGCTTGCGGGAGAACCAGCCCTCGCCCCTGGGCACCGCCCGGCCCACCGAGGCCTTGGCGCGGCGCTCCAGCAGCCGCATGATCCGGGTCACCACGAAGGCGACCGCGAAGTACAGGACGAGGATGATTCCGTAGACCTGGGCGCTCTGGCCGGTCGACAGCCGGGCCAGCTTGGCCTGGAAGGTGAGCTCCCCGATGGACAGCAGCGACGCCAGCGCGGTCCCCTTGAGCAGCTCGATCAGCAGGTTGTTGAACGGCGGCATCATCTCGGGGACGGCCTGCGGCAGGATCACCTTCCGCAGCCGCTGCCAGGGCGAGAAGCTCAGCGCGATGGCCGCCTCGCGCTGGGCCGGCGGCACCGCCTGGACGGCGCCGCGGACGATCTCCGAGCCGTACGCGCCGTACGACAGGCCGAGCGCCAGGGTGCCGGCCCAGATGCCGACGAGCTGCCAGCCCAGCAGGGGCAACGCGAAGAACAGCCAGAACATCAGCACCAGGGCCGAGGTGCCGCGGAAGAACTCCACGTACACACCGGACAGGAAGCGGACGATCCAGAGGCGCGAGGTACGGGCCAGACCGATGCCGAAGGCCACGACGGCGGCCAGGGCGGCGCTGTAGACCATCAACTGGATGGTGATCCACAGTCCCTTGAAGAAGAGTTCCCACAACGCAGAGGTCACTTTTTGCAGAGCTCCTTCGCGGTGAGGTCGGTCATGAACTCCTCGGTGAAGCCGTACGGCTTGGCGATGCGCAGCAGTTCGCCGCTCTTCTTCATCTTGTGCAGCTCGCGGTTGAAGGCGTCCCGCAGCCGGGTCTCGCCGATCCGGAAGCCGTAGCCGCCGCCGTCCTGCTGCGGCTTGCCGTCCACCGTCGGGGTGAACGGGGCGGTCATCTCCACCGTGGGGTGCTTACCGGTCTTCAGCGCCTCGATCATGGACAGCGCGGTGCCGGCGAAGGCGTCGATCCGGCCCGCCTCCAGTGCCTCCATTCCGGCGATCTGGTCGCCGTAGGTCTGGATGGTGCTCTTCTTGACGCCGTTGCCGACCGCGTAGTCGATCTCCGCATAGCCGATGCCGCTGCCCAACCGGAGGTGCTGCCGGGCGACGTCCGGATAGCCCTTGATCTTGTGCGGGTTCCCCTTGGGCACGAGGAAGGCGTCCTTCGACTCGTAGTCCGGGTCGGAGAAGAGCACCGCCTGGCAGCGCGCCTTGTTGATGAACATGCCGGCGACGATCACGTCGTACTGGAAGGAGTGCAGTCCGGGCACCAGCGCGCCGAATTCCACCGGCACCGGTTCGAAGTGCTTGATCCCCAGCCGCTGGAAGATCGTCTTGGCGACCGCGGGGGCCTCGCCGGTCAGCTCGCCCTTGCTGTTGATCGAGGCGTACGGCGGCTCGCTGGCGATGCCCATCCGCACGGTGCCCTTGCTGCGCAGGTCGTCGAGGAGGTGTCCGCCGTCCGTCGCGCCGGTGACGTCGACCCGGGAGCAGCCGGTGGCCGCTCCCAGGGCGCCCGCTGCGCCGAGCGCCGCTACCCCCGCGAGCAGCGACCGGCGGCGGATGCCGGGTGTCAAGTGGCCTGAGTTCTCTGAGGTGTTCCATGGTGGTGGAGCCATGGGCGCGCGGCTACCCGAACCCCTGGCAGATATGCCGATCGTTTCCGGCGCTTGATGCAAGCGGTCGGGAGTCGTTCCGTCCTGTGCCGTACTCGTCCATGCTGTTCCAAGCTGTTCCAAACGCGGCTATTGCCCCCCTACGATCTGAGCATGACCGATCGCTTCATCGAAGTCTCGCTCGACAAGCGCGGCGTCAGCTGCACGGCGAAACTGCTCGACGACCGCGCGCCGATCACCTGCAACGCCGTCTGGGACGCCCTCCCGCTCGGCGGCGACGTCTACCACGCCAAGTACGCCCGCAACGAGATCTACGCCCTGCTCGCGCCCTTCGCGCCCGAGGAGCCGCCGCTGGAGAACCCGACGGTCACCCCGATCCCCGGCGACCTGTGCTACTTCACCTTCAGCGACGTCCAACTGGGCACCGCGTCCTACGGCTACGAGAGCCAGGCACAGCACCAGGGCCGCGCCACCGTCGTCGACCTCGCGCTCTTCTACGAGCGCAACAACCTGCTGATCAACGGTGACGCGGGCTGGGTGCCCGGCATCGTGTGGGGCAGCGTCGTCGACGGCCTGGACCGGATGGCCGACGCCTGCCAGGACCTGTGGCGGGCCGGCGCCCTGGGCGAGACCCTCAACTTCCGGCGGGCCTAGCGATTCCCGGGGAGCGGCGGGGCGGGGATCCGGGCCGCCCCCGCCTCGTAGAGGGCGTGCGCGGCGCGCAGCACCAGCGCGTCCGCGTGCCGCGCGCCGACCAGCTGGACGCCGATCGGCAGCCCGTCGCCGTCCACCCCGCAGGGCACGGTCGCGGCCGGCTGCTGGGTGAGGTTGAACGGGTAGGTGAACGGCGTCCAGCCGGTCCAGCGGGTGTGGCCTGATCCGGACGGCACCTCCGCGCCGGCCTCGAACGCGGTGATCGGCTCGGTCGGCGTCACCAGCAGGTCGTAGGCGCTGTGGAAGCGGCCCATCGCCTGGCCCAGCGCCATCCGGGTGTCGACCGCCGCCAGGTAGTCCAGCGCGCTGTAGCGGGCGCCCTGCTCGCAGATCTCCCGCAGCCCCGGGTCCAGCAGCGCGCGCTGCGCGTCGTCCAGGTGCTGCACGACCCGTGCCGCTCCGCTGAACCACAGCGTGTGGAACGCCTCCACCGGGTCCTGGATGCCCGGATCGATCTCCTCGACGGACGCCCCGAGCCCAACGAGCACCTCGACCGCCCCGCGCACCGCCGCGGCCACCTCCGGGGCGACCGCCACGTCCCAGCCCAGCGACGGGCTGTAGGCCACCCGCAGCCCGTCGACCGGATCGGCCAGCGCCTCCCGGAACGAGCCGGCGGCCGGCCCCAGCTGCGACCAGTCCCGCCAGTCCGGGCCGACGATCACGTCCATCATCAGCGCCGCGTCCGCCGCGTCCCGGGTCATCGGCCCGACGTGCGCCAGCGTCCCGAACGGGCTCGCCGGATACAGCGGCACCCGCCCGTAGGTCGCCTTGAGCCCGAAGACGCCGCAGAAGGACGCCGGGATGCGGACCGAACCGCCGCCGTCGGTGCCCAGGCTCAGCGGTCCGGCACCGAGCGCCAGCGCCGCCGCGCTGCCGCCGCTGGAGCCGCCCGAGGTGCGCCCGGGGTCGTACGGATTGCCCGTCACCCCGTGCCGCGGACTGTCGGTGACGCCCTTCCAGCCGAACTCCGGAGTGGTCGTCTTGCCGAGGAACACCGCACCGGACTCCCGCAGCCGGGCGACCGACGGAGCGTCCTCCTCCCACGGTCCCTCGGCCCGCACCGTCCGCGAACCGCGCAGCGTCGGCGTGCCCCGGGTGAGGAGGATGTCCTTGACGGTGACCGGCACCCCGTCGACCGGCCCGGCCGGCGCGCCGGCCCGCCAGCGCTCCGTCGACTCCGCGGCGGCCGCCAGCGCCCCGTCCGCGTCGATCCGGGTGAAGCAGTTGGTGGCGGCCTGCGCGGCCTCGGCGCGTTCCAGTGCCGCCCGGGCGGCCTCGACGGGGGAGAACTCGCCGGCGGCGTACCCGGCGGTGAGCCGGGTGGCGGTGAGGTCGGCGAGCCGAGTCGATTCGGTGGTCATGCGTCCTCCGAGCGTTGGCCGCCCTGGAGGCGGCGGGCGGGGGCGTGGCTGCCGCGCCGGGGCCGGGCAGCCCGCGCGGTCACTGCACCGGTACGTACCCGAGCTGCTTGTCGACGAGGTTGGTCAGCGGCCGGCCGGCGGCCCACTGGTCGAAGAGGTCCTGGAACTGGTCGGCCAGCGCGTCCCGCCAGCCCAGGGTGTCGCCGCTCATGTGGGGCGAGACGATCAGGTGCGGTACGTCCCACAGTGGGCTGTCCGCGGTCAGCGGCTCGCGCTCGAAGACGTCCAGCGCCGCCGCCGCGATCCGCCACTCGCGCAGCGCCGCGACCAGGTCGTCCTCGACGACCAGCGGCCCGCGCCCGACGTTGATGAAGCGCGCCCGCGGTGGCATCCGGGCGAACGCCGCCGCGTCGAACAGCCCGCGGGTGGCGTCCGTCAGGGGCGCGGCGCAGACCACCCAATCCGCGTGGGGCAGCAGGTCGTTCAGCGCGTCACTCGGGTGGACGGCGCCGAATTGCGGGTCGTCCCCGCGCGCCCGGCGGCCGACCAGATCGACCGTGACACCCAGTGCCAGCAGAGTGGCCCCGATGGCCCGGCCGATCGGTCCGGAGCCCACCACGACCGCGCGGCTGCCGGCCAGCCGCAGCGTCTCCCGGTGCTGCCAGCGCCGCTGCCGCTGGAGCTCCCAACTTCCGTAGAAGTCCTTGGCCATGGCGATCACCAGCCCGGCGACGTACTCGGCGATCGGCTGCTCGAAGACGCCGCGGGCGTTGGTCACGAGGGTGTCGTCGGCGATCAGCGCCGGGCACATCAGCCGGTCCACGCCGGCGCTCGCGGTGTGCACCCACCCGGGTTTTGGACCCTTCTCCGGCCAGCTCTCGCGGATCGCGTCGGAGGTGAAGTCCCAGGCCAACAGCACGTCGGCGGTGGGCAGTCGGTCGGCCAGCGAGGCCTCGTCGGTGAAGATCACCCGGGCCCTGCCGGTCAGTCGATCGAGCTTCGGCGGGGGGTCGGAACCCAGGACGAGGACGGTGCTTTCGGACATAGGTCAGAAACCGTTCTGAAACGTGAGCCCCTTTCACTAGAAAGGGACGCCGGCAGATGCCTGAGATGCGAGGATTGACCACGCTAAGAAGTCGTATCTACCGTGTCAACAACGGCATCTGTCCCGACGTCCCGGCTTGCTCCGGCTGCACCTCATCCCCGGCCACTGGCCTGGCCATCAGCCCTTCGTTTCGTCTAGGGGCCTTCAATGGACGTCTCCTTTCTGGGTGGTCCCCAGCCTCAGCTCGGTGTGGGCGTTGTCGCCCCTTTTGACTTCGCGCTCGACCGCGAGCTGTGGCGCTGGGTGCCCGACGATGTGTCGCTCCACCTCACCCGAACTCCGTTCGTGCCCGTCGAGGTGAGCCTCGACCTGGCCCGTCTGGTCAGCGAGCACGAAACCCTGGACGCTGCCGTCCAGGCGCTCTGCGCGGTATCACCGCAGGTCATTGCCTATGCGTGCACCTCCGGCAGCTTCGTCGGCGGTGTGGCGGGCGAGCGGGCCATGTGCGCTGCCATGGTCCAGGCGGGGGAGGTTCCCTCCCTCACCACCTCGGGCGCGCTGATCGAGGCGCTGCGCGACATGGACGCGCGGCGCATCGCCGTGGTCACGCCCTATACGAAATCGGTCACCGACTCCCTGGAGGACTACCTCGCCGAGGCGGGCATCACGGTCACCGGCCGCGCCTATCTCGGACTGACCCGGCACATCTGGAAGGTGCCCTACCGCGACGTCGTCGACATGGCCCGCGCGGCCGTCGTCGGTGCCGCCGACGCCCTCTTCATCAGCTGCACCAACCTGCCGACCTACGACGTCATCCCGCAGCTGGAGGCCGAGCTGCGGATGCCGGTGCTGTCCGCCAATCAGGTCACGATGTGGGCGGCGCTGCGCGCCATCGGCGTCGAGGCGGTGGGCCCGTACCAGGCGCTGCTCGATCCGGTGGCGCGGCGCGGCCCGGCCGCGATGACCGGGACCGAACCGCCGGCACCGGACCCGGGCGCCCCGCGGGCCACTCCGGAGGCCGCCTTCGCCGGGTCCCCCGCGCCACCGGAAGGGGAGCCGGCGGACGGCATCGAGTCGACGCCCCACCCACCCGAGGACCCCGGTCCGCTGCCCCCGCTCTGAGGCCCGTTGGACCGGTCCCGGCCCCGGACGCTGTCGGCGCCGTTCGCCGTACCGCCGGCAGCGTCCCTCGCCGGACCCGCCGCCCCACCCGAGAAGACACCCGCACCCCCTCAACGCCCCGGCACCCGCAGCCGTACGCCCGTACACGCAAGGGAGATCTGCATGGCATCGGTCGGCTTCCTCTACCCCGGCCACTCCGCGGAGGACGACTACCCCCGGATGGAGACGATCCTGGGCGGCTCGGTCCGCCTGCCGCTGGTCCACACCGACATCGGCGAGGACGCCCACCGGGTCGACGCGCTGCTGGAGATGGGCTCCGCGGCCCGGTTGGCGGCCGGCGTCGCCGAGCTCGTCGAGCGCGGCGCCGAGGCGGTCGTCTGGGCCTGTACGAGCGCCAGCTTCGTCTTCGGCTGGGAGGGCGCGCGCGTTCAGGTCAGGGAGCTGTCGGCGACCGCCGGCCTGCCCGCCTCCAGCACGTCCTTCGCCTTCGCGCACGCCGTCCGGGCGCTCGGCGCCCACCGGGTCGCCATCGCCGCGACGTACCCGGAGGACGTGGCCGAGCACTTCCGTGCCTTCTTGAAGTCCGCCGGTGCGGAGGTCGTCGCCACCCGGGGCAGCGGCATCATCACCGCCGCCGAGGTCGGCACCTGGGGGCACGCGGAGGTGCTCGCGCTGGCCCGCGCCGGCGACCACCCCGACGCCGAGGTCGTCCTGCTGCCGGACACCGCCCTGCACACCGCGGCGCAGCTGTCCGCCCTCGAAGCGGAGCTGGGCAAACCGGTCCTCACCGCGAATCAGGTGACGGTCTGGGAGGGGCTGCGGCTGCTGGGTCGAACGGTCTCCTGCCCGGCTCTGGGCACGCTCTTCGCGTGCACCGCGGACGGGTGACACGGTCCGGGACGGTGACCCGGGAATAAGTGGAGAGTATCTCCGGTTGTCCTTGCGGCAGACCCAGCGACGCAAGGAGGACCCGCACCGTGAGCGGCGAGAACGACGAGAAGCGTGCCGGCGGCGAGGCGCTCCCCGACCCGACCCACGACGGTGGCGACGGCATACGGGGCACCGCCCGGGGCAGCGCCCCGGTCCCGCTGTCCGTGCTCGACCTGGTGACGGTCGGCGCCGGCAGCACCGCCTCCGGTGCGGTGCGCACCGCCGTCGAGATCGCACGTACGGCCGAACGCCGCGGCTTCCACCGCTACTGGGTCGCCGAGCACCACTCCATGCCCGGCGTCGCCTCCTCCTCGCCCGCCGTCCTGCTCGCCCACCTCGCCGCGCACACCGACCGGATCCGGCTCGGCTCCGGCGGCGTGATGCTGCCCAACCACGCCCCGCTGGTCATCGCCGAGCAGTTCGGCACGCTGGAGGCGATGGCCCCCGGCCGCATCGACCTCGGCCTGGGCCGGGCGCCGGGCACCGACGGCGCCACCGCCGCGGCGCTGCGCCGTACCGAACGGCTGCGGGAGGCTGGAGTGGGGTCTCCCCTGTTCGAGCGGAGCCGAGAACTTGGGGATGAATTCCCGCAGCAGCTCGCCGAGTTGACCCGTTTCCTGGACGACTCGTTCCCCGACGGACACCCGTACGCCGCGATCCACGCGGTCCCCGGCCCGGTGCAGGCCACCGCGCCCGGCGGGGTGCAGTCCGCGCACCGCCCGCCGCTCTGGCTGCTGGGCTCGTCCGGCTTCAGCGCCCGGCTCGCCGGCTCGCTGGGGCTGCCGTTCGCCTTCGCGCACCACTTCTCCGCGGCCAACACCCTCCCCGCGCTCGACCTCTACCGCGCGTCCTTCCGCCCCTCCGCGGTGCTCTCCGCGCCGTACGCCCTGATCGGCGTGTCCGCGCTGGCCGCCGAGGACGAGCGGGAGGCCCGCCGCCAGGTCATGACCGGCGCCCTGTCGATGGTCCGGCTCCGCACCGGCCGCCCCGGCCTGGTGCCGACCCCGGAGGAGGCCGAGACCCACCGCTTCAACGAGTTGGAGCGCGGCTTCGTCGACAGCTGGCTGGGCAACGTCGTCCACGGCACCCCGGACGCGGTCCGCCAGGGCCTCGACGACCTCGCCAAGCGGACCGGCGCCGACGAGCTGATGATCACGTCCAACGCCCACGGCAGCGCGGCGCGGCTGAGGTCGTACGAGCTCCTCGCGGACGCGTACGGCATGTAGACCGGGGGCCGTACGGGGCGGGTGCGGCGGGACGGGGCTCCGCCGCACCCGCTCCGGACGGCTCAGATGAACAGCGCGGCGACCCGGTCCGGCGCCACCGGCCGTGAGTACAGCCAGCCCTGCCCCGTGTCGCAGCCGATCCGCCGCAGCCGCTCCGCCTGTTCGGCGCTCTCCACGCACTCGGCGGTGACCGTCAGCCCCAGGCGGTGTGCCAGCGCCACCAGCGCCTCGACGATCATCTCGTCCGCCGGGTTGGGGTGCTCCTGGGAGCGGAAGCCGTGGACGAAGGAGCCGTCCAGCTTGAGCACCGACACCGGGAGCCGGCTGAGGTAGGCGAGGTTGGAGTAGCCGGTGCCGAAGTCGTCGATGGCGATGCGCACGCCCATGTCGCTCAGCGCCTGGAGGGCCTGGAGCGGCCGGCCGGCCGATCCCATGACCGCCGACTCGGTCAGTTCCAGCTGGAGCAGCTGCGGCGGCAGCCCGGTCTCGTCGAGGATCCCGGCCACGTCCGCGACCAGGTCGGAGTCCCACACCTGACGCACCGCCACATTGACGCTGACGAACAGCGGTTGGCCCTCCGGGTGCGCCAGCTGCCAGGCGCGCGCCTGGTAGCAGGCCCGCTCCAGGACCCAGCGGCCCAGCTCGACGATTGCGCCGTTCTCCTCGGCCAGCGCGATGAACCGATTCGGCGGCAGCGTGCCGAACTGCGGGTGCCGCCAGCGCACCAGCGCCTCCACCCCCTGCGCCCGGCCGTCGCCCAGCCCGACCAGCGGCTGGTACTCCAGGGTGAACTCGCCCCGGTCGACGGCCGGGCGGAGCGTGCTGGACAGCGCCTGCCGGGTCATCCGGTGGGCGTTGCGCTCCGGGTCGAAGAGCGTCCAACGGGCCTTGCCGTCCTCCTTGGCCCAGTACAGCGTGGTGTCGGCGGCCTGCATCAGCCCGGTCGCGGTGGTGCCGCTGGCGGCCCGCTCCACGACGCCGATGCTCGCCGACACCGACAGCCGCTGCCCGGCCAGGTCGAACGGGCGTTGGAGCGCGTCGAGGACGCACTGGGCGAGTTCGGCCAGCTGATCGGTGCCGGTGGAGTCCTCCACCAAAAGAGCGAACTCGTCACCGCCGAGGCGCGCCACCAGGTGCCCGGCCCGGCCCGTCCCACGGTCGTCGGTGGTCTCCGCGCAGCGCATCAGCCGCTGCGCCACCGCGCTCAGCAGCCGGTCCCCGACCCGGTGCCCCAGGGTGTCGTTGACGGCCTTGAAGCCGTCCAGGTCGAGGTAGCACAGCCCGATCCGGCCGGTGCCGGACGGTTCGAAGGCGGCGGTCTCCAGGGCGGTGGAGAGCCGCTCGAAGAACAGCGCCCGATTGGGCAGTCGGGTCACCGGGTCGTGCATCTGGAGGTGCCGGAGCCGGGCGAGCAGGTCGTGCCGGTCGCTGATGTCCGCCACCGACAGCAGCATCCGCTCCTCGCCGCTGAGCGGCTCCGGGGTGAGCGGCTCGACGGTCACCTCCACCCAGACGGAGTGCCCTTCGGGGTGTTTGAGGCGGCGGGTGCAGCGCATCCGCTCGCTGCGGCCGCACAGCACCTCGCGGTAGGCGGTCCAGACCCGGGGGTCGGCGCCGAGGTCGGTGAGGTCCGCCGCGGTGGCGGCGACCAGCTCGGCCGGGTCGGTGCCCACCAGCTCGCCGAAGGCGGGGTTGGCGGCCAGGACCAGGCCGTCGCGGTTGAGGACGGCCATTGCCAGGGGTCCGGCGTAGAAGGCGGCGCGGTAGTCGCCGAGGGAGGCCGCGCTGTCGTCGTCGCCGTGGTGGTCGGCGGTGGACCGGGCGTCCGCCGTTCCTTTGGTCGTATCGTTACGCTCCGTCACTGAGGGCAGTGTCGCTCCGGGGGTGCGGCCCGGGCTGTCGGGGTGTCCGCTCACTGCTCGCTCCCACATGGCACTGGTCTCGTGATGGAGGGTGCTTCTCGCGCTGGAAAGTGTGGCGATCATAGAGGCTGGTGCAACGGCCGATCCAGCGACGCAGCCGTGATCGTCGGCATGCATGACGGAACTTCAGCCATTTCTGTTCGCTGCTGTTCGTACTGATTGCCCCCTTGGTCGTTTGTGACTTTCCGTTACGAGGTGGCGGAGGCGCGCCGGTCACTCTTCTGGGCCCCTTGAGCGGGACGAATAGCATTAAATCGCCACAGGGTAGATGAGGTCTCCGAATCCGTCCCTGGAGGTATGTGTGCCGCGTGCCCAGACGCCTGACGGGGGCGAGCGCCGCCGTCTGCGGCGCGCCGCGGCCTTCGTCACGTCCTTGAGCGCGCTCATCGCGACATCCATCGTCGCCGGCCCCGCCACCGCGTCCGAGGCGGCTCTCTCCTGCGCACTGGGGCGCACCGACGCCCACCACTCCGAGGGCGTGGACGGCTGGAACGCCTCCTACACGCGACCGGACCGTCCGCTCGACGCCGTCATGATCTATCTCTCCTTCCCGGACTCCCGGCCGACCGCCGCCCCGCAGGAACTCTCCCGCGACTACTTCCCCGCCACCTCCACCTTCTTCGAACATGCCTCGTACGGAACGTTCCGGCTGCGCCCACATGTGCACCGCTCCTGGGTGAAGATGCCGCGCACATCCGTTGCGTATGGAATACGGCGCGACTGGGACGCCGGGCGACGCGCCGCCTATCTGCGCGACGCGGTCGCCGCGGCGGATCCGACGGTGGACTTCAATCGCTACGACATGGTCTATTTCGTCGCTGATCCGGACGCGCCCGGCGTCGATTCGGACGCCACCAAGGTCGTCAACCTCGATCAGCCGATGCACGCCGACGACCGCGAGCTCCGCCGGTTCGTGACCGTCTTCGAGCAGAGCCCGCCGGACCGCAACGTCCTCGCCCACGAGACCGGGCACGTCTTCGACCTCCCGGACCTCTACCACCGGCCGCGGAACGGCAAGGGCGACTGGGACACCTATGTGGGGGACTGGGACCTCATGGGCAGCCAGTTCGGACTCGCGCCCGACCCCTTCGCCTGGCACAAGTGGAGGCTCGGCTGGATCGCCGACAACCAGGTCGACTGCGTCGATCTGACCAGCCCCGCCCTGCACTCGCTGCGGCAGCTCTCCGCCCCCAGGGAGCCCCGCGGCCAGCGCCGGCCGCGGCTCCTGGTGGTCCGCACCGGCCCCGACAGCGCGCTGGCCATCGAGGCGCGCGGTGCCGGCGGCAACGACCGTGCGCTGTGCACCGAGGGCGTGCTGGTCTACCGGGTGCGCAGCGAGACGCCCTCCGGATCGGGCCCGGTCCACGTCCTAGACGGCCACCCCGGCACCGCGGCGTGCTGGGGCACCTCCGTCTACCCGCCGCTCGCCGATGCGCCGCTGGGCGTGGGGGAGAGCATGGACGACCGCGGGGACGGCGTGCGCATCCAGGTCGTGGGCCGGTCCGGCGACGGGGACTGGGCGGTCAAGGTCGGACGCGGCTGACGTCCGGACGCGGGGGCCCGGGCACACCGGGATCACCGCCGTACGGACAGGGCGAACGTGCGCACACGTCGAAGGCCCCCACCGAGGTGGGGGCCTTCGACCGTCTGTGCGCCGCCAGGGACTCGAACCCCGGACCCGCTGATTAAGAGTCAGCTGCTCTAACCAACTGAGCTAGCGGCGCCTGCTGACGGGGAAAACATTAGCATCCTGATCGGGCAGGGCAAAAATCGATCCGGGTCAGCCCCGCGCCAGCGCCGCAACACGGTGCTGAGCTGCGGGTTCCGGCTCCGTCCCGCCCGTTGCGCGGGCGGCGCGGACACAGGCCCACAGCAGGACGTCCGGCCCGGGTAACCAGGGCCTGCGGACGCCCGGCGCGACCAACCAGCGGGAGCCGGTGGGGGCGGCGGGGTCCTCGGCCGGTCCGGTGACGGGATCGATGCGGTCGGTGCCGTCGGCGCCCGCGGCGGGGCGGGGGCGCAGCGGGGGGACGGTCACCGCGTCGCCGCTGCCGTGGCACAGCAGCGGGGGGACGGCGGTCGCCCACTCCTCCCAGACGAGCAGCGCGGGCAGCCGCTGGGCCGTGCCCGGGGCGGCGAACAGCAGGATCCGCCCGCGATGCGCCGCCACCGGCCCCGAGCCGGGGCCGTCGGACCACAGCTGGTCGACCATGCGACGCCCGAACAGCGCCGGGGCGTTGATCACGTCGAAGGCGGTGCCGCACGGCAGCACGCTGGGCGCGGCCGGCTCCAGGGCCCAGCGTGCGTGCAGCGCGTCCGGGCGGGGGCTGGCGGAGGCGAGCCAGTCCGCGCCGGCGAGCGTGACGTACGCCGCCATGGGGGAGGCCGGGGTGCAGGGGGGCTCGGGCAGTCGCTCGCTCATGCCGAAACTCCCCAGGCCCGGGACCCGGGGGACGCCGCGCTGCGCCCGGCCCCGCATCCGCGAGGCGCGCGCCTCTCCCTGACCCGCTCACTGCGATCGCTCATGGGCACAGGTCTATCGATACGACACGTTCCGCCGCGGGTGATTGCCGGAAACCGGGACGGGGCGGCGCGGGGCCGGGTATCTTGCCCCGCTCGCATATGCCAACGGCTCATGGTCATGGACCATGAGCCGTGCGGGGTGTGTGGGACGGGTGAGGTGTGCGATGGGTGGGGTGACGGGGGGCGGGAGCGCTCAGTCCATGTCCCCCAGCAGGGCGCTGCCGCCCCGCATCAGGCTGCGGCCGAACTCGACCATCTTCTGTGCGTAGTCCTCGGTCCACTCCGCCTGCTCGGCGAGCACGGCCAGCGGCATCCGGTCGAACCGGCTGGGGTCGGCCAGCTGGGCGGCGGCCAGCGCCTGGAACTCCATGGCCCGGTCGGCCGCGGCGCGGAAGGCCAGGGTCAGCTCCGTCGCGCGGCTGAGCAGCTCGCGCGGGTCCTCCATCGACTCCAGGTCGAAGAAGTGCTCGGGGTCGGCGACGGCCTCGGGTGGCTCGAAGAGCAGTTGCGCGGGCTTCATGCGCCGTGGTCTCGGCGCCGTACCGCGTGGGTCGGGAGCCGGCTGCGGCTCGGACATGTACCTACCTCCAGATCGTGTGCCGCATTCCATTCTCCCGCCCCGCGCAAGGGGGCCGCGGGCCCGTGCCGGCGGGCCCGGCTTTCCGCAGGTCGTCGCGGGGCCGGCGGCGGTGTGCGGACCCCGGCACGGCCTGCCGTGCGACCCCGCGGTCACGGCCGCCAGGTCACCCGGTGCTCCGCGAGGTGCGCCAGTACCGCGTGGTTCGCCTCCCAGCCGTCCGGGAACTTGACCGTGACGCCCAGGCTGACCGGCTCGGTCGAGGGGTGTTCGTCCAGGAGGTCGGTGACGCCGGCGCGGCAGACGACGATGCAGGCGTGGCGGTGGCGCGAGGCCAGGACGCACAGCCGGCCGGTCTCCAGGTGGAAGGCGGTGGCGTCGGGGCGGCCGGAGAGCGGGTGGAGGACGACCGTGACATCGAATTCGCGGCCCTGGAGGCGGTTGGCGGTGTCGACGGTGACGCCGGTCACCCCCAGGTCGGCGAGGGCGGCGCGGACGGCCGCGGCCTGGTCGCGATGGGCCGTGCCGACCGCGATCCGGTCCGCCGTCAGCGGTACCGGATCGGGTCCGAGCTCGCTGGTCGCCGCTCCGCCGCGGTCCAGCAGCCGGCGCACCACCAGGGCCACCGCGCGCACGGCCTCCGGATCGGTGCGCGGGGTGTGCCGGGCGGGCAGTTCCAGCAGGCCCCAGCCGGACGCGGCGGCCTCGTCCAGCACCCGGTCCACGCCCGAGCCGTCGCCCGGCACGCCGAACGCCAGTCGACGGTCGCCGTGGCCGGTGCCGCTGCGGAAGCGGGTGTACGGGTAGAACGCGTCGGAGACGAGCGGGGCGGCGGACGCGGGCAGCCGCCAGGAGACCGGCAGGCGGTGCTGCGGCAGGTCGGCGTTGTGGGCCAGCAGCGTGGAGACCGCGCTCGCCGACGGGTCGTACGCCAGGCCCGCCCACTGCTCCGCGCCGACCACGCTGAACGGGTCCAGCTGTCCCGGGTCGCCGACGAACAGCGCCCGTTCGAAGAGCCCGGCGACGCTCAGCAGCGCGTCGGAGCGCATCTGGTAGGCCTCGTCCACGATGGCGTGCCCCCAGGGCTCGTCGACCTTGGTGTACGCCCACTTCGCGGCCGTGGAGACGACGACGTCCAGCCCGGCCAGCTCGGCGACCTTCGCCGACGTGCGCACCGCCGGCAGCTCGGCCAGCGCCGGGTCGAAGGCCCCGGGCTCGCTGCTGTGCAACCGTCCGACCGGCAGCTCCGGGTCCTTCGCGGCGAGCCGGAGGACGAGGTCGTCGACCTGGGCGTTGGTCTGCGCCACGATCATCAACGGGCGGCCGGCGGCGGCCAGTTCCCGGGCCGCGCGGACCACCAGCGTGGACTTTCCGGCGCCGGGCGGGGAGTCGACGACCACACCGCGCCGGGTGCCGTGCAGCGTGTCGTGCAGGATCGCCGCGGTGGCCGCGGCAGCCGCGGCGGCGGGGTCGAACGGGGACCGGGAGGGAGACCCGGAGCCGGGGGCGTGCGGGTCCTGGGCGGCCGTCATACGGCGGGATCCTCCAGGGATGCGGGATGCGGGATGCAGGGTGCGGGAACGGGGAGTCGGGGGCGGGGAGTCGGGGGCGGGCGCGGTGCGGGGGAGCCCGCTCAGAGGAAGTCCTCCGCGGTCACCGGGTCGGGGACGTCGTGCGGCGCGCCGTCGACGCCGGGCGGGGGGCCGCCGTGCGTCCAGGGCGTGTCCTCCGGCTCCGGCAGCTCGGGGCCGCCGCGCGGGGCGTGCTCGAACAGCGTCCAGCACACGGTGTCCGCCGGCTCCGGCACCGAGCCGGGTTCCGGGGTCTTCCCGCGCCCCATGCCGCCGACCAGCCGCACGACCAGCGTCCCCGGCCCGTCGGCCGCGTACGCTACGAACTCGGCGGGCTGGGCCTTCCCGTCCGCCAGCGGCCGGTGGAGCTTGGCGCCCGCCGACAGGTGGGGGCGGTCGGCCGTGCGGAGCGTGACCAAGGGGCGCGGCATCGGGCGCCTGCCCTCGGACATCGCCATCTCGACGTCGACGACCGTGCCCTGGAACGCCTCGCCGGCCAGCCGGCGCCCGGCCATCACCAGCGGGTCGTCCAGGGCTTCCTGGGCGTCCAGTTGGGCCTGTGCGGTCTCCCGCGCGGACAGCTTCTGGGCGGCGGTGACCGCGTCGTCCTGCTTGGGCTGCGGCGGCTCCCCGGCGCGCACCCGGTCGCGGTGGGCCGTGTACGACCAGCGGTCGCGCTTCCAGCGGTCGGCGACCCGGCTGCCCGCGGGCAGCGCCCGCAGCAGGTCGACGCCCCGCCACACCGCGTCCCAGGTCGGCCGCAACTGGCTTTCGAGGAGGGCGCGGAGCTCGTCCTCGGCGCCCGGGAGTCCTGCGTCGAAGCGGGCCATCGCGGGCGCCAGCAGCCGGTTGTCGAAGGCCGGGTCGGTGGCCGGACCGGCCGGCGGGCACAGCAGCTGCCCGGCCTCGTCCCGCGCCGTTCCCGCGCGCTCGGCGGCCTTGCGGCCGGGCACGCCCGGCGGTGGGTCGATCCAGCCGAGCAGCGCGCCCAGGTGCTGGTCCTCCAGCGCGCTCTGGCCGGTCGCCCAGTGGCGGGCCAGCAGGCCCGTCATGGACAGCAGCAGACCGGAGCCGGGGACCCGGGCCCGCTCGCCGAAGTGCGTCAGCCAGCGGCCGAGCAACGGGACCTGCGGCGGCGCGGGGTACGGCGTCTCCGGCTCCTGCTCGGCCGTCCGCCGGAACCGCATCGACCGCCCCAGCAACCGCACGTACTCGATGCCGGCGGCGCTCGGCACGATCAACTGCGGTGCGTCCGCGCACAGTTCGACCTGCACCGGGACCTTCTTGCCGGTCTCCGGATCGGTCTCCTTGCGCTCCTCCCACTCCACGGTGTCCGCGAAGCCGTCCACGTACGGCAGCATCGTCTCGGCCAGCTCGGCGAGGAAGGCGAACCGCAGGTCGCGGTCGCGCGGCTGCGGCACGGCCAGCAGTACGGGCTTCTCGCGGTCCGTGCCGACCAGTGCGCCCAGCGGTGCGCCGGCCTCGCCGGCGGTCGTCAACGGCACCAGGACCAGCGGACGTTCGGACAGATGGCGGTGGCGGACCGTGCACCGCGGCTGCGCGCGGCCGGCCGCCACCGCCTCCATCCGGGCCAGCGTCTCGATCAGCGACATCCCGGCTCCTCCGCTCGCGGGGTCGGCACGGCGGCGCCCGCCAGCGCCTCGGCGCGCAGCGCGGCGGCTCGGCGCAGGGCGAGCACTGCCGGATCTGCCACATCTGCCACACCTGACGGATCTGACGGATCTGCCGAGTTTGAGGGATCCGACGAATCCGATGGGTCTGACGGGTCTGACGGGTCCTCCGGGCCGTTCGGCTCACCGGGCGCCTGCGGGGCGGTGGCTGCCGCCAGCACCTCCTCGACGGTGCGCAAGCCGCCCAACTCGCCCCGTACGCTGCGCCCCAGCGCGGCCACCGCGCCCTCCTGGTGCGCCCGCGCCCGGCAGTGGAAGGCCAGCTCACAGGCGGCCAGACACTCGGGCGCATAGGCCGCGTCGACCGCCTCGACGGCCGCGGCCAGCTCCTGTGGCGGGCGGGTCGCGGTCTTGCCGTCGTCCGCGAGCCGGAGGTCGAAGGTCGTCCCTTCCGGGAGGGCGGCGGCGATCTCCTCGACCCGGGTGAGCCGGCCGAGCTGCCGCCGGGTCGTGGCGAGCTGCTTGCGGATGTCGACGGCGGCGGCCGTCGGGAAGTTGGAGAAGTCCTTCGGGCACACCAGCAGCACCCGGTCGCGCACCCGCACCTCGCGGCCGGTGCGTGCGCGGACGTGCCCCGCGACCGGCTCCAGGGCCAGTACGTACACCGCCGCCTGGCGCGCGGCCGCCCCCACCTTGGCGGCATCCGCCGAACCGTCGATCATCGGGAAGGACTTGATCTCCACGACCGTCCAACTGCCGTCCGGATGCACCACCACCGCATCCGGCTCCACATAGGCCGGTGAGCCGGCCACCTCGACGGCCAGCAGCGGATGGTCGAGCAGCGCCCAGCCGCCGGCCGCGGTCGCCTCGCGCAGCGCGAGCGCCGTGCGCGCCGCCCGGCCCTCGGGCCCGGCTGCGGACAGGTCGGGGGCGGAAACCGCGTCCGGCGCGGGCGGCGGGGTGCCGGGGGCCAGTCGCTCGTGCACCAGCCGCAGCAGCTCCGTGCCGCCGTCGGCCTTCACCCGGGCCTCGAACGCATTGCCCCGGACGATCGCGAACTGGGACTGGCCGTACGGTGCCGGCGAGCCCAGCGCCCGGGCCAGGGCGGCCTTGTCGACGCCCGCGCCGTCCAGCAGCGCACGGCGCCGGCAGCCGGGGTTGGCGGCCAGCGCGGCGAGCGCGCGGGCGTCCAGCGCGCGGGGGCGCACGCCGGGGCCGCGCAGCTCAGCGAGCCTTCCCCGACCCACGCCGGGTGAGGGTGACCCGGGCCGCGGGCTCGGTGGCGGCGTCGGCCGCCCCTCCGGCGGGGTGGCCGACGCGGGTCGACTGTCGCGGGAAACGTTCACCCGGCGAAGTCTCGCATCCGGCAGTGACACGGGGGGTCCCCGCCCGCGATGCGGTCAGGACCGGCTCCCGCTCGGGCCGCCCGCGCCTGCCGTGCCGTACACCGCTCACCACAGATCGCCCGCTGTGATGCGCTCGGTCCGCGTCCGTACCACGGTGAGGTTGACCTCGGCCGGGGCTTCCCACTCCTGGCGACCGTGCGCCCGCAGCCACACGCGGCCTTTGCGGATGTCGGTCACCAGGGCGCGGCGCCCGTCGCCGTATTCGACCTCGTCTCCGACCTGCGGTCGATGGGCGCTCATCGTGCTGCCTCGATCGCGGTCGGGTCCGTCGTCCATTCCCGGCCGCCGCCCTTCGGCGCCAGCCATGCCACCGGCGGCGCGTCCGGGACCGAGAGCATGAGCCCGGGGTCGCTGTCCTTCGGATCGGGGGCGACGGCCCGGAGGATTCCGATGAGGTCGCCGTGGGCGCGGTCGATCACCAGACGTCCGAGCAGCGGGTGAGACCAGTGCCCCAGTCCGAGGGGCTGTGCGGTGTGTGCGGTCATGGGTGCCTCGTCGTGGTCGGGGATGGAGAGGAAGGGCGGGCCCGTCCCCGACGCGGTGTGCAGGGACGGGGTGCTGCGGGTCCCGAACCTGTCCGCAT
Source organism: Streptomyces sp. NPDC048506 (assembly GCF_040651315.1). Taxonomy (NCBI): domain Bacteria; kingdom Bacillati; phylum Actinomycetota; class Actinomycetes; order Kitasatosporales; family Streptomycetaceae; genus Streptomyces; species Streptomyces sp. NPDC048506. Next base: position 61,603 of record NZ_JBEZIX010000020.1, read on the forward strand.
GCACGTCGAGTCCGGGTCGACTGACAGTGAACGGTCACTCGGAGTCGTGGGACCATCACGCATGTGGCCCCCGCATGCGGATATGCGGTGAGCGGGTACGGGTAGGCGCCCGGAGCCGCATGGACTCGTAGCGTGAGGGGCGTGCCGTGAACTGGCAGACGGGGCCGATCCGGGACGCATCCCGGGCAGGCGACTACGGGCGGGTCATCGAGCTGGCCCGGACACGACTGCGCATGACGCAGACGCAGCTGGGTGAGTCGTTGGGCTTGTCGCAGTCCGCGGTGTCCCGTCTGGAGAAGCGCGGCACGAGTGCATACAGCATGGGCATCCTGGCAGCGGCGTCCGCACATCTCGGGATTCCGCCGACGCTGATGGGACTGGCGGACAGTCGCCCACAGGGTCGGTCGAACGGTGACAACGTGGACCGACGGAGATTCCTCGTCGGGGCGGTGGCGGCGGCCACGACCCCAACACTGGCCGCACTGCCCGCGGACGCGGACAACACTGACGGGCGGGCCGCCTCACTGCGCCTGAGCACGTCCGCATATCGCAGACTCGACGGCTCGAATCCGTCCCGGGACCTCGTGGAGCCCGTGCACGCGCACATGCGCCTCATCCAGACCGTGACACGGGCCGCTGCCGAGGAGCAGCGGCCCCGGCTCGCCGCCGTCGGGAGCGAGGCCGCCGGCCTTGCCGGGTGGCTGTCGTGGGACATGGGCGACTTCGGCAGCGCCCGCACCTGGTACGGCTCGGCGATCAAAGCCGCCCGCGCGGCCGGTGACCCGCTCCTGACCGCCTACCAGACCGGCAGTCTGGCCCAGTTCGAGGCCCATGCCGGGAACGCCGTCCAGGCTCTGAACCTCACCGGGCGCGCGCGGCAGGCACTCGCCGAACGGTGTCCGGCCGTGGCCGGTGCGTGGCTGTCCTCGGTCGAAGCCCTCGCCCACGCAGCGGGAGGTCACCGGCGGGACGCCGACAAGGCCCTGACCGCGAGCCGGGCGGCTGCTGAAGCGCTGCCGGAGGAACCGCCCCCGTGGCCTTGGGTGTTCACGTTCGACCCGGTGAAAGTGGCCGCTTGCCGGGTCGCCTGTGGGGCTCGGCTCGGCCTGCCGGAATGGGCGCTGTCCGACGACGTCGACGCTCTGGCCACTGGGCACGCGAAACAGCGAGCTCTGTTGGTGCTCGACATCGCCGCGGGGCACCTCGCCGGCGGACGGATCGAGGCCGCGTTCGCGCTCGCCTCTCGCGCGCTGGATACCGGACTCCAGTACCGTTCCGGCCGGATCGTGGCGAGGGCGCGCGCCGTGCGCCGATGCTTCACCACGGCCGCGCCGCCCAAGGTGGTGCGGGATTTCGACGAGCGCCTACACGGCGTCTACCTCTAGGAAGGGCAGCAGATGCGGGTGGGGATCACAGGGCATCGCGGGCTCAGTGCCGAGGTTGAGCAGCGGGTGCGGGCGCTGCTCGCCGAGGCGGTGAGCGCGTACGACCCGGCGGAGCTGGTTGCGGTCTCGTGTCTCGCGGACGGTCCGGATGCCTGGTTCGCGGAAGCGGCGTTGCGGCATGGCGGGCGGCTGGAGGCGGTCGTACCGGCCGTGGAGTATCGGGCGGGACTGCCGGAGTGGCATCACCCGGTCTATGACCGTCTGATGTACCGGGCGGCCGACGTCCATGAAAGCGGGCTCGTCACCTCCGACTCCGCCGCGCACATGGCGGGCAGTGAGACCCTGGTTGGTCTGGCGGACGAGCTGCTGGCGGTCTGGGACGGAAAGCCGGCATGGGGCTATGGCGGGACGGCGGATGTCGTCGCCTATGCCCGCCGGACGGGTATGCGGGTACGGGTGCTGTGGCCGGAGGGAGCCACCCGCTGACACCAGGAGTGCCCGGGCGGACTGGCCCCACGAGCCCGGCGGAGGGCGGGGGCGGGGGCGGGTAGGGACAAATCCACCCCGTGCGCGAGAATGAAGGCCCCGCGGTCAACGCCGCCCGCGCCGAGCAACGAGCAGCCGAACCATCGGCGAGAGGTACGACCCATGGCAGCGCGCATATTCCTGGCCAGGCACGGGCAGACGGAGTGGTCCCTCTCCGGCAGGCACACCGGCCGGACGGACATCCCCCTGCTGGACGAGGGCCGGCGCGGCGCCAAGCTGCTCGGTGAGCGGCTGCACCACGCCCCCTGGGACGGGCTGCCGGGCGTCGAGGTCCGCACCAGCCCCCTGGTGCGCGCCAAGGAGACCTGCGAGCTGGCCGGCTTCGGGGACCGGGCCCAGGACTGGGACGCCCTGATGGAGTTCGACTACGGCGCGTACGAGGGGCTGACGCCGGCCGAGATCAAGGCCCGGCGGCCGGGCTGGCTCATCTGGCGGGACGGGGTGCCCGAGGGCGAGACCCTCGCCGAGGTCTCCGCCCGGGCGGACGAGGTGGTCGCCTGGGCGCGTTCAGCCGACCGCGACGTGCTGGTCTTCGCGCACGGCCACATCCTGCGCGTCCTGGGCGCCCGCTGGCTGGGCCTGGACGTCTCCTTCGCGGCCCGCATCCGGCTGGACCCGACGTCCCTGTCGGTGCTCGGCTGGGCCTACGGGGAGCCGGCGATCGAGCGCTGGAACGACACCGGACACCTCGGCTGACGTCGGCCGGCGACCGGACCGGCTGTCGGGTGCGGGGAGGAAGCGGGCCGGTCGGGCGTCAACAGGTGCAGCCGGGGGCCGCCGCCCCGACGTCGGCCGCGGCCGCCGCCGCGTGCCGCTCCAGGAACTCGGCGACCGGTCCACCGGTGCGGTGCGCCCGCAGGGCACCGGCCGTGCCGTCGAGCATCGTCCGGATCCGGGCCGAGCGGACCTGCTCCAGCAGTCGCAGCACCCGCATCCCGGCCGCGGCCGCCTCCTCGGGAGCCCCGCTGGCCGCGAGGTCACCGGCCAACTCCGCGGTGAACAGCGCGATGTTGCGGGTGAAGTGAGGATCCTGGAGGGCCACCGCACGGTGCGCGTGCTCCGCCGCGCGCTCCGCGTCGCCCAGCGCCGCCCAGCACTGCGCCTCCAGGCCCGCCAGCTCGGCCTCGCCGTAGAACGTCATCCACTCCGGGTCGCCGTCCCGCACCCCGCTCGCGAACAGCCGCTCGGCCCGGGCCATCGCCTGCTCACAGCCGGACCGGTCCCCCAGCCCCGCCCAGCCGCCCGCCTCGCGCAGCGCCAGCAGCGACGACAGCCGTGGCGAGGCGAGCTGCTTGGCGGCCTGCTGCGCGGCCTGCGCGGCGCGCACCGCCTCGCGCGGCCGGCCGGCGTCGCGGGCCAGGAAGGCCGTGTTGCAGAAGGCGTGCGCCTCCAGCGCGACGTCGCCGCAGACCCGGGCGGTGGCCAGCGCCTCGGCGTAGTGCGAGCGGGCGTCCTCGAAGCGGCCCGAGTCGTGCGCCAACCACCCGACGGTGATGGACAGTTCGCCGGCGCCGGAGTGCAGTCGGTCGGAGACCGAGCGGCGCCGGACGTCGGCGTCCAGCAGCTCGTAGGCGGCGCGCAGCGGCTGGGTGGCGCGCCGGTAGATGCCCTCCGCGCCGTGCCGGTCGTCCAGCAGCCGGATCTGCCGGACGGCCTCCTCGACCGCGGTGGCCTCGGCCGCGCCGACCCGGCCGCCGGCCGGCGTACGCGGCCCCGGGACGTGGACGGCCGCCGCGGCGGCAGCGGCCTCGATGGGGTGCAGGGCGGCGAAGCCCAGGGCGGCTGCCGGGCCGCCGGTGATGAACGCGCGACGCAGCACGTCGCTCTCCTCGTGGATCTGGATACAGGTATCGCGGTTGTCGGGTTCGGTTGCCAGGCGCGCGGCGCCGATCGCCGCCGTACGCGCCCCCCGTCCGCGTACCGCCTCGCGCGGCGCGAAGCCCATGTCGGGCAGCGTCAGCTCGGGGAACATGTGCCGGAACACGCGCTCGTAGGCGTAGTTCGGACACCGGATCTCCCCGGACTCGACGCGGCCCACATAGCGGGCGTCGCACGAGACCTGCTCACCGATCTCACGGGCGGCCCGTCGGACCGCCGCCGCGAACTCGCCCGGCGACAGCCGGCCGCGCAGCTGTCGGAAAGCGGTGTTCGGGCGGGCGGGTACGGTGCGGGACGACGCTGAACCGGCTGCTGGCGACGTCATGGCGGACCCTCTCCGTGCCCTCTCCGTGCCATCTCGTGGCGCTGCCGCCTCCTGGCGGAGCGGCGGGACGACCGTACCGGCCACGATGGCTCCGATACGCCCAGTTTGGCTACAAACCGGATATCTCGCGCGCGATCTGCCATGAACTGCCATCCTTTGCAGCGTTACGCCGCCGTAGCTGTTGACATGCCCAACCGTTGAACTCGGTGTAAAGGGTGTGGCGTGTGCAGAGGAGGGGTTCTCCGTGTGGGAGACCGGCGTGAGCAGAGGCGGCACCGGGTCCGCGGGCCAGGCCGGCGGCCGGCGGCACCAGATCGTGACGGGTGGTGCGGCCGCCGTACCGGCACAGCCCTGCGACCTCGTCACGGTGCCCGCCCGGCAGGGGCTGGAGGCCGTCGACATCCTGCGGCTGCGGGACGGCGTGGGCCCCGTGCTGCACGACGGCACCTGCGACACCCTCGGCTTCCTGGTACCGCCGGGCACCGCCGACGGCTGGGACGTACCGGGCAGCGCATGCACCCAGACCTACGGCCGCGGCGTCGCGCTGGGCGGGCCGGGCGGTGACGGCACCGCGGCGGAGCCCCCGGTGACCGGCACCGGTTGGCTGGTGCCCCCGGAGGGCGCGGGCGCCGCCGCCACCGACCCGGTCGTGCTGCGGGCGGCGCTCGGCGAGGCGGCGCGCACCATCGAGGCCGTCGACCGCTGCCAGTGAGGGCCCGCTCCTCGTATCCGCTCGTGAGGGGGCGGGGCCGCCCGGTGGGATGCCGGGCGGCCCCTCGGCGTCAGAGCGCGGGCTCGCCGGCCGTGGAGTCCGGTGCCGCCTCGTTCGCGGCGGCCGGCACGCCGTCCCTGGTGGGGCGGGGGACGTTGGAGGCGCCGGGACGGTCGCCGAGCCGGCGCTGGACGCCGCGCAGCAGTCGCGCCGCGGTGAAGTGCGCGCCGTAGACGAAGCGCATCGACGGGCCGAACGACGGCGCGGTCAGCATCCCCGCGAAGAACAGCCCGGGCCAGGACGACTCGAAGCCCGCGGTCAGCTCCGGCGCGCGGCTGCCGCCCACCGTGCGCAGGGCGGTGCGCACCCGGGGGTGGAGCAGCCGCAGCCGGCCGAGGTCGGGGGTGAATCCGGTGGCGGCCACGACGTGGTGGGCGTCCAGGGTCTCGGTGCCGCCCTCGGTATCGGTGAGGTGCAGCCGCACCTTGTCGCCGTGGCGGGCGGTGGCCCGGACGCGGTGGCCCAGCAGCGTCGGTACCGCCGACTCGAAGCGCTCCCGCAGCCACCAGGCGCCGGCCGGGCCCAGCGCGGTCTCGGCGATCCGTAGCCGGGTGCCCAGGGGCAGCCGGCGCACCGCCCAAGGGGCCTGCGACCACACCCAGTTGGGCCAGCCGACGCCGAGCCCCGAGTGCGGGTCGCGCAGGGCCCGCAGCCGGCCGCGCTCCAGGGGCTGCGGCGGGGCGTTCCAGCGCAGCCGGCCGGCGCGGGCCACCACACAGGACCGGGCGCCCTGTTCGGCCAGCAGCGTCGCGGTCTCCAGCGCGGCCTGCCCGGCGCCGATCACCGCCACGTCCCGGCCGGCGAAGTGCCGCAGGTCGCGGTGGTCGATGCTGTGCGAGGCGAGTTCCGGGGGCAGTTCCAGCAGCGGCCAGGGGCGATTGGCGAACGGCCGCACGCCGACGGCGAGGACGACGGTCCGGGCCGCGATCAGCTCGCCAGTGTCCGCCTCGACCTGGAAGCCGTCGCCGTCCGGGCGGACCGCGGTGACGGTGACCTCCTCGACCCGCGGGACGGCCCGTTCGCCGAACCACCTGCCGTACGCGGTGAAGGTGTCGAGGGGCATCGGGACGCCGTGCTCGGCGGGCAGTCCGTGGGCGGCGCAGTACTCCGCCAGGGTGTGCCGGCCGTCCGGGGCGGAGAGGCTGGAGGACCAGGGCTCGGACTTCAGGAGCATGCCGTCCGGCATGTGGTCGCGCCACGAGGCCATCGGGCGGCCCAGGACCCGCAGCCGCAGACCGGCCGCTGCCGCGTGCGCGGCGATCGAGAGTCCGTAGGGGCCGGCGCCCACCACCACGAGGTCGTACATGGATGTTCCCTGCGCTTTCTGCTGGTGCGGTCGTACGGTGCGGTTTGTGTGCGTGCGTGCGTGGGGTCGGTGTGGTGCGGTGGCCGCGGTGCGGGGGTCACGGCCGGTGGGGCGCACCGGGCGGCGGCGCGGGACCGGCCACGGCGGACTGATGTGAGGGTTCGTCAGATAGCGTGGCCGGCGGACGGCGGACGCCGGGGACGGCGCGGCCGGTCAGGTCGAGGTGGAGCGCGCGGACCACGTCGAGGCCGGAGGACGGGTCGGTGACGAGGCGGGACCGGGCGCCGGGGCGGGGGGTGACGTCCAGGAGGTGGTAGTGGCCGTGGGCGTCCCGGCGGAAGTCCAGATCGAGGATGCCGCGGTAGCCCAGATGGCCGGCCAGTCGCAGTGCGGCCCGTTCCACCGGGGCGTTGGGCAGCCAGCGGCCCGTCGCCGTCCGGCCGGTACGCGGTGGCCAGGCCCGCGCCGCGCGGCCCGCGCCGCCGGTCAGGCAGGCGCCGCCGCGGGCGAAGCAGCCGTGGAAGAACCAGTCGGCGTCCGGGCCGCCGGGCAGCCGGCGCTGGAGGAGCAGGGCGCTGCCGGCGCCGGCGGCCACCTCGTACAGCCGGCGCGCGTCGTCCCGGCTGCGCACCACCGTGGTGCTGCGCGGCCCGGCGGACGGTGCCGGCAGCCAGGGCCGGCTCCACTTGGCGAGCAGCGGCAGCCCCAGCTCCCGGGCCGCGTCGGCGGCCTGTGCGGCACTGGTGGCGACCGCGGTCGCCGGGTGCGACAGGTTCAGTTCCTGGCAGAGCCGGGCGAGTTGGGCCCTGTCCAGGAGGCGCTCGGGCAGGTCGGCCGGCTGGGCGGGCAGCAGGTAGCGGCCGAGCAGCCGGCCGGCGAGCCGGGCCGCGGCGATCGCCGCGCGGTCGTCCATCGGGAGGAGCACCGCGGGCCGGCCGATGCGGTCGGAGAGGTCGCGCAGGAATTCCAGCGGCGCGGCCGGCGCGAGCGGGCCGGCGGGCGGTAGCGCGTGGGCGCGGTGCAGATGGCGGCACCGGCCCACCGGACCGCGCGGCGATTCGACCACGGCGTGCACCTCGATTCCCGCCCGGCCCAGCGATCTGACCGCACCGAGAGCGCCGCGGTGAAAAGGGTCGGGACCGAGCCGGAACAGCAGTACCGGCACCTCGGTGTCGAACGATGACATTGCGCGGGAGTCCTTCACGTGGCTGGACCGTGTGGGGGACGGGAATTCGCCAATGGGCTAGCAGAATGCGTTCGGGCGGGCCGTGCCGGCTGTTTCCTGAATACCGGCCGGGTCGTTCCTGATGACCGTCATGACAGCGGCGCGCCGCACCGCGGACGTCCCGGAGGAGCCGCGGAGGAGGCACCATGCCCGAGCGCAGCAGAGGGGCGGCGGGTGCCGCACGCGCACGCGTCGCAGCCGTCGCCGCGGCCGGCGCGGCCGTGGTCTGTCTGTTGGGCACGGCGCCCGGCGTTCCGCCGCCCGGCACCGGCACCGTGGCGGACGGCAGCGGCCCCGAACGGCCCGTCACCGCAACGCCGTTGCCGGCGACCGGGCTGGGCGCGTTCCTGGGGCCCGATGCGACGGCCGTGCGGCGGCTGTCCGCTCTGGAGCGGTGGCTGGGCGGGACCGACGTCCGGATCGGGCACACCTATCTGCCCGGGAACCACTGGTCGGACATCGAGGGCGACCCGAACCTGCTGCGCCCCTGGGCGGCCTGGCGGCGCGCCGCGGCCGGCCGGCGGTTCGTGCTGAACGTGCCCATGATGGAGCGCGACGAGGCGCGGCTCCCGGACGCCGAGGTGCGCCGGCTGCTCCGACAGGCCGCGGCCGGCGGCTTCGACGGGCACTTCCGCACGCTGGCCCGGCACCTGGTCGAGGCGGGGGTACCGGACGCCGTGCTCACCCTCGGCTGGGAGATGAACGGCACGACCTACACCCACCGCTGCGCGCCCGATCCGCCGTCCTGGAAGGCGTACTGGAAGCGGATCGTGCACACCATGCGCGCGGTGCCGGGGCAGCATTTCCGCTTCGATTTCGCACCGAACCGGGGGACCGACGCCATCGGCTGGAGCGGCTGTTATCCCGGTGACGACGTCGTGGACGTCATCGGAATGGACTCCTACGACCAGCCGTCCGGCGAGACCTTCGAAGAAATGGTCCGCGAGCCCTACGGACTTCAGGCCCAGGTGGATTTCGCGGCCGTGCACAAGAAGCAGATCTCGTACCCGGAATGGGGGCTGTTCCGCAACGGCGACAACGCGGAATTCGTCGCACGCATGCTGGAGTGGATGGCACGGCACCCACCGCTCTACCAGACGATCACCGACTACTGCCCGCACGGCGTGTGGCAGTGCCGGCAGAATCCGCGGTCCGCACGGGTCTACCGCCAGGTGCTCCACGGGATGCCCGGTGTGACCCGTGCGCCTGGCGTGCCCGGTGGGCCCGGCGTGCGGCAGTCGGTACCGGCGTGGGTCCTCGCTCGGTAAGTTCATGGCCGGTCCGCACCCCTCGCCCGTCGGGCGCTGCGCAGGGCCCGCAGGTCGTGCGGCAGCGCCGTCAGCGTCGGCAGCCCACGAGCTGCCGCCGCGGCCAGCGCCCGGCCGGCGACCTGCGCCGCGTACAGCCCGAGCGCCGGCGCCAGCGCCCGTCGGGCCAGCAGCAGCCGCTGGTTGGTCACCGGAACCGGCCGCCAGTGCAGCTTGTACGGCTCGGTGCCGCGCAGCAGGCTCAGCGCACCACGGCCGGTGTCGACCACGTGGCGGGTGTCGCGGCGCATCAGCATGGCGGTGATGTCCACCTTCCGGTCGCGCAGTTCGGGATGGGCGCCGTAGAGGTAGCCGCCGGCCAGGTCGGCGGAGGTCAGCAGGATGTCGGCGGCCAGCACCCGCCCGTCCAGCCGGTACTCGGTCAGCACCGCGTCGCCGGTGTCCACCATCTCCCGGGTGGCGCGCACCAGATGGGCGGCGAACCGCGGGTGCAGATGCTCCGGTGTCACCCGCCGGCCCCGCCACTGGAGGCCGTGCAGATGCAGCATGGTGCGCACCGAGGCGGGTACCTCCCGGGCCGGCACCGGGCGCTCCTCGATCCCCAGCGCATCGAGCTTGCGCAGCTTGGCGCGGAAGCGCTGGGCGCGGGGGCCGGGCAGCCGCCGGAGCAGTTCGTCCATCGGCACACCGGGCAGCTCCAGGCACACCGAGTCGTCGAGCCGGCGGCGCGGCCCCGGCCAGGCCGCGTACAGCCGCTCGGCGGCGGCGCCGGGCCGCACCTCCCGCAGGTCCACCAGGGCGCCGCGGGCCGCACGGTACAGCCCCTCGGCGAGCGCCCCGGCCGCCGGAGCGGCGCAGGAGTCGTCCAGCAGCACGTCGGAGAAGTCCGAGATCGCGCCGCCGAGCGGCACCAGCACCGGCAGCGGACGGTGCGTCAGCATCAGCGGCGCCGCCGCCACCAGCCGCCCCGCCCGACGCACCAGCACGATCCGCAGCCGCCCCGGAGTCCCGTACGACAGCCACCACGAGTGGAGCCAGGAGTGGCTCTGGAACGGGGTGGCCGCCCGGCAGCGCCGGTGCAGCGCCCGCCACTCGGCGGCCAGCGCGGCGAACTGCTCCGGGTCCCGGCACAGCGTTGTCTTCAGCGTCGTCATCGCAGGGAGTCCTCTGCCGCCGGTACGGCCCCCGCGGCGACCGCGCAGTGCGCCGGGGCCGGGAGCACCCCGCCCTGCCCGGCCGCCCGGAGCCCCGTCCCCCGTGGCCGGACGAGCAGCAGCAGTCCGCCCAGCAGGCCGCCCGCGCAGCCGCCCACCCCGGTGGACAGCGGCACGGACGCCGACACCGGGTCGGCGGGGACCGTGGCGGGGGAGAGGAACAGCGGTCGGGCACCGGTGCGGGGGGTGGTCTCCTTGCCGGTCCGGGCCAGCGCGCGGGCCACCGCGTCGGCGAGCCCGGCCGAGGTGCGCGGGTCCCGCGCGGTGCCGGTGATCTCGATCATCGGGGCGTCCGGCGAGGTCATCGCCCGGACGCCACCGCGCAGCGCGCCGAGCGGCAGGCCCGAGGCCCGGTGGGCCTCGGCGAGCACCGCCCCGCCGGTCGCGATCCGGCCGTACGCCTGCGCGAAGCCGAGCGCGGTGGCCGGGTCGGCGTCCTTGGCGGGCACCACCAGGACGTAGGCGGTGGCGGCGTACTGTGGCGGTGCGAGCAGTCCGTACGCCGCACCGCCGACGGCCCCGAGCAGCGCGCACAGCGGCAGCGGCCACCAGGAGGGCAGTCGCCGCAGCCGGGGCCGCAGTCCGGACGGCGGCCGGCCGGTGCGTCCGGGCAGGTCCTGCTCCGTCGTCGCCATGGTGCGGCCTACCTGTTCGAGAGCTGGGACGGGGCGGGCGGCCGGGCCGGGTCCGGCAGGGCGACCACTCCGGACGGACGGGCCGTCGCCGCGGAACCGCGCCACCGCGTCGCGGCGGAGGCCAGCGCCTGCTCGTACACCGCCATCACCGCCTCCGCGCTGCGGGCGATGTCATAGCGTCGGACCACCGGCGGCACCGGCAGCCGGCTCGGTGCCTCACGACGCAACTCCCGCAGCGCGGTGGTGAGTTCGTGGACGGCGAGGCCGAACCGGCGGGCGCCGGGCGCCTGGTCCGCGGGCAGTTCGTCGACCGCCGGGCAGCTGCCGTAGAGCACATGCAGCCCGGACGCCAGCGCCTCCACGACGGCCAGCCCGAACGCCTCCTCCGGTGACGGCGAGACGCAGACGTCGATGGCGGAGAGCAGCCCCGGGATGTCCGGGCCGTCGCCGCCCGCCCGGCCGTCGCCCCCGGTGTCGACCGCGCCGTCCCGCACCCCCAACAGGTGGATGCGGTCCCCCGACCCGAACTGCTCCGCCATCCGGCGCAGCATCTCCCGCTCCGGCCCGTCACCCGCCAACAGCAGGTGGACGCCCGGGAGATGGGTGACCGCCCGGACCAGGACGTCGAACCGCTTGCCGGCCACCAGCCGGCCGACACCGCCGACCACGAAGGCGTCCAGCGGCAGCCCGAGCCGGGTGCGGACCACGGCTCGGGCCGCCGGGTCGAAGCCGAACCGGTGCGCCTCGATGCCGTTGGGCACCACGTGGATCCGGTGCTCGGGCACGCCCCAGCGCCGGAGTCGGGCCGCGACGGTGTCCGAGACGGCGACCGTCGCCGCGCCCAGCCGCTCGGTGGCCCGGTAGAGCACACGGACGCCACGGGTCAGCCGCCGGCCCTCGATCACCGCGTCGCCCAGCGAGTGCTCGGTGGCGACCACGGCCCGCACACCGGCCATCCGGGCCGCGATCCGGCCGTAGACGCAGGCCCGGTAGAGGTGGGTGTGCACCAGGTCGTAGCCGCCGGCGCGGATCAGCCCGGCCAGGCGGGGGAGCGCGGACAGGTCGCGGTTGCCGGTCATGCCGAGGTGGGTGACGGGGGTGCCGTCGGCCTCGATGCCCGCGGCGACCGGCCCCGGGTCGGTCAGGGTGACGACCTCGCACTGCGCGGGCAGCCGGCGCAGCAGCAGCCGCAACTGCTGCTCGGCGCCGCCCACATCGAGGCCCGTGATGACATGCAGAACCTTCACCGGTTGCCTCCAGAGGGAGCGGATAGCGGTCTCCCCTGCGCGCACCGGGTCGGCGACACGGGGGAGGCGGTCTCGTCGTCGGGCAGCGCGCGCCGGCGCAGCGGGTGCAGGGCGCGCTTGAGGTGCAGCCGCCAGGAGGTGTCGGCGGCGCCGATGTGCACCCGGGGCAGCGCGTGCCGGCCGGTGAGCGGACCGGGGTCGACGGCGCAGGCGTAGCCGTACCCGGCCGCGCGCACCGCCCCGACGGCCCGCGCGTCGACCGCCCCGTACGGGTAGCAGAAGCCGTCCGGGGCCCGCCCGGTCAGCTCGGCCAGCCGCCGCCGGCTGTCCGCGGTCTCCCGTTCCAGCGCGGCCTCGTCGGCGGTGGTCAGGTTCTGGTGCCGCAGCCCGTGGGAGGCGACCTCCATACCGGCGTCCACGACGGCGCGGATGCCGTCGTCGGTCAGCAGGGCCTTGCGCGGACCCAGCGGGTCCCAGGAGTTCTCGCCGCCCGGCAGGCCGGGCAGGACGAACACGGTGGCGGTGCAGCCGTGGCGGCGCAGCACCGGCAGCGCCCCGGAGAGGAAGTCCGCGTAGCCGTCGTCGAAGGTCAGCCCGACCAGACCGGCGCCCCGCCCGGCGGCCCGGGCGCGCAGCAGCGCCCCGACGGCGACGCCGCGCAGCCCGCGGCCGTGCAGCCAGCGCAGCTGACGGTCCAGCCGGCCGGGCGGGACGGTGATGCGGTACGGGTCCTCGGCGGGGCCGGCGACCTCGGTGACCGAGTGGTACATCAGGATCCACGGCGGGGCGCCACGGCGGGCGGGGCGGTGGCCGCGGGCCGTGGGTACGGGGGCGGGGGCGCGGGGCGGCGCCGGTTCAACGAGCATGGGCGAGCTTTCCTTTGACGGCGACGAGCAACGGACGGACCTCGGGGGCTCGAAGGGCGAGGGCGGCGCCGGCGAAGACGGCCGGCACCAGCAGCGCGCCGACCGCCGCGCCGAGCAGCCCGGACCCGGACAGCGCCGCGAGCGGGCCGCCCACCGCCCCGGCCACCACGGCGGCGAGCGCCAGCCGGCCGAGCCCGGCGACGGTCCGGCGCACGTCGAGGGCGACGGCGCGGGTTCCCGGGCCGCGTCCCAGCCCGTACAGCAACAGCAGCGCGCAGACGCTGATCCCGGTGGCGTTGGCGGCCGCGATGCCGTGCACCCCCCAGCGGCCGACCGCGTACCGCCCGGCGACCACGGTGACCAGCAGCCCGGCGGCCATCGCGGCGACCGGGTACCAGGTGGGCCGGGCCCCGGCGAAGTACGGGCGGATGAGCGCGCCGACCAGGCTGTGGCCGAGCAGCCCCAGCGCGTACACCCGCATCACCGTCGCGGTGGCGGCGGTGTCCGCGGCGGTGAACGCACCGCGCTGGAAGAGGACTTCGACGATCTGCGGCGCACAGCCGATCACATACGCGGCGCCCACCAGCACCACCAGCCCGGCCAGCGTCAGGTCCCGCGCCACCCGCCGTCCGGCCCGCACCGCCGCACCGTCGACGACCGCCCGCGCGACCACCGGGAAGGTGACGGTGCAGACCATCAGCGACAGCGCCATCGGCAGCTGGGCGACCTTCTGCGCGTAGTTCAGGTGCGAGATGGCCCCGGCCGGAAGGGAGGAGGCGAGGAACCGCTCGACGTAGACCTGGGCCTGACGGCCGACGGCGAAGCAGACGACGGGCGCGAGCAGCCCGAGGCCCGGGCCGCCGACCGCCGTCGGCGGCTCGGCGCGCCGCGCCGACGTCGTGGCGCGCCCGCCCAACCGGCGTGCGAACGAGGGTAGTTGGACCAGCACCATGAGCGCCCCGCCCACCGCGACGCCGGCCGCGGCGGCCCGGATGCCCCACGCGGAGTGCAGCGCCAGCACCGTGCCGACGATCCCGAGGTTGTACGCCACGTAGATCGCGGCGGGGGCGACGAAGCTGCGGTGGGCGCGGAGCGCCGCACTGAGGTAGCCGGCGAGACCGAAGGTGAGGACGGTCAGCGCGGTCATCCGGGTGCAGGCCACGGCCGGGGCCGGGTCGTCGAGTCCGGGCGCCAGCAGCCGGACGAGCAGCGGGGCGCCGAGCACGAGCAGCGCGGAGCCGCCGCCCAGGGCGGCGCACAGCCGCGGGAAGGTGGCCGCCAGCAGCGCCCGGACCGGGTCGGCACCGCCGGCCGGCGTCCCGGGGGCGCCGCCGCCGGCCGCGGCCCGCGCCGCCAGCGCCCGGCTGAACGCCGGGACCAGCAGCAGCGCCATGCCGTCCTCGATCAGCAGGGTGGCCGCCGTCTCCGGCACCGTCCAGGCGACCAGGAACGCATCGGTGTCGCGGCCCGCCCCGAAGAGGTGCGCGACGGTCTGGTCGCGCAGCAGACCGCACAGCGCACCGGCGCCGGTCAGCAGCGCGGTGACCGCGGCGGCCCGGGCCAGGGGACGGCCGAGGGAGTCGTCGGCGACGCCCTCCGGGCGCACGGCGGCCGGGGCCGGGATCACCGCTCCGCCGCCTTCGCGCTGCCCCCGGGCGCCAGCGCCCACCATCCGACCAGCCCGAAAACCACCGCGACCAGTACGGTCGACGGCCCGCCGATGTCGGACGAGACGAAGTCGACGGCCTGCCAGACCAGCAGTCCGACGGCGATCAGCCCGCAGTCCACGGCACGGTCGGCCGGGCAGCCGTCGCCGGTGCACCCCGCCGGTCGCCCGCGCCGGGCCCGTACCAGCCGCCGCAGCCCGCGGACCAGCAGCGCCGCCCAGCTCCCCACCAGCGCGGTGGCGCCCACCAGCCCCTGCTCGCTCAGCGCCAGCAGGTACATGTTGTGCGGTGAGAGCAGCGGCTCACGGCGGAAGGCGACTCCGGCACCCGCGGTGTCGCCGCCCGACGACAGGCCGAGCGAGGCGTGCCCGTCGCGATGGGCCGGGAACTCCTTGAGTCCGACGCCGGTCAGCGGACGGTCGCGCCACATGCCGGCCGCGGCGGCCCACAGCGCGTACCGGTCGGTGACCGACCGGTCCGGGGCGTCGGACACCGCGCCGATGCTCGCGACCCGCTCGCCGAGCAGCGCGGAGCCCACCCCGGCGCCGCCGACCAGGACCACCGCCAGCGCGACCAGCACGGCCAGCGTCCGCACCGCCGGCCGCAGCCCGGCCAACAGCAGCACGCTCCCGGTCGCCACCGCGGTGGCGATCCAGGCGCCCCGGCTGAACGACACCGCGAGCGGCACCACCAGGACCGCCGCGCAGCCCAGTGCGGCCGGCCGCTGCCAGCGCGGCGCGTCCGGGGCCGGGGCCAGGCCCAACCCCAGCGCCGCCATCAGCCCGTACCCGACGACCGTCGCCATCCCCATGACGTCCAGCGGACCGAAGGTGCCGACGGCCCGGACGTTCTGCCCCATATAGGAGGCACCGGTCGCGGTCAGGTACTGGTGGACGCCGAGCGCGCCCTGGACGAGGGCGAGCAGCACCAGTGCGCCGGCCACCACCCGGAAGTCCCGGGCGCCGCGCAGGGTCAGCAGCAGCGCGGCCGGCACCAGCACGAAGAGCTGCAACTGGCGGACGAGCCCGGTCAGGCTCGCGGCCGGATCGGTGGAGGTGACCGTGGCCAGGGCGAGGCCGACCACCGGCGCCCCCAGGACCAGCGCGGCGGTGCGGCCGAGCGGCCGGGCGCCCCGGCGCAGCAGCCCCAGCACGCCGCAGACCACCAGCACCGCGGAGGCCACATCGGCCGGGGTGCCGCCGCCCGGCACCGCGCTCCCGCCGCCCGGCACCGCGCCCCCGCCGACCGGTGCGCACAGCAGCAGGACCGTCGCCAGCGCCGGGACCAGCGGCGCCCACGCGGCCACCGCCGCCCGTGCCCCGGACCGGCCGGGCGCCCACGCCCCGGTCCGACCGGCCGCACGACCCGGGCCGGGCAGCACGGACGCCGACCGCCCCCCGCTCATCGGTCCTCCGGCCGGCACAGCGCGGCCAGGGTGCGCAGCATGATCCGGATGTCCTGCCCCAGCGACCAGTTGTCGATGTAGAGGTTGTCGAACCGGACCCGGTCCTCGATGGAGGTGTCGCCGCGCAGCCCGTGCACCTGGGCGAGTCCCGTGATGCCGACCGGCATGCGGTGCCGGTCGGCGTAGTCGGGGAAGTGGTCGGTGAACTTCCCGACGAAGAACGGCCGCTCCGGGCGCGGCCCGACCAGGCTCATGTCGCCGCGCAGCACGTTCCACAGCTGCGGCAGCTCGTCCAGCGAGGTGCGGCGCAGCAGCCGGCCGACCCGGCTCGTCCGGGCGTCGCCCGCCATGGTCCACCGCGTCGCCGCCTCGTGCTCGTCGTCGGGGCGCAGGGTGCGGAACTTGAGCAGGGTGAAGCTGCGTCCGCCGCGACCGATGCGCTCCTGCCGGAAGAGCACGCCCGGTCCGTCGCCGAGCTGTACCGCCAGCGCGCAGGCCAGCAGCACCGGTGCGCCGGCCACCAGCAGCAGTGTGGCCAGTGCGAGGTCCAGCGTCCGCTTGCCCCGACTGCCGTGCTGCGGCGCGCCGGTGTCCAGCAGCCGACAGGCGAAGCCCCACAGGTGCTCGGTGCCGGCGCCCGGCGGCCGGCCCTCGTGGGCGGCCGCGGCGCCGGCCAGCCAGATCGCCGAGCCCTGGTCGACGAACCGGCGCAGCAGCGCCGCGGTGTGCGGATCGGCGAACGGCGGCACGGTGAACACCGCGTCCCGCACGGTGTTCTGGATGACGGCCCGGGTGATGTCCTGAGGGGAGGCCAGCCGCGGCAGCGCCGCCACCGGGCCGGGGGCGGGATCCGGCTCGGCGGACGGCAGCGGCGACGGCGCGACCAGGCCCACCGGCCGCATCCCGTACTCGGGGTGGGCCAGCAGCGCGGCGGCCAGCTGACGGGCCGCCGGGTCGGAGCCGACGACCAGCGCGGCGCGCGGTCGGCGGCGGGCGAGGTTGCGGCGCGCCCGGTAGACCGTGGACCGGCCGCAGAACGCCAGCGCGATGTGCACCACCAGCGCACACAGCAGCGGGACCGGTGCCAGCGCCCGTTCGGGGCGTACGGCGGCGAGCACCGCGGCCGCGGCACACCAGCAGACGGCGGCCCGGCCCAGCACCGCCGGCAGGTCGCCGAGCGCGGCCGGCGCCGGGCCGGGACGGTAGAGCCCGGCCCGGGCGTGCAGGAACAGCAGCACCGGCACCATCGCGCACGGCAGCAGCGCCGGGCCGAAGACCGGCAGCGCGGCGCCCACCAGGGCCAGGCAGTCGACGGCCGCCAGCGCGACGGCGGTCCACCGCCGGGCGCCGTGTCCGAGTCGGGGCGGCGGCAGGGTCTCCCGGCCCGGCCCGCGCGGCGGACGGACCACGGTGGCCGGCGTCCTGGCAGAGCCCCCGGACCCGGACCCGAGCCCGGTCCCGAGCCCGGTCCCGGTCCCGGGGCCGAGCGTCGACGACGGCCCCACCCGGGCGGACAGGGGCGCGTCCGCGCGCTCCGTCGTCATCGCGGGCTCCGCCCGCCGCGATCCGGAGCCGGCGCACCGAGCAGCGCGCGGTACAGGTCCAGGACCTCCGCCGCGGTGCGCCGTACGTCGGCCGTCGCGCGGGTGTGCTCCAGACCCCGGCGGGCCAGTTCACCGCGGAGTTGAGGGCGGGTCAGCAGGGTGCGTACGGCCTGTGCCAGGGCGGGCGGGTCGGCCGGCGGGACCAGGCAGTGCGGTGCGGCACCGGGCGGCAGGCTCTCGCGGGCGCCGCCGACGTCGGTGACCACCACGGGACGCCCGCAGGCCATCGCCTCCAGGGGCGTCAGCGCCATCCCCTCCCAACGGGACGGCAGGACGACCAGATCCGCCGCCCGGTACCAGGGGACGACGTCCGCGGTCGCGCCCGCGAACCGCACGCCGGGCGGCGCGGCCGTCTGAAGCGGCGCCCGGTCCGGTCCGTCGCCGACCAGCACCAGCCGGGCGCGCGGAACGGCGGTGCGCACCGAGGGCCAGGCGCGCAGCAGCGACGACTGGTCCTTCTGCGGGCACAGCCGCCCCACGCACACCACCAGCGGGGCCTCCGGCGCCAGTTCGCCGAGCGCCGGCAGCGCACTGCGCAGCGCCCGCCGCGCCGCGTCGTCGTGGTGCCCGGGCGCATGGCGCTCCAGGTCCACGCCGTTGCGGATCACCGTCCACCGGGCCGCCACCCCCACCTCGACGCCCCGCAGTCGCTCCGCCTCGCTCACGCACAGCACCCGGTCCGCCCAGCGCGCCGCGTACCGCTCCCAGCCGAGCGCCAGCCGCCCCGCCGCCCCGCCCACCGCGTCGAACGACCAGGCGTGCGGCTGATGGACCGTCGGGATCCTGCCGCGTACGGCCAGCCGGGCGGCGAGCCCGGCCTTGGCGCTGTGCGCATGGACGAGGTCCGGCCGCAGCCGCCGGACCAGCCGGGCCAGTCGCCCGGTCTCGCCGGCCAGCGCCGGACCGGGGGAGCGGTGGGCGGGCCAGGGGACCACCTCGGCGCCCGCCGCGGCGGCCTCCCGGTGCAGCCCGCCGTGCGGCGGCGCGGCGACCACGGTCCGCAGCCCGGCCGCCACCTGGGCCCGCACCAGGTCGGTGACGACCCGGGCGACCCCACCGTCGACGGGCTGGGAGACATGGAGCACCGTGGGCCGGTCCCGGGACGGCACGTCTTGCGTCAGCACGCACTGCTCCCCTGATTCCGAGCTGACAGAACTCTCAGCGGACTCTCTACGGACTCTTCGGTCTCTGTGCGGATGATTCGGGTCGTCGCGGGAATTCCCGGGGCGGGCCGCTCAGCGCCGGGTATCGGCCTGGACGAAGAGTGCGCCGAGCAGATATCCGGGGTCGCGAGTGGTGAAGCGGAAGGTGAGTCGATCGGCTCCGGAACGCAGCACGGGCCGCATATCGAATACATCGGAGTCGATTCCGAGGGTATTGCGGAAGTCGGGCTTCCGGGCGCCCTCCCGACCGAATTCCGTAATGGTCGAGTTCATCACGTCGTGCGCCGGGTTGGCGGAGTCCCGCACGGCGAGCGGGCGGCGCCGGTCGGCCTGGACGAGGAGCTGGTCGTGCCCGTCGCCGCGGTCCCCGCCGTACGCCACGACGCCCACCCGGCCGGCCGAGCGCGCCGGGATCCGCAGGTCCTTCAGGCGCACCGACAGGGCGCGGCGCCCGCCGCCCAGCGGTTCGAAGCCGTCCCACAGCGCGAGCCGGCGCAGCGGCAGCTTCGCGTTCTCGTACACGGCCACCAGCGTCCAGCCGCCCCAGGCACCGGCCTTGGAGCGGTCGCCGGCGACGTTGACCCCGCCGACCGTGTAGGCGCCCGGCCCGCCGCGGCGCACCAGGTCGGTGACGTCCGCGGAGGCCTGGTAGACGTCGCCGGCGGCGGTGGTGCGGTGGCCGGTCGGGGTGTCGGCGCGCACGGCCTTGTACCGGCCGCCGGGCTCGGCGATCAGCACCCGGTTGTCGTCCTTCGCCGCTCTCCGCTCACCGGCCCGGAGGTTGCCGCCCCAGTACAGCCGGGCGTAGCTGATCCGGGAGCCGGCCGGGATCCGCAGCACCGCCGTGCTGGAGTCGTCGGTGCGCCGGTCGGAGTCGACGTCGACGGACGCCATCGGGTACCGGCCGTTGCTGCCGGCGTCGCCCTGCTGGGCCGCGGCACACGCGGCCGCCGCCGCGCGGCCCGCGCGGCCCGCGGGGCCGCAGGTGACCGAGGAGTTGGCGGCCCGCGCGATGCCGCCGTGCCCGGTCGCATGGAAGCGCTCGTGGAGCGGAATGCGTGCGGACTCCCGGGGAACCGGCGCGGCCGCTGCCGACGTCAGCGCGGCCGACACGGCCAAGGACGCCAGCGCGCACGCGACACCGCGCCCGGTGCGGTCCAACGACTTCCGCATGTCTTCCTCTCCGACTTCTATCAGTCAAACAGGAGAGCACTCTGACAGAAATCATGCTGGAAACCGCGACAGGCACGCCCGGATCCGCTCCGGGGGTCCCGATCGGCGGAATACCGGACTTCTCGACGGGGCGCGGTGGCGCCAAAAGAGCTAAGGAATAGTGCCAGAAGGGCTAATGATTTCCCGTTACGGGGGAACGCCCGCATCCCTGACCCAATTCGTTCGTTGTGACCGGGTGCCCCATTCGCGAACTGAAAGGAGAATGGGATGAAGCGGTTTGCCAAGACCGCCGCGGTCGCCGCGGCCAGCTGCACCCTGGTGGTGGGTGGCGCGGGGATCGCATCTGCCGGTGGGGTGGCCCACCAGCAGGGTGGCCACGCCAGTTACGGTCACCACTACGGCTACAACGGCCATCACCACCACCGCCGCCACCACCACCACCGCAGTGGTGGTGCCTTCGCCAAGGGCGTCGCGGTGCATTCCCCGGGCGTCCTCAGCGGCAACGTGGTCCAGATTCCGATCCACATCCCGATCAACGTCTGCGGCAACACCATCAACATTTTCGCGCTGCTGAACCCGGCCTTCGGGAACATCTGCATCAACAAGTGACCCGCGGCCGGTCCGGGCGAACGTCGGACCGGCGCGGGGCATCGTACGCAGTCGGCGGACCGCTACGACCCCGGTCGTGGTGGTCCGCCGCTGTGCCATGACCCGGCACCCCGCCCTCCCGGCGCACCGCCCTGACCAGCGAGGGGACCCTCCACCGGCCAACGCCGGGGGCACCCCGCCCGGTCCTTGGGCCCCGGGGGCGGCATCCGGGGCACCGGTCATACTGGAGGGCATGGCGAGGAGCAGACGCGACCGGGGCGGGGCGGAGTCCGTCACGGAGCAGGTGGACGGCGGGCTCGCGGAGCTGAGGCCCGACCGGGACCGGCCGCGCGGCTGGACGCTGCTGATCGACGGCGCCCCGCAGTCCCACGTCGACCTCGACGACCCGGCCTTCCTGGACTTCTCCTACCAGCGGCGGCTGGGGCACATCGTGGACCTCGCCGGCCCGCCCGGCACACCGCTGCGCGTCGTCCACCTCGGCGGCGGCGCGCTGACCCTCGCCCGCTACGTGGCCGCGACCCGGCCCCGGTCCACCCAACAGGTCGTCGAGATCGACGCGCCCCTGGTCCAACTGGTCCGCCGCCACCTGCCGTTGGACACCGGCTGGCGGATCAGGGTGCGCGGCGGCGACGCCCGCGCGGGCCTGGCCAAGGTCCCGGACGGCTGGGCCGACCTGATCATCGCGGACGTCTTCGGCGGTGCGCGTACGCCCGCGCACCTGACCAGCGCCGAGTTCGT
The DNA here is from genome assembly GCF_040651315.1 of Streptomyces sp. NPDC048506. NCBI lineage: Bacteria > Bacillati > Actinomycetota > Actinomycetes > Kitasatosporales > Streptomycetaceae > Streptomyces > Streptomyces sp. NPDC048506. The sequence goes on from NZ_JBEZIX010000020.1 coordinate 82,629, forward strand.
GGCGGAGGTCCGCCGGGCGCTCCGGCCCGGCGGCCACTACGCGGCCAACCTCGCCGACGGGCCGCCGCTGCGCTTCCTGCGCGGCCAGATCGCCACCGTCGGGACGGCCTTCCCCGAGCTCTGCCTCACCGCCGACCCGGCCGTCCTGCGCGGCAAGCGCTTCGGCAACGCGGTGCTGCTGGCCTCCGACGCGCCCCTCCCGGTCGCCGAACTGACCCGCCGTGCGGCGACCGACCCTCAGACCGGCCGGGTCGAACACGGCCGCGCGCTGCGGGACTTCACCGGCGGCGCGACACCGGTGACCGACGCCACGGCGGTCGCCTCCCCGGCCCCACCCGCCAAGACCTTCGACTGAACCGCCGACCGGCTCGCTACGTCGCGTGGTTGTCGGTCTGCACGGTCGGCGGATGGCCGTTCCAGGTGCAGATCACGGACGTGCGGGCGCTACCGCTGGTGAAGTCCACCCGGATCCAGCCGTACTGCTTCCACACCTGCATCTCCCAGCCCGAGTTCGGGGTCGCCGAGACCAACTCGGCGGCGGAGCCGCCCAGGTCGAAGACCACCCGGCCGCCGTTCGTGGCGTAGCTCCTGACGCTGCCGCCGGAGTCCGGTGCCCAGCCGCCGGACGCGCCGCCGCCGGGCGAGCGGGACGCGCCGCCGCCGGTGCGCGAGGGCGTGGCCGATGAGGTGGGCCCGGCGGGCGACGGGCTGTGGCTCGCCGGGGGCGACGGCTTGGGCCGGTGCGTGGAGGAGACCTGCGGCGTCGCGCCGTCGTCCGGCCGTGCCGCCGAGGACGCCGCCTGATCGGAGAGGGGCAGCGCGCGCGGTGCGTCGTACGCCGTGCCGGACAGCACCGTGTGCACGCCGAACCACGACAGGGTGACCGCGGCTCCGGTCGCCAGCGTCCAGGCCGCCGCGTGAACCAGTCCTCGTTGCATTTGGCTCATACTGCACCACCGGCCCACCCCGTTGCAGCCCGTCCCCGACCCCGGAACACCCTGTTCCGACGTCAACCTCGGGTAAAGAACCCAGCCCGAATGGCGTACGGTGCCGCCCATGGCACGTGTGCTCGTGGTCGAGGACGACCAGTTCGTACGCTCGGCCCTCATCCGGCATCTGACCGAGGCCGCCCACACGGTACGCAGCGTCGGGACCGCCCTGGAGGCGCTGCGGGAGGTGGCGCACGTCGGCTTCGACGTGGTCATCCTCGACCTCGGCCTGCCCGACCTGGACGGGGGCGAGGCGTTGAAGATGCTGCGCGGGATCACCGACGTCCCTGTGATCATCGCCACCGCCCGGGACGACGAGGCCGAAATCGTGCGGCTGTTGAACGACGGTGCCGACGACTACCTCACCAAGCCGTTCTCGGTCGAACACCTCTCGGCCCGGATGGCGGCAGTCCTGCGCCGCTCCCGGGCCGGCGCGGCCGGCGCGGAACCGCCCTCACGGGTGATCCGGGTCGGCGGCCTGTCCGTCGACCCGCTGCGCCGCCAGGCCGCGCTCGACGGCGTCGCGCTCGACCTCACCCGGCGCGAGTTCGACCTGCTGGCGTTCCTCGCCGGGCGCCCCGGAGTCGTCGTCCCGCGCAAGGAGCTGCTCGCCGAGGTCTGGCAGCAGTCCTACGGAGACGACCAGACCATCGATGTCCATCTGTCCTGGCTCCGCCGCAAATTGGGGGAGACCGCGGCGAAACCCCGGTATCTGCACACCCTGCGCGGTGTCGGCGTGAAGCTGGAGCCCCCGCAGTGAGATGGGCCCTGGTCAAGGTGGCGCTGGCGGTCACCACGATGGTCGTGGTCGCGTTCGCCGTCCCGCTCGGCCTCGTCGTCAAGGAGATGGCCCGCGACCGCGCGTTCTCCAACGCCGAGCGGCAGGCCGCCACCATCGGCCCGGTCCTCGCCATCACCACCGACCGCACCCAGCTGGAGCGCGCCGTCGCCAGCGCCGAGACCGGCTCCGGCGGGCGGATCGGCGTGCACGTCCCGGCCGGCGGCAAGGACGGCGCCCCCGCCGAGATCGGCTCCCGGCGCGCCGCACCGGCCGATGTCGCGGCCGCCGTCAAGCTCGGCCGGGCCTCCATCTCGCCGGTCCCCGGCGGCTCCTCGCTCCTCCAGCCGACCGCCGTCGCCTCCGGCATCGCGGTCGTCGAGGTCTTCGTCCCCGACGAGGCGCTCACCAACGGCGTCACCACCTCCTGGGTGGTGCTGGCCGGCGTCGGACTCGCCCTGGTCATCGGCTCGGTCGCGGTCGCCGACCGGCTCGGCACCCGGATGGTGCGGCCCGCCGAACGGCTCGCGGACGCCGCCCACGACCTCGGCAAGGGCAAGCTCGGCGTCCGCGTCCCGGAGGACGGCCCCAAGGAGCTACGACTGGCCGCCAGCGCCTTCAACGCCATGGCCGACCAGGTCGTCCAACTGCTGGCCAACGAACGCGAACTGGCCGCCGACCTCTCGCACCGGCTGCGCACGCCGCTGACCGTCCTCCGCCTCAACACCGCCTCGCTCGGCGACACCCCGGCCGCCGACCAGACCCGGGCCGCCGTCGCACAACTGGAGCGCGAGGTGGACCAGATCATCCGCACCGCCCGCGAGCAGAAGACGCAGACCCAGCAGGCGGCGGCCGCGGCCGGCTGTGACGCCGCCGAGGTGATCCGCGAGCGGATGGCCTTCTGGTCGGCGCTCGCCGAGGACGAGGGCCGCACCGTGCGCATCGCCGGCGCGGACCGCCCCGTCCGCATCCCGGTCGCCCGCCCGGAACTCGCCGCGGCCCTGGACGCGATGCTCGGCAACGTCTTCCGGCACACCCCCGAGGGCACCGCCTTCGCGGTCGACGTGCACAACGCGGAGGACGCGGTGATCGTGCTGGTCTCGGACGCCGGTCCGGGCATCGCCGACCCGGAGGCGGCGCTGCGCCGCGGCTGGTCGGGCGGGGGCGGGTGGGGGCACCTCCCAGCGGTAGCTGGCGGAGGCTCCACCGGCCTCGGCCTGGACATCGTGCGCCGGCTGGCCGAATCCACCGGCGGCGACGTCCGCATCGGCCGCTCCGTCCTCGGCGGCACCGAGGTACGGGTCTGGCTGGCCCTGGACCGCCCGGCGCGCCCCGGCGGCCGCCGCGGCCACCGGCTGCGCCGCACGCTCGGCACCCGGCGACGCCGGGCGGCCGCCCGCGCCGCCTCCTGAGCCGCCGTCGGGCCGGCATGTGCCGGGGGCTCTTAACCGACCCCTTCCGCTTCCTTAAGGCAGTCATAATTCCGCCAACCACCGTACGGATCCCGGCATTTGTCCGTTTCCCTGCCGCTAGCGTGCGGGACGCACCACGGTGCACACCAGCCACCCCCCACGCAGACGACAGGCAGGCACGAGATGAGCTCCTCGGTACACCGCCGGCGCAAGAGCCGCACCACCAAGCTGATCGTGACCGGCGCGGCCGTGACGGTCGCCGCCGGCGGCGCCTTCGCCGTCGCCGGATCCGCCATGGCCACCAAGGCGCCGCGGACCGCCGGCACCGCCGCGAAGGCCGCCGCCGGCTTCGCCCCGTACGTCGACACCTCGCTCTGGCCCGCCTACGACCTGGCCGACACCGCCAAGAAGACCGGGGTGAAGAACTTCAACCTCGCGTTCGTCACCTCCGGCGGCGGCTGCACCCCCAAGTGGGGCGGCGTGGTCGAGCTGGGCAACGACCCGGTGGCCAAGCAGATACCCGCCCTGCGCAAGGCCGGTGGCGACGTCCGGGTCTCCTTCGGCGGCGCCAACGGCTCCGAACTCGGCCTCGCCTGCGGCTCCGCGGACCAGCTGGCCGCGGCCTACGGCAAGGTCATCGACCAGTTCACGCTCACCAAGGTGGACTTCGACATCGAGGGCGGCGCGCTGCCCGACACCGCCGCCAACACCCGCCGCGCCCAGGCCATCGCCCAGCTCCAGAAGAAGCACCCCGGGCTGGACGTCTCCTTCACCCTGCCGGTCATGCCCGAAGGCCTCACCCAGGACGGGGTGAACCTGCTCGCGGACGCCAAGAAGAACGGCGTGAAGATCTCCGCCGTCAACATCATGGCGATGGACTACGGAGCCTCCTACAACGGCGACATGGGCACCTACGCCACCAAGGCCGCAACCGCCACGCAGGGTCAGATCAAGAAGGCGCTCGGACTGGGTGACGCGGCCGCCTGGAAGACCGTGGCGGTGACCCCGATGATCGGTGTCAACGACGTCCAGAACGAGGTCTTCAAGGTCGACGACGCCAAGGAGTTGGTGACGTTCGCCAAGGCCAAGCACCTGGCCTGGCTGTCGATGTGGTCCTCGACCCGCGACAAGGCCTGCCCCGGTGGCTCCGGCAACTCCGCCCAGCCGACCTGTAGTTCCATCGAGCAGGGCCCGCTGGACTTCACCAAGGCCTTCGGCGCCTACACCGGCTAGCACGTCCTGCCCCCACCGGCGGTCCGGACCTCGTCGCCCCCACCCGGACCACCGTCCCGCAGGCGGGGCGCAGCGGGCTCAACCCCCCACCCGCTGCGCCCCGCCACGTACCGCCGTCCGGAAGGCGATCGGGGTGCTGCCGGTCTGCCGCTGGAAGAACTTGCTGAAGTTGGTGGCGTCGGCGAAGCCCAGCCGGTCCGCGATCCGGGCCGCGGACTGGTCGCCGTGCGCCAGTAGCCGCTTGGCCTCCAGCGCCACCCGGCGGTCGATGAACTCCTTCGCCCCGACGCCCGCGGTGGCCTCCGTGGCCCGGGAGAGGGTGCGCGGCGCGTAGCCCAGCGAGCGGGCGTAGTCGGCGACCCGGCGGCTCCGGGTGAAGTCCCGCTCCACCGCGTCCCGGAAGCGCAGATACGTCGGGTTCGGCTCACCGTCGGCCGCCCCGTCGCGGTCCGGCCCGCCCAGGAACGCGGCCCGCAGCACCAGGACGGCCAGCAGGTGCCGCAGCACCTCCAGGTGGACCTCCAGCGGCAGCCCGCCCAGCGCCCCGAACTCCTGGTGCAACTGGCGCATCGCCTCGTCCACCCGACGCGCCGCCACGCCCTCGGGGCGCCGCACCGGCGGTCCGTACCAGTCCTCTATCCGGGCCGCCGCCGCGGTCGCCGGATCCAGGAAGCCGGACTCGAAGAGCACCAGCCGGCCCTCCGCGCCCGTCAGGTCCCCGAAGTGCTGGACCTGCCCCGGCCGTGACCACAGCAGATCGCCCGGTTCGAGCACGTGCTCCCGGAAGTCGACGCAGTGCGCCAGCCGGCCGCGCTCCAGCACCAGCAGATGGTGGAAGCCGGGGCGGTGCGGGGTGGACAGCTGACAGGCGGCCGCGCGCCCGCGCAGCTCGGCGAGCGTCATCACCTCCATGCCCGCCGGCCGCCCGGCCGGCGCGGAGAACGCCACCTCCCGGATCTCGGGAACGGGTTTCCCACCCTCCTGTCGTTTTTTGACCATCACCGGTCCCTTCGCTACCCCGAAATGTCCAGCTACTGCCCCTAGCGTAGAAGCCATCAGCACCACCGCTGACGGAAAACGGAAGTCCGCAGACCCGGACATGCCGACACCGGACACACCGAACAACTGGGAGATCCACCATGTCCACGATCGCTCTCTTCGGGGCCAACGGCACCATCGGAAGCCGCATCCTCAGCGAGGCCCTGCGGCGCGGTCACCAGGTCACTGCGGTCGTCCGCGACCCCGCGAAGATCACCACGAGCCACTCGAACCTGACCGTGGCCACCGGCGACGTCCTCGACCCGGCCTCCGTCGCCGCCGCGGCCGAGGGCAAGGACGTCGTGGTCAGCGCGGTCGGCGGCGGTGACGGGCCGGGCCACATCGCCACCATCAAGCCCGCCGCCGAGTCCCTGGTCGCCGGTGTGCGCACGCTCGGCGACGTGGCGCCCCGGCTGATCGCGGTCGGCGGCGCGGGATCCCTCCGGACGCCCGACGGCAAGCAGGTCTGGGATGCCGAGGGCCTGCCCGAGTTCCTGCTCCAGATCATGCACGCCCACGGCGACGCCCTGGACTTCTACCGGACCGTCTCCGACGTGCGCTGGACCAACCTCAGCCCGGCCGCCACCATCGCGCCCGGCGAGCGCACCGGCGGCTACCGCACCTCGACCGAGGACCTGGTCACCGACGCGGAGGGCGCCAGCCGGATCTCCGCCGAGGACTACGCGGTCGCCCTCGTCGACGAGATCGAGCGCCCGCAGCACATCGGCGAGCGCTTCACCGTCGGCTACTGAACCGCCCCGGACACGCACAAGGCCCCCGACCTGAGGTCGGGGGCCTTGCAGTGGGGTGAGTAACGGGACTCGAACCCGCGACATCCTGGACCACAACCAGGTGCTCTACCAGCTGAGCTATACCCACCATGACCGGTGCTTGTGTGGTTCCTTTTCCCCACCGGCTGAGAAAAAGTGTACAGGGTCCGGAGGGGTGCTCACGCCCAGTTTTTCACCGGGGCGAGCGAGGGCGTGTCTTCCGGGTCACAACCGGTCGGAACCCGACCCGGAAGACCGCCCCCGTGCGTCACGACGACGGCGCGGACTGCGGCGCCGGCTGGGAGCACCGCCCCTCGACGGCAGGGGCGGGCTCCGCGGGCAGGACGTGCTTGGCGGCGATCGCCTTGGCGGTCTCCGAGTCCGGTCCGGGCTGCGGCACGAAGACCGCCTCCCGGTAGTAGCGGAGCTCCGCGATGGACTCCCGGATGTCCGCCAGCGCCCGGTGGTTGCCGTTCTTGTCCGGACTGTTGAAGTAGGCCCGCGGGAACCAGCGCCGGGCCAGCTCCTTGACGGACGACACATCGACGATCCGGTAGTGGAGGTAGCTCTCCAGCGTCGGCATGTCGCGCAGCAGGAAGCCACGGTCGGTGCCGACGGAATTGCCGCACAGCGGCGCCTTCCCCGGCTCCGGCACATGCTCCCTGATGTAGGCGAGCACCTGCGCCTCGGCCGCCTCCAGCGTCGTTCCGCCGTCCAGCTCCTCCAGCAGCCCGGAGGCGGTGTGCATCTGGCGCACCACCTCCGGCATGGTGCTCAGCGCCTCGGACGGGGGGCGGATCACCACATCCACCCCGTCGCCCAGCACATTCAGCTCCGAGTCGGTGACCAGCGCGGCCACCTCGATGAGCGCGTCATTCGCCAGCGAGAGTCCGGTCATCTCGCAGTCGATCCACACCATGCGATCGTTCATACATCTCACCCTACGGGGCGTTCGCGCTGTCCGGGCAGCACGGGGCGTCCCGCAGCACGGCCGACCGCGGTCTCCGGCAGCCGGGAGGCGTAGGCGTCCGACTGCGGTTTGCCGACCTCGCCCGCCTCGGCGGTCGCCAGCCCGTGTCCGGCCAGTGCGGCGGCGGAGAACCGCTCCGCACCGCCGGCCGCCAGCGCAGCCCGCTCGCGCTCCGGCCGCTCGACCCGCTCGGGCCGAAGCGCCGGCTCGGGCGGCCCGTTCTGCGGCCGGCGGGCGCGGTAGGCCGCCCGGTAGGCCGCGGGCGAGGCGCCCAGCTGCCGCCGGAAGTGACCGCGCAGCGCGACCGGTGAGCGGAACCCGCAGCGCCCGGCGACCTCGTCCACCGAATAGTCGGAGGTCTCCAGCAGCCGCTGGGCCTGGAGCACCCGCTGGGTGATCAGCCACTGCAACGGGGCGCTCCCGGTCAGGGAACGGAAGCGCCGGTCGAAGGTGCGCCGGCTCATGTATGCGCGGGCGGCCAGAGTCTCCACGTCGAACTGCTCGTGGAGGTGCTCCAGCGCCCAGGCGACGACCTCGGCGAGCGGGTCGGCGCCGATCTCCTCCGGTAATGACCTGTCGAGGTAGCGCTGGTGCCCCATATCGGAGGCGGTCCGGCGGGGTGGTACGACGAGCCGGCGGGCCAGCGCGTTCGCGGCGTCCGCGCCGTGGTCGGTGCGCACGATGTGCAGACACAGATCGATACCGGCCGCCGTCCCCGCGGAGGTGAGCACGTCGCCGTCGTCGACGAAGAGCTCGCGGGGGTCCACATGGACGGACGGATAACGCTTGGCGAGCGTCGGCGCGTACATCCAGTGTGTGGTGGCCGGGCGGCCGTCAAGCAGTCCGGCCGCGGCGAGGACGAACGCCCCCGTGCACAGCCCGACGATTCTGGCCCCTTCTTCATGCGCGCGGCGCAGCGCGTCGAGCGCGGCGGGCGGCGGGGCCTGGGTGATGGATCGCCAGGCCGGTACGACGACGGTCCCGGCTCGGGAGATCGCCTCCAGCCCGTAGGGGGCGGATAGTTCGAGCCCCCCGGTCGTGCGCAAAGGTGCGTCTTCGCCCGCGCACACAAGTAGCCGGTACCGCGGAACGCCGGCGTCCTGTCGGTCGATGCCGAAGACCGAGAGCGGAATGGAGCTCTCGAAAATGGGGCCGCCGCTGAAGAGGAGCACCGCGACTATTTCGCGGCGTCGTCGGGCGGCGAGCTTGCGTGCGGCATCTGGTACGGCAGCGGAGTCCTGGCTCATGGCACTTAAGCCCCCCTCGGTCGTCTCGCCCTCTCGGTCCTGCACAGTTCCCCCGCCGTTACTACCAAGATCGAATCTACTGTGTTCCGTGAGGATGGAGTGCCAAGTTCACCACCCACTGGTATGTCGATATGGCAACTTGGCGCGAAGCATTCGATCACGAAGCGTTCCACTCGTCGGGCCTACATGGGAAGTACGCGTCTCGGCTCTGCCCGTTCGCAGTAGGACACAACCATGCCCAGCGGTCCTTTCCTCCCTGCTCACACCAGGGTTGAGGGGTACGTGGGGCAAGGTGGTCAGTCAGGCCCGAAGTTGGCTGGAAACAGTCGCGCGCAGACTTGCAGACGCCTCAATCGACCGGCGTACGCCCTTCGGATTGCCGTCCGCCCCTGTGCGCCGTCCGCGCCGAATATCCCTTTCTGTCCCGGCGTCGCCGCCTCCTGCGGGCGCGGGCCCGCGCGGCGGGCTGTTCGGATTTCCGCAACAGCGCCCGACAGGCGCAGGTGACCGCCGTGAGTCCGGCGGCGGTACCGGCGGCGCCGGCCCAGGAGGCGCCGCTGATGATCAGGACGACCGGCACCAGGGCGCAGCTGAAGGCGCCCCAGCGCACGACATCGCTCACTGGGTCGGGTGATCTGTCGGGCCGCAGCGGCACCTCGCGCTCCCCTCGGACGGGCTGCTACTACAACGCCGCCGGCGATCATGGGTCACCGCGAGGGGTACGTACGGGGGCAGGCCGGGGCATTGCCATCCGCGCCAGGCTCCGGCATGCTCCGGGGAACGTTCGAGGCCTCTCCCCGCTTCTCCCCGTCTCGCACGGACGCCGGGCGTCCGTGGTGGGCTCTGGGCAGCGGAGGAGTGGCGCCGTACTCTTGGGGTAAGGGGTTGGGAAGATGATTCCCAGTCGTATCGTTCCCCTTTGAACTATGGCTCCCGCGCCTCGATCGAGCCAGCTCAGTCAACTGCCGGATCAAGTCAATCGCCGTTCCCCGTTCGCCCCTCCGCAAGAGGACGTCCTCGCCGAGACACCAATGGCCGGTCACGAATTCCCCGAACCCGCGGACCGCAAGCAGGTCGCCGATCCCCTGGCGGACCTGGAAGCGGCGGAAGAGCCCCGACGCTCATGCGATCCTGCGTTCCGGCATGGCGTCGTCGTCGGCTTCGACGGGTCCATGTCCAGCGAACGGGCGTTGGCGTATGCAATCGGTATCGCGCGGCGCCACGGCGCCGGATTGATCATCGTCCACGTGGCCAATCGGCTGCCGACGACCGTCTGGGCGGGCTGTGAGCCCCCGGTCTTCGTGGACGTGCCCGACCACCGCACCGAGGTGCTCGGGCTGGAGCTGGCCTGCGCGGAGCACCTCAGCGAGGTGCCCTGGATCCTCGTCGAGCGCGGTGGGGACATCTGCCACGAGCTGGAGGAGGTCGGCCGGGAGTACGAGGCCGACGCGATCGTGGTCGGCTCCACGCACGGCATCGTCGGCCGGATCTTCGGCTCGGTCGCCGGGCGACTGGCCCGCCGGGCGCAGCGCCCCGTGATCGTCATTCCCTGAGTACCGCTCAGCCGCCTCGCGTCCCCCTCATCTCTCCCCATACCGCGCACACTTGAGGGGGCGCCATGAATGTTGTGGGCGCAGTGGACATCTCCGTCTCCACGGATGTGTAGAGGTGGATTGTGCGCTTGTGAGGGGTAGAAGACGGTCACGTGGGCGCGCCGCACCACGGGCCCGGCGGCCGCGCGCACGGCAACTGCGTGCTGCCGGCCGGGAGGTGACGGTTCCTGGGGCGGCGGCATCCCGCCGGCGTATGGGCGACGCCGGCACAGGGGAGGCGGCGGCTTCGCGCGCATGGTGGCACGCGCGGAGCCGCCGCCCTGTCCTTTGCGGCCCAACCGCCGCCGCTCTCGCGGAGGTGGTCAAGCCCCGTGAGGGTTGCTCAATTGTCGCTTCGGTGGTCCCGGGTGGATTACTCCACGGTGACCGACTTCGCGAGGTTCCTGGGCTTGTCGATGTCCCGGCCGAGGGCCAACGCCGTGTGGTAGGCGAGCAGTTGGAGCGGAATGCCCATCAGGATCGGGTCCAGCTCGGGCTCGTTCTTCGGGACGACGATGGTGTGGTCGGCCTTCTCCTGCTCCTGGTGCGCGACGGCCAGGATGCGGCCGCTGCGGGCCTTGATCTCCTCCAGCGCGGCGCGGTTCTTCTCCAGCAGGTCGTCGTCCGGGACGATCGCCACCGTCGGCATCGCGGGCTCGATGAGCGCCAGCGGGCCGTGCTTGAGCTCGGAGGCCGGGTAGGCCTCGGCGTGGATGTAGGAGACCTCCTTGAGCTTCAGCGAGGCCTCGCGGGCCACCGGGTAGCCGCGCACCCGGCCGATGAACATCATCGACTTGGCGTCCGCGTACTGCGCCGACAGCTGCTTGATCTGCTCCTCGCCCTTGAGGATCTCGTCGATCTGGCCCGGCAGCTTGCGCAGGCCCTCGATGATCCGCTTGCCGTCCGCGACGGACAGGTCACGGATCCGGCCCAGGTGCAGGGCGAGCAGCGCGAAGGAGACCACCATGTTGGTGAAGCACTTGGTGGAGACCACGCAGACCTCGGGGCCGGCGTGCACGTAGATGCCGCCGTCGGTCTCCCGGGCGATCGCCGAGCCGACCACGTTCACCAGGCCCAGCACCCGCGCGCCCTTGCGCTTGAGCTCCTGGACGGCCGCCAGCACGTCGTAGGTCTCACCGGACTGGGAGACCGCCACGTACAGCGTGTCGGGGTCCACCACCGGGTTGCGGTAGCGGAACTCGGACGCCGGCTCGGCGTCCGAGGGGATCCGGGCCAGCTCCTCGATCATCTGCGCGCCGATCTGGCCCGCGTGGTAGGAGGTGCCGCAGCCCAGGATCTTCACCCGGCGCACCGCGCGCGCCTCGCGGGCGTCGAGGTTCAGGCCGCCGAGGTGCACGGTGGAGAAGCGGTCGTCGATCCGCCCGCGCAGCGCGCGGTCCACCGCGTCCGCCTGCTCGGAGATCTCCTTGTGCATGTAGGTGTCGTGGCCGCCCAGGTCGTACGACTCGGCCGCGTACTCGACGGTCTCCGGCGTCGTGGTCGTACGCGAGCCCTCGGTGGTGTACGTGCGGTAGTCGTCGGCCTTGAGGGTGGCCATCTCGCCGTCGTCGAGGGTGACGACCTGGCGGGTGTGCGAGACCAGCGCGGCGACGTCGGAGGAGACGAACATCTCGTGCTCGCCGATGCCGAGGACGACCGGGGAGCCGTTGCGGGCCACCACGATCCGGTCCGCGAAGTCGGCGTGCAGCACGGCGATGCCGTACGTGCCCTCGACGTGCCGCAGCGCCTCGCGGACCTTCTCCTCCAGCGTCTCGGCCGAGGAGCGGCCGATGAGGTGGGCGAGGACCTCGGTGTCGGTCTCGGAGGCGAAGTCGATGCCGTCGGCGGTGAGCTTGGCGCGCAGTTCGGCGGCGTTGTCGATGATGCCGTTGTGGACGACCGCGACCTTGCCCTCGGTGTCGAGGTGCGGGTGGGCGTTCTCGTCGGTCGGCGCGCCGTGGGTGGCCCAGCGGGTGTGCGCGATGCCGGTGGTGCCGGCGAACCGCTTCGGCAGACGGGCCTCCAGCTCGCGGACCCGGCCCTTGGCCTTGGCGGTCTTCAGACCCGCGGCCTTGCCGGTGCCGCTGGCGTGGATGGCGATGCCGGCGGAGTCGTAGCCGCGGTACTCCAGGCGCTGGAGGCCCTCCAGGAGCAGCGGAGCGACATCACGTTTGCCGATATAGCCGACGATCCCGCACATACAGTGACCCTCCGAGAACGATGTTGTGTGAATGACGTTGAGTCGGTTGGCGTGCCCGGCGCCCCGGGTGGGGCGTCAGCCGTAGACGAGGCGGCGCAGCTGGCGGGCCGAGAGATCGGGCGGGGCCACGGCGCGGTGCGGCATCTCGTGGCGGATCCGTTCGAAGATCTCCTCGTTGCGCAGTCCCTGGGACTGCAACTCGCGATGGCGCCGGCGGACGAACTCCTCCGTCGTCTCGTCGAAGTACGCCAGCACATCCAGCACCACCCGGGCGGCCTCACCGCGCTGGAGCGGCGTGCTGCGCACCAGGTGGTCCACCAGGTCTTCGTGCGGCGCGTCTGCGCTGCGGTTACGGCGTTCGAGCACCCGTCGATACTGCGGGGCGGCGGCCGCTTTCGCAAGAAATCTGCCCGGAATCGGGCAGGTACCCGGTTTGGGGGCCTGAAAGTGGTCTGAACCTTGACCGGATCGGAGGCTCACGGTACGCATGGTCACCGTTCCGTCGCTCCATGCCGTGTACGACCTTCGCCGAAGGGACCGTCGATGAGACGACGAAGAATGCTGCTCTCGCTGCTGCTGGTCGCCGCGGCGGGGATGGGGACCGCCGCCGTTCCGGCCCCGGACGCCCGAGCCGCCGCCCCCACCCCCCTCGACCGGGTCGTACCCGCTCCGGCGTCCGTACGGCCGGGTGGCGACGCCTACACCCTCAGTGCGCGCACCCGCATCCGGGTGCCCGGCGGATCGGGCGAGGCCCGGCGGATCGCCGGGTACCTGGCCGGCATCCTGCGTCCCTCGACCGGCTACGCTCTGCCCGTCACCGCCCGGGACGGCGCGGACGGCATCGTGCTGCGGCTCGGCGGCCGGGCGGCCCAGGGGCTGGGGGCGGAGGGCTACCGCCTCAGCTCCGGCGGCCGCGCGGTGACCATCAGCGCGCGCCGGCCGGCCGGCCTCTTCCACGGCGTACAGACCCTCCGCCAGCTGCTGCCCACGGCCGTCGAGGAGCGCACCGCACAGCCGGGCCCCTGGAGGATCGCCGGCGGCACCATCGCCGACGCCCCGCGCTACGGCTACCGCGGCGCGATGCTCGACGTCTCCCGGCACTTCTTCACCGTCGCCCAGGTCAAGCGCTACATCGACCAGCTCGCCCAGTACAAGATCAACCGACTGCACCTGCACCTCTCCGACGACCAGGGCTGGCGGATCGCGATCGACTCCTGGCCGCGGCTGGCGAGCTACGGCGGCTCCACCCAGGTCGGCGGCGGCCCCGGCGGCTCCTACACCAAGGACGACTACCGCGAGATCGTCCGCTACGCCGCCGACCGCTACCTGACCGTCGTCCCCGAGATCGACATGCCCGGCCACACCAACGCCGCCCTGGCCTCGTACGCCGAGCTCAACTGCAACGGCGTCGCGCCGCCGCTCTACACCGGCACCAACGTCGGCTTCAGCTCGCTGTGCGTGCCGAAGAAGGTGACGTACGACTTCGTCGACGACGTGATCCGCGAGATCGCCGCGCTCACTCCCGGCCGGTACCTCCACATCGGCGGCGACGAGGCGCACTCCACCAGCCACGAGGACTACGTCGCCTTCATGGACAAGGTGCAGCCGGTGGTCGCCAAGTACGGCAAGACCGTGATCGGCTGGCACCAGCTGACCGGGGCGCACCCGGCGGAGGGTGCCGTCGCCCAGTACTGGGGCTACGACAAGACGGGCGCGGCGGAGCGGGCACAGGTCGTCGACGCCGCCGAGAAGGGGACCGGGCTGATCCTGTCGCCCGCCGACCGCGCCTACCTCGACATGAAGTACGACAAGGACACCCCGCTGGGCCTGAACTGGGCCGGGTACGTGGGCGTGCGCCGCTCCTACGACTGGGACCCCGGCCACTACCTCCAGGGCGCGCCCGAGAAGGCGATCCTCGGCGTCGAGGCGCCGCTGTGGTCCGAGACCCTCTCGACCTCCCAGCACATCGAGTTCATGGCCTTCCCCCGGCTGCCGGGCATCGCCGAGCTCGGCTGGTCCCCCGCGGACACCCACGACTGGGCGTCGTACCGCGAGCGGCTGGCCGCCCAGGGGCCGCGCTGGGACGCCCAGGGCCTGCACTACTACCGCTCGCCGGAGGTGCCGTGGCCGACGAGGTAGGCGGCCCGGACCGGAGTCGGCAGCCGTGAGCCGGCAGCCGTGAGCCGGCCGGGCGTCCGCGGACGCCCGGCCGGTGGGCCGTCGGACCCCGACCAGGGCCGGTCCGACGGGTCAGGGCCGGAGCGGCCCTAGAACCCCAACTCCCGTGCGATCAGCATCCGCTGGACCTCGCTCGTGCCCTCGCCGATCTCCAGGATCTTGGCGTCCCGCCACATCCGGGCGACCGGGTACTCGTTCATGAAGCCGTAGCCGCCGTGGATCTGGGTGGCCTCGCGGGCGTTGTCCACCGCGATCTCGGACGAGTAGAGCTTGGCCAGCGCCGCCTCCTTCTTGAACGGCTCGCCGTGCACCAGCCGGGAGGCCGCGTCGCGCCAGGACAGCCGGGAGGTATGGGCGCGCATCTCCATGTCGGCGAGCTTGAACTGGATCGCCTGGTTGGCGCCGATCGGCCGCCCGAACGCCGTCCGCTCCTTGGCGTACGCCACCGACTCGTCCACACAGCCCTGCGCCAGGCCGGTGGCGAGCGCCGCGATGGCGATCCGGCCCTCGTCGAGGATCCGCAGGAACTGGGCGTAGCCGCGGCCCTCCTCGCCCAGCAGGTTGGCGGCCGGGACGCGGACGTCGGAGAAGGACAGCTCGCGGGTGTCCGAGGCGTTCCAGCCGACCTTGGAGTACGGGGTGCCGACCGTGAAACCGGGCGTGCCGGACGGCACGATGATCGAGGAGATCACCGGTCTGCCGGCGCCGGTGGCATCGGTCGTGTGGCCGGTGACGGCGGTGACCGTGACCAGCCCGGTGATGTCCGTCCCGGAGTTGGTGATGAAGCACTTGGTGCCGTTGATCACCCAGTCGTCGCCGTCCCGCACCGCGGTCGTGCGGGTGGCGCCGGCGTCCGAGCCGCCGTCCGGCTCGGTGAGGCCGAAGGCGCCGAGCATCTCGCCGCTGCACAGCTTGGGCAGCCAGGCGCGCTTCTGGTCCTCCGTGCCGAAGCGGTAGATCGGCATGGCGCCGAGCGAGACGCCGGCCTCCAGGGTGATGGCCACCGAGGAGTCGACCCGGGCCAGCTCCTCCAGGGCGATGCCGAGCGCGAGGTAGTCGCCGCCCATCCCGCCGTACTCCTCGGGGAACGGCAGGCCGAACAGGCCCATCCGGCCCATCTCCTGCACGATCTCGTACGGGAACGCATGCCGCTCGTAGTACTCGCCGATCTTCGGTGCGACGACGTCATGCGCGAACGCCTCGACCGTGCGCCGGAGTTCTTCCAGCTCTTCGGGCAGACGGTGGTCCAGGGACATGGGGGTCACTCCTTGTGGGAGAGGGCTCGGAGGGTGCGCGAGGGGCTGGGACGGCCGAGGATCCCGGCCATCCACGCGCTGGTGGCGGTCAGCCGGTCCAGGTCGACGCCGGTCTCGATGCCGAGGCCGTGCAGCATCCACACGAGGTCTTCGGTGGCGAGGTTTCCGGTGGCGCTCTTGGCGTACGGGCAGCCGCCGAGGCCGCCCGCCGAGGCATCGACGGTGGTGACGCCGTGCTGGAGCGCGGCGAAGGTGTTGGCGAGGGCCTGCCCGTACGTGTCGTGGAAGTGCACGCCCAGCTTGGAGGTGGGCACGCCCGCCTCGTTGAGGGCGGCGAGCAGGTGCTGGACGTGGCCGGGGGTGGCCACGCCGATGGTGTCGCCCAGGCTCAGTTCGTCACAGCCCAGGTCGAGCAGCGCCCGGCAGACCCGTACGGTCTGGGCGATCGGCACCGGGCCCTCCCAGGGGTCGCCGAAGCACATCGACAGGTAGCCGCGGACGTGCACCTTGGCGTCCTTGGCGCGGGCGACGACCGGGGCGAACATCGCCAGCGCCTCGTCGACCGTGCGGTTGAGGTTGGCCTTGGCGAACGACTCGGTGGCGCTGCCGAACACCGCGATCCGGCGGGCGCCCAGGGCCAGCGCCCGGTCCAGCCCGCGCTCGTTGGGCACCAGCACCGGCAGCCGGTGCGGTTCGAGGTCGCCCAGCAGCGGGAACAGCTGCTCGGCGTCGGCGAGTTGGGGCACCCACTTGGGGTGCACGAAGCTGGTGGCCTCGACGAGCGGCAGCCCGGCGTCCGCGAGCCGGTGGATGAACTCGGCCTTGATCTCGGTCGGGACGACCGTCTGCTCGTTCTGGAGCCCGTCGCGGGCGCCCACCTCGTGGATCCGCACGCGGGTGGGCAGGCCCTCCGCCTGGATCTGCATCGGCAGTCCGGCTGCGGTCATGACGTGCCCTCCCGTCCGTCCGCGGTGGCCCGCGCGGGGTCCGCGGCGCCCTCGGGCTCCTCGCCCGCCGCCTCGTGCGGGGCGATCACCGCCAGGACCTGGTCCATGGCGACGGTGCTGCCCACGGTCACGTCCAGTTCGGTGACGGTCCCGGCGTGCGGGGCGGAGATCACGTGCTCCATCTTCATCGCCTCGACGACCAGCAGGCCCTGCCCGGCGGTCACCTCCTGGCCGACCGCTACCTTGACGACCGTGACGGTGCCCGGCATCGGGGCGGCGAGGGTGTCCGCGCCGTGGCCGCCGGCGGCTCCGCGCAGCGCCGCCGCCACCGGGTCGTGCGTGGTCACCTGCCAGGAGTCGCCGTCCCGGCCGAGCCAGTCGCCGCTGCGGTGGAAGGTGTGCTGCACGTCGTCGACGGTGACCCGGACGCGGCCCGGTTCGAGCTGCCCTGCCGGTGTGCCGGGGTCCACGTCGTACGGCACCGGGTCATGGCCCGGGACCCGCAGCCAGTGGCGGACCGGGGCGGCCAGGCCGCCGAGCCGGAAGCCGTCGGGCGTGTCGAACGGGTCGCGCCAGCCGCCGTCGGCCACCTCCGGCTCCAGGGCGGCCTGGCGCACCGCCGCGGCCGCCGCGTACACCTCGTCCGGGACCTCGCCGCAGGCCAGCCCGGCCGCCTCCCGCTCCACCAGGCCGGTGTCCAGCTCGCCGGAGACCACGTCCGGATGCGCCAGCAGCCGCCGCAGGAAGCCGGCGTTGGTGGTCACCCCGAGGGTGACCGTCTGCGCCAGCGCGGCCCGCAGCCGGCGCAGCGCACTGGCGCGGTCCGGGCCGTGCGCGATGACCTTGGCGAGCATCGGGTCGTAGCGGCTGCCGACCTCGACGCCCTGGGTCAGGCCGGAGTCCGTGCGCACCCCGTCCCCCTGCACCTCGTGCAGCGCCAGCACCGTGCCGCCGGTCGGCAGGAAGTCCCGGGACGGGTCCTCGGCGCACAGCCGGGCCTCGATGGCGTGCCCGGTGAGGGTGATGTCCTCCTGGGCGTACGGGAGGCGCTCACCGGCCGCGATCCGCAGCTGCCACTCCACCAGGTCCAGGCCGGTGACCAGTTCGGTGACCGGGTGCTCGACCTGGAGGCGGGTGTTCATCTCCATGAAGTAGTACGAGGCCGGGTCCTTGCCGGGGACGATGAACTCGACGGTGCCGGCGCCCCGGTAGCCGCAGGAGCGGGCCGCCTGCACGGCCGCCTCGCCCATCGCCGCCCGGGTCGGCTCGTCCAGCAGGACCGACGGGGCCTCCTCGACGACCTTCTGGTGGCGCCGCTGGAGCGAGCACTCGCGCTCGCCGAGGTGGATGACGTTGCCGTGGCCGTCGGCCAGGACCTGGATCTCGATGTGCCGGGGCCGGTCGACCCAGCGCTCGACGAGGAGGGTGTCGTCGCCGAACGAGGAGCGGGCCTCCCGGCGGGCGGCGGCGATCTCCTCGGCGAGCAGCGCCTCGTCGCGGACCAGCCGCATGCCCTTGCCGCCACCGCCCGCGGACGGCTTGAGCAGCACCGGGACTCCGATCTCCCGTGCCGCGGCGGCCAGTTGACCGTCGTCCAGGCCGCTGCCCGAGGAGCCGGGGACGACCGGGACGCCGGCCGTGCGGACCGTCTCCTTGGCCCGGATCTTGTCGCCCATCAGCTCGATGGCCTCCGCGGACGGGCCGATGAAGACCAGCCCGGCCTGCGCGCAGGCCCGTGCGAAGGCGGCGTTCTCGGCGAGGAAGCCGTAGCCGGGATGGACCGCCTGGGCGCCGGTGCGGGCGGCCGCGTCCAGCAGCCGCTCCACGGACAGGTAGCTCTCGGTGGCCGGGGCCGGTCCGATCCGCACGGCCGTGTCGGCCTCGCGGACGTGCCGGGCGTCGGCGTCCGCGTCGCTGTACACGGCGATCGAGCGGATGCCGAGGGCGCGCAGCGTACGGATGACGCGGACGGCGATCTCGCCGCGGTTGGCGATCAGGACGCTGTCGAACATCGTCGTGGACATTCCTGTGGGCATTCCCCTCATGAAGATCACATCCGGAAGACGCCGTAGCCGGGGTCGCCCAGCGGGGCGTTGGCACAGGCGGTCAGCGCCAGCCCCAGCACCTGCCGGGTCTCCAGCGGGTCGATCACGCCGTCGTCCCACAGCCGGGCCGTCGCGTAGTAGGCGTTCCCCTGCGTCTCGTACTGCTCGCGCACCGGCGCCTTGAAGGCGTCCTCCTCCTCGGTGCTCCACTCCTCGCCGCGCGCTTCGAGCTGGTCGCGCTTGACGGTGGCGAGGACGGACGCGGCCTGTTCGCCGCCCATCACGGAGATCTTGGCGTTGGGCCACATCCACAGGAAGCGCGGCGAGTAGGCCCGGCCGCACATCGAGTAGTTGCCGGCCCCGTACGAGCCGCCGATGACGACCGTGAGCTTGGGGACGCGGGCGCAGGCCACCGCCGTCACCATCTTCGCGCCGTGCTTGGCGATACCGCCGGCCTCGTACGAACGGCCCACCATGAAGCCGGAGATGTTCTGGAGGAACAGCAGCGGGATGCCGCGCTGGTCGCACAGCTCGATGAAGTGCGCGCCCTTCTGGGCGGACTCGGAGAACAGGATGCCGTTGTTGGCGATCACCCCGACCGGATGGCCGTGGATGTGGGCGAAGCCGGTGACCAGCGTCGTGCCGTACTCCGCCTTGAACTCGGCGAACCGCGAGCCGTCCACGATCCGCGCGATCACCTCGCGGACGTCATAGGGGGTACGGGAGTCCACCGGCACCACGCCGTACAGCCCGGCCGGGTCCACCGCGGGCTCCTCGACGGGCCGCACCGTCCAGGGGAGCGGTTCGCGCGCGCCGAGGGTCGAGACGATCTGCCGCACGATGCGCAGCGCGTGGGCGTCGTCCTCGGCGAGGTGGTCGGTGACGCCGGAGGTCCTGGCGTGCACCTCGCCGCCGCCCAGCTCCTCGGCGGTGACCACCTCGCCGGTGGCCGCCTTCACCAGCGGCGGGCCGCCCAGGAAGATCGTGCCCTGGTTCCGTACGATCACCGCCTCGTCGCTCATGGCCGGCACATACGCGCCGCCGGCCGTGCACGAGCCCAGCACCGCCGCGATCTGCGGAACGCCCCGCTCCGACATCCGCGCCTGGTTGTAGAAGATCCGCCCGAAGTGCTCGCGGTCGGGGAAGACCTCGTCCTGCATCGGCAGGAAGGCGCCGCCGGAGTCGACCAGGTACAGACAGGGCAGGCGGTTCTCCAGGGCGACCTCCTGGGCCCGCAGGTGCTTCTTGACCGTCATCGGGTAGTACGTGCCGCCCTTGACCGTGGCGTCGTTGGCGACGATCACCACCTCGCGGCCGGAGACCCGGCCGATGCCGGCGATCACCCCGGCGGCCGGTGCGGCCCCGCCGTACATGCCCTCCGCGGCCAGCGGCGCCAGCTCCAGGAACGGCGAGCCGGGATCGAGCAGCGTGTCCACCCGGTCGCGGGGCAGCAGCTTGCCGCGGGCGGTGTGCCGGGCCCTGGCCTTCTCGCCGCCGCCCAGCCGGGCCGCCGCGAGCTTCTCGCGCAGTTCGGCGGCGAGCTCGCGGTGCGCGGCCTCGTTGGCCTTCCAGGGGTCGGACGCCGGATCGTCCCCGGGACTTCGTCCGAGGGGACCCCCGTCGCTGCCCAGCACCGGTGCCTGCTCCATCTACGAGCCCCCTTGCTCGGTCGCCCGCCCGGCGCCGCGATCGGCGGCTGCCGGGCCATCCGGGTTAATAGGCGTTAACCTCATTTCCTTCAGGTTAACGAGCACTAACCCGGCTGTCTACAATCGACGGCATGAGTAATCCGCAGTCCTCCGCCCCCAGCAGTCGCCGCGAGCAGATCCTCAAGGAGGCCGCCCGGCTCTTCGCCGAGCGCGGCTTCCACGGCGTCGGTGTGGACGAGATAGGGGCGGCCGTGGGCATCTCCGGTCCGGGCCTCTACCGGCACTTCGCCGGCAAGGACGCGATGCTCGCCGAACTGCTGGTCGGGATCAGCGAGCGGTTGCTCGACGGCGGCCGGATGCGGGTCGCGGAGGGTGGCGAGAACCCCGAGGCGGTGCTGGACGCGCTGATCGACGGCCATATCGACTTCGCACTGGACGACCGGCCGCTGATCACCGTGCACGACCGTGAACTGGACCGGCTGCGCGAGGCCGACCGCAAGCGGGTGCGCCAGCTCCAGCGGCAGTACGTCGAGCTGTGGGTGGAAGTGGTCCGGCAGGTCCACCCCGGCCCCTCCGAGTCCCAGGCCCGGGCCGCGGTGCACGCCGTCTTCGGCCTGCTGAACTCCACCCCGCACCTGGGTCGCCCCGGCTCCCTCCCGGGGCGTACGGAGATGGCCGAACTGCTGCACCGACTGGCGCTGGGGGCGTTCGGCGCGGTGGCCGACGGCGGGCCGGAGGCGGGGGAGTCGGTCGCGACCAAGACCGTGGCGGCGGGGGTGCCGGGCGCGTAGGCCCGGGCTTCCGGGGTGGGGCGCGGTCTCCCCTCCGGGTTTTCGTTGACCTCTGGACAGCTTTGGTGACCGGCCGGTAGCTTTCGCTGAGCAAGCGCTTATTCGTGCGCTTGGACCGGCGAGGTGAAGGAGGCGACGCAGATGCGCCGTACGGTGTTCAACGAGGACCACGAGGCGTTCCGCGCGACCATACGCGCCTTCATCGAGGCCGAGGTGGTGCCGGTCCACGAGGAGTGGTTCGCCGCCGGCCAGGTGCCCCGCGAGTTCTACTACAAGCTCGCCGAGCTGGGCGTCTTCGGTATCCGCGTCGACGAGGAGTACGGCGGCGCCGGCATCGACTCGCACAAGTTCGAGGCCGTGATGTACGAGGAGACCGCCCGCGCCGGCGTCACCTTCGGCGGCTCCGGCGTCCACGTGCTGCTCGGCCTGCCGTACATCCAGATGCTCGCCACCGACGAGCAGAAGAAGCGCTACCTGCCGAAGTTCGTCAGCGGCGAGGAGATGTGGGCCCTGGCGATGACCGAGCCGGGCACCGGCTCCGACCTCGCCGGCATGAAGACCACCGCCAAGCTGTCCGAGGACGGCACCCACTACGTCCTCAACGGCTCCAAGACCTTCATCACCGGCGGCGTCCACGCCGACCGCGTGATCGTCTGCGCCCGCACCTCCGCGCCGACCGCCGAGGACCGCCGCTTCGGCATCTCGCTGTTCGCCGTGGACACCACGTCCGAGGGCTACTCCATCGGCCGCAAGCTCGACAAGCTCGGCCTGCGCACCTCCGACACCGCCGAGCTGGCGTTCGTCGACGTCAAGGTGCCCGTCGAGGACCTGCTCGGCGAGGAGAACAAGGGCTTCTACTACCTCGGCCAGAACCTGCCCTCCGAGCGCTGGGGCATCGCCTACGGCGCCTACGCGCAGGCCAAGGCCGCCGTCCGGTTCGCGCAGCAGTACGTCCAGGACCGCACCGTCTTCGGCAAGACGGTCGCCTCCTTCCAGAACACCAAGTTCGAACTGGCCGCCTGCCAGGCCGAGGTGGACGCCGCCGAGGCCGTCGCCGACCGCGCCCTGGAGGCCCTCGACGCCGGCGAACTGACCGCCGCCGAGGCCGCGTCCGCGAAGCTGTTCAACACCGAGGTCGCCCACCGCGTCATCGACCGCTGCCTCCAACTGCACGGCGGCTACGGCTTCATGAACGAGTACCCGATCGCCCGCCTCTACGCCGACAACCGCGTCAACCGCATCTACGGCGGCACCAGCGAGGTCATGAAGTCCATCATCGCCAAGGCCATGGGCCTGTAGGTCGGGACCGGACGCCGACGGGTCATACGCACGTGAACGACGCACTGGAGTCGCTGCTCGATCTGCTCGCCCTGGAGCGGATCGAGCAGGACATCTTCCGCGGTCAGAGCCGCGCCTCGGTCGTGCCCCGGGTCTTCGGCGGCCAGGTCGCCGCCCAGGCCCTGGTCGCGGCCGGGCGCACGGTCCCCGCCGACCCGCCGCGGGCCGACGGCTCCGCCCCGGCGGGGGAGGCCCGGTTGCCGCACTCCCTGCACGCCTACTTCCTGCGCCCGGGCGACCCCGGCGCACCCATCGTCTACACCGTCGACCGGATCCGTGACGGCCGCTCCTTCACCACCCGCCGGGTCGTCGCCGTCCAGCACGGCCAGCCGATCTTCCACCTCTCCGCCTCCTTCCAGGTGTACGAGGAGGGGCTGGAGCACCAGGAGCCGATGCCGCCGGCGCCGGACCCGCTCCAACTGCCCACCCCCGCCGAGACGTTGCCCCGCCACGCCGCCGAAGGCCTGCTCGCGCCGGACGTCGCCGAGCGGCTGCTGGAGGCCCGCGCCGCGATCGACCTGCGGTACGTCGACGAACCGCCCTACGCCACCGTCGGCGAGGTGCGCGAACCCCGGTCCCAGGTGTGGTTCCGCACCCAGGGCAAGCTCGACGACCACGGCGAGATCCCCCGCCCGCTGCTCGACATCTGCCTGGTCACCTACGTCTCCGACATGACCCTGCTGGACTCGATCCTGCTGGCGCACGGCCGCGGCGGCTGGGCCGTCGGCGACGTCGTCGGGGCATCCCTGGACCACGCGATGTGGTTCCACCGCCCCCTGCGCGCCGACGAGTGGCTCCTCTACGACCAGGAGTCCCCCACCGCCCAGGCCGGCCGCGGCCTCGGCAAGGGCCGCATCTTCACGGCCGACGGCCAACTGGCGGTGTCGGTGATCCAGGAGGGGGTTATCCGGGTGCCGCGCGACTAGTCGGTGCCCCTTACGGCGTCACGCGGACGACGCGCGCCGCTTCAGCCATCGCCAGTTGCCACGGATAGCCCTCTGGGCGCGCCTCGCCCGGCTCGTTCGGTTGGAAGCCGCCAGGCCCGTACACCACCGACACACCGGCGCCACGCAGCGTTGCCACTGATCGCTCGAACTGCGGATGTTTCACGTACGCGGCGTTCACGCACGGCATCGCAACCGTCGGAATGCCTTTGCCGATGCCCTCGGCAACCACTCCGACCACGAAGTGGTGCGTCAATCCGAGCGCCCATGCGTTGATCGAATTGAAGGTGACCGGCGCGAACACGATGACGTCCGCCGGAGGCCACACATCAGGCTCGGCCGGTTGCTTGTACTGGGACCGGACCGGGTGCCCTGTCAGCTCTTCCAGCAGCGGCACCTCGTCGTCGAGCCACCGAGCCGCCGTGGGCGTCAGCCCGACACACACGTCGAATCCGGCCGTCCGGGCACCGCGCGCCACTTCGACGAACTGCCGGACGGGCGGGGCGGCGGAACCGAACAGGTAGAGCACGGGACGATTCATCACGCCATCCCACCACAGCCGGCTGCCTCGGGCAGGGGGTATCGGGAGCGGAGCGTTCACGGGAGTCGACGCGGGGGCGGGGCATCTGTGGGGCGGTGTTTCGTACGGCCCCGAGGGTGCCATTGCCCGTAGGGCATGGCACCCCCGCCTCCTCTCGATGGTGAGAAAGTGATGGGTGATGCGGTTTGTCGGGCACCTGTTCCCGGTGGTTCCTCTCGTTGGCCCGGAGTCGGGACTCCTGACCTTCGGCCTCATCGGAAGTCGTCGGCGGCGATCCGCTCGTTCCGAGTCCGCGTCACCGTTAACGCGGTCGCGTCGTGCGCCGGCCATTCCTTGATTCCCGGCCTCCTCAGGTAAGGGATGCCCTTACGGATGTCCGTCACGACAGCCAGCCGTCCGGGGGCGTACTCGACTTCGTCTCCGACCTCCGGCAGCTTCCTGGAACTCACAGCACTGCCTCCGCTCCCGTGGAGACACCGAACAGGGCGGCGCACGACCGACATGAATGCCGGTCGTCGGGACCGGTGACCTTCTCCCGTGCCAGGCTGTAGACGCCGTGGCAGCACGGGCACGCATTGCCGATGATCTCGTCCACCGTCCACATCTTCACGGCGGGCACGGCGTCCCATCCGGCCGTCATGACGCAGCTCCGAGACCGAGGAAGGCAGCCCATTCGCCAGAGTCCCAGCCGAGGGGGTCTCCGTGCCGACGGCGGAACGCGCGGGCTTCGGGCGGCAGGGGCTTCACGCCAGTCCGCACGGCGGGTGCCGGTCGGGTGCGCGGAGTGGCATCAGAGGTACTGCGGTGAGGGGTTGGTGCAGTCGTCGGCATCTTGATCAGCCCTTCCGGCGCCGGAGCGTCGTATTGGGCTTATGGCCAGCTAACGCCGTGCCAGGGCAATGTGATTAGGGAGATCGGGCGATGCCTTCACTACAGTCCCTAGGGCGATTTGGTCTGCCCTTGAGCTGACGACGCGTTGAGCGCGGGGCTACCGTGCGTACATGAACTCCTCGCGGAACACTGTGCTTGAGGCATGGATGAAGGAGCACGGCTACAGCTCCAATTCGCTGGCCGATGCGGTGAATTCGGCAGTGGGTGACCTCACCGGAAGAGTCGGAGGACTGGACGGCTCATCGATCCGTGGCTGGAAAGCAGGCCGGGTACGGTGGCCCAAGTCGGCGACCCGGGTCGCACTGGAGAAGGTCACCGGCCTGCCCGCCACCGCTTTAGGGTTCGTACCGCGGGGCCGTGCACCGTCGCCCGCGCCCGAATCACCGTCGGAGGACGCCGTGGAACGTCGTCGTTTCATCGCAGCCGGGACGGCCTTGGCTGCCGCCTCAGCCACACACGCGCTCGGCTCCAGTCACCGGATCGGAACCAGCGACGTCGTCCGGCTCCAGCAACGCTTTACCGAGATCATTGTGAGCGACCACCGCCACGGCGGCCGGCTCGGCATCGAACAGAAGGCTGCGGCGCTCGCCGACGAGGCACTTTCCCTGCAAAATTCTGGGAGCGCGAGCCAGCGAGTCCGTGCGTACGTGTACGGATGCGCTGCGGCATTCCGGTCTTCGGCGATGTGGGCTGCGATCGACGGCCGGCGCTACGAAGACGCGATCGTTCACATGCGGGAAGCGCAGGCCCTTGCCGAATTGGCTGCTGACCCGGCCATCAAATTCAGAATCTGGTCACATGCCGGGACGCTGTACCGGCACATGGGGCGCCCAGCCGAAGCCCTGGCTGCAAATGACGTTGCCCGAAGCCTCCCCCTCACGCGTCGCGATCCACTGTTCGCTTCCCTCGGCCTGGCCAGGCAGGCTGCCATTCAAGGCGTTGCAGGAAATGCCACGGCCACCCGGCGCGGCTTCGATCAAGCCCAGGATGCGATGGACCGCGCTGATCCCAGCGCCGACCGTCCCGTGTGGATGACCTCGTTCTACGACCAGGCGGAGCTGGATTCTCTTGCGCTCACCGGATACCTGGCACTCGGCGAATACGAGAAAGCCGAAGCGCATGCGCACCGGTGTTTGGCAGCTCTCCGGCCCCACATGCAACGCTCGAAGGCCATCGCCACCACTCGCCTGGCGTGCGCTCAACTCGGCCAGGGCGATATGGAACCGGCGGTTACCACCGCCATGTCGATCCCCGACGACGCTGCTGCTCATCACCCACGAGTCGCCCGGATGCTCCGAAGCTTCCACGCCAAGATCCACGCCGTGGCGCCGGACAGTCCGACCACCAGCAAGTGGAACGAGTACGCACACACCACCTGGAAGGAATCGGTATGACGTCCACCATCGAGCTGCGTACGTTCCACTCGCTCGAACCAGCCCGGCAACACCTACTGGACGTGTATGCCGACGTCCGTGCCGACCTCTTGCACCTTCCGAACTACGCCGTCTCCGCCTTCACCGAGCGCCTCGACCGCCACTCCAAGGAACCCGGCTGGGTAGCTGTCCTCGCCTACGATCAGGATGAACCCATTGGCTATGCGTATGCCAACACCGTTGATTCCGAAGACCGTTGGTGGAAGCGCGTCACGCCTACCCCGTCGGTTGAATACACCAGCCGGCATGCCGTCGCCCTGAAGGAAATCGGTGTTCGCATCCCCTGGCGCGGCACCGGCACCGCCCGGCGCATCCACGATGCCCTTCTCGCCGACCGTAACGAGCCGCACGTCACCCTTATGGTCAACCCTGCCGCAGGAGACGGGAAGGTGCAGCGGCTGTACGAGGCGTGGGGTTACCAGGGCATCGGCCGGAGCCAGCCATCGCCCGCTTCACCAGTCCTGATGGCGATGATCAGGGCCGTGCACTGAGTCCGATGACGCTGAGGCGGACAACGCCGCTTCGGTCCGCCGGAATATCGCTCCCCGCCGCCCCGTTGTGGCCCCGCAGGGGGTCCTCGTGTCCCCTACGGGATGTGTTCGGCCGCCCCTTAGGGCCACTTCAAGTAGGCCCCCTTCAGGCCTCTCAGGCCCCCAGGCCCCTCAGCCCAGCCCCGCCGCATCCAGCAGATAAGCAGTCAGCGGGTCGTAGTAGCGCGGGCTGTGGACGTGGTCGTCCAGGGGGATGGTGACCTGGAGGGTGCCCTCGGCCTCGGCGAGGAACAGGGCCGGGTCGTTGCAGTCCGCGAAGCCGACGGCCTGGATGCCGCGCTGGCCCGCGCAGCCCGCCCAGCCGTGGTCGGCCATCACCAGATCGGGCTGCGGCCGGCCGTCCCGCTCCAGTCCGTCCAGGATCGCGGCCATCGGCTCGGGGGAGTGGGTGTGCCACAGCGTGGCCCCGCGCTCCAGTACCGCCACGTCCGCGAACTGGAAGACCATGCCGTCGTCCGCCCGGAGCCCGTCCGGAATGACGACGATCTCGCAGCCCGCCGTGCGGAGTGCGGCCGCCGTCGCCCGGTGCACGTCGAGCAGCCCGCCGGGGTGGCCGGTCGCGAACAGCACCCGCTTCTTGTCGGCGGCCGCCTTGCGCAGCACCGCCGCCGTACGGTCCAGCGCGTCCACCGTGAGTTCCGGGTCGATGGTGTCCTGTCCCTGCCGGTGGTGCGGATCGTCGTTCACCCCGCAGCGCTCCGCCATCACGGCCAGCACGTCCTGCTCGTCCGCCCACCGGTCGCCGAACTCCAGGCCGAACCAGTAGTAGCGGTCGCCGTTGGCGAGCCTGCGGTAGTGGGCGAGGTTGTTCTCGCGGGGAGTGGCCACGTCACCGGCGATCCGGGTGCGGACGAGATGGGCGACGAGTTCGGCGCGCGAGGGAACGGCGGCTGCGGAGGCTATCGGCATAGCTGCCATTGTGCCCGGACGTATGTTTCGGGGCGGGCGAGTTCCGTAGCCCGGACGCCCGCTGGACGAAATGTCGAACGGCTTGTCGATCTCCGCCGTGAATGTCCATGTCGTGTCCGTCGTCCGGTGCCTACGCTCGGCTGCATGACCACCGCAGCAAGCGCCTCCAACGGCCCCGTGGGCCCCATCGACTCCTCCCGCATCCCGCGCTACGCCGGGCCGGCCACCTTCGCCCGCCTGCCCCGCCTCGACGAGGTCGGCGGCCGGGCCGACGTGGCCGTCGTCGGTGTCCCCTTCGACACCGGCGTCTCCTACCGTCCCGGCGCCCGCTTCGGCGGCAACGCCATCCGTGAGGCGTCGCGGCTGCTGCGGCCCTACAACCCCGCCCAGGACGCCTCGCCCTTCGCGCTCGCCCAGGTCGCCGACGCCGGTGACATCGCGGCGAACCCGTTCAACATCAACGAGGCGGTGGAGACGGTCGAGGCCGCGGCCGACGACCTGCTCGCCACCGGTGCGCGGATGATGACGCTCGGTGGTGACCACACCATCGCGCTGCCGCTGCTGCGGTCGGTGGCGAAGAAGCACGGCCCGGTGGCGCTGCTGCACTTCGACGCGCACCTGGACACCTGGGACACCTACTTCGGCGCGGAGTACACGCACGGCACGCCCTTCCGTCGCGCCGTGGAGGAGGGCATCCTCGACACCTCGGCCCTCTCGCACGTGGGAACCCGTGGTCCGCTCTACGGCAAGAAGGACCTGGACGACGACGAGAAGATGGGCTTCGGCATCGTCACCTCCGCCGACGTCATGCGGCGTGGTGTCGACGAGGTTGCCGACCAGCTCCGGCAGCGGATCGGTGACCGTCCGCTGTACATCTCCATCGACATCGACGTGCTCGACCCGGCCCACGCGCCCGGCACCGGCACCCCCGAGGCCGGTGGCCTGACCTCCCGCGAGCTGCTGGAGATCATCCGTGGCCTGTCGTCCTGCAACCTGGTCTCGGCGGACGTCGTCGAGGTCGCCCCGGCGTACGACCACGCGGAGATCACCTGCGTGGCCGCCTCGCACACGGCGTACGAGCTGACGACGATCATGTCGCGGCAGATCGCCGCCGCGCGCCAGGGGCAGTAGGCGGTACCCGCGGACGAGGGCACCCGCGGCTGACGGCAGCGACCGCCGCTCGGCGGTCGCTGCACGTCCGGTAGCGGATGCACGTCCGGTAGCGGATGCACGTCCGGTAGCGGATGCACGTCCGGCAATCGTTGGGCGTCCGGTAGTCGCCGGGCGTCCGTTCAGTCGCTCTCGTCGAAGGCGGCGGCCCAGGTGCCGGACTCCGTGCCGGCCGGGTCGATCTCCGCCAGGCCGGTCTCCAGGGCCTGGCGGATCCGCTCCCGCTCGATGGTGCTCGACGCCATCGTCAGTGCGCACAGCGCGAAGACGTGGAGCTGGAGCATGGCGACGAAGCGCCCCAGCTCCGAGGCGACGAGGACGGCGGCACCGTCGCCGTCCGGGCACCGGTAGACCCGGCCGGACCCGCCGTCCAGCGCGATCACCGCGCCGGCCCACCGGCCCAGCCGGAAGAAGCCGCCCGTCCCGCCGCCCGGCTCCCGCTCCACGCGGGCCAGACCCGGCAGCTCGTCCGGCGACAGGGCGGCCAGCCCCTCGTCCACCGCCAACAGCTCCAGCTCCGTGCTGGTGATCGCGGGCAGCCCGATGCGGGTCAGTACCTCCCGTGCGTCGGGTGCGGTGATCGAGGCGGGCAACCCCTCCTCGGGCACTCGGCGTACCGCGCCGGAGCCGAAGAGGTCGTGCAGGACGTCCGGGCGCGGGGCGTCCCAGTCCAGGGGCAGGACGCCGTTGGTGTCACCGAACCCGGCGAGCATCGGCTCTCCGTGGACCGCCGTCGGCCCGGAGAAGTCCGCCGGGTCGGCCGGATCGATCGCGAACAGTCCGCCCATTCCGTGGACGATGACGCTCTTCCCGACCGGCAACCGCCCAGCGATGAAGGAGGGCTCCATGCCGTCGTCCACCGTGAGGCGGTCCCAGGGCTGTGTCAGACCGGTGTCCTCGCCCCGCGGCCACACCTCCTCCGCCTGCCCCTCGGAGGGCACGCCCGCGCTCCACGGGCCCGCCAGGAGGGCACCGGTGTCGGCGGCCCACACCCAGAAGCGGCGGTCCCAGGTGCCCTGGCCGGCGACGGCGGTACGGCCGCCACAGGTCACCTCGCGCACCTGGCTCAGCGGCCCCGGCACGACGCTGTCCGCCCGTGTCCCGCCCGGCGGCCGCCAGTGGGCCCAGCGCACCTTCCACGGCAGGGAGATGCCCGAGTGCTCGATGGCGGACGCCGTGTCCGCGTCCCCGCGGGCGGTGCTCATCAGGTGCAGCCATGCCGCCCACTCGGCCTGGGGCAGCGAGTCGACCCCGCTGAGCCACAGATGGGCGGCGTCCCCGGCGGGGGTTTCGGCGTCGATCAACGCCCCTGCGTCGCCGGTGCAGTTCGCCGCGTCGAGCAGCGCCACCTGATCGAGGTGCGCAACCACTGTGCCGTCCCGCTGCACCTCGTCGAAGACTCCGGCCCGTACGGCGTGCATGGCCAGACCGGACGTGGCGTAACGGCCGGTGGCGCCCGCCGCAGCCCAGCCCTCCGGGTGCCGGGAGGCGGCGCCCCACATCCTCAGGTGGCCCACCAGGTGCAGATGGGCGGCGCGGCTGCGCGCGGGGTCCGCGGAGCGGCGCAGGGCCTCCGCCGTCCGCTCGTCGCGGAACGACACGATCCCTTCGGTCAGTTCCAGCGTCGTGGAGGCCTCCTCCGCCAGCGTTGCCAGCGCGTCCTCGGTCAGCGGCGGCAGCCCGAAGCCCCGGGCCAGTTCGGCCCACACGGCGAGCGGGACCCGGCGGACTTCGGCGAGGGCGAGCGCGGTGACGGCCTCCAGGGTGTCGCCGAGCCCGCTGCTCTGCCGGTCCGGGACGTCGGGGGCCGGCCCGTCCGGCGTGCCGGGGCCGCTCTGCCGGTCCGCGGCGTCGGGGGTCGTGCGCAACGCCAGCCGGTCGCGCAGCCAGTGCTCGCCCGGGTCGGCCTCGACGAGCACCCTGGCACCGGCCTTGACGGCGAGGTCGCTCGCCAGGTCCCGGACCACCCGGCCCGGTTGTGCCGACGTCCGTGTGCGGCCCGCCCGGTGGGCGTTGCAGAGGATGATCAGTCGGCCGCTGAACTCCGCGTCCAGTGCCTCGTCCCATTCGGCGCGTCGCCAGAGGGAGTCGGTGTCCTCACCCGCCTCCGACAGCAGGTGGTCGAGGACGTCCTCCGCGGTCAGGCCGGTCACATCCACCCAGTGGGCGTCGGGTACCGCATCCCGCACCTGGGCGAGCACGGCGGTGCGACCGGAACCGGGGGCGCCGACGACCTCGGCGACCGGACGGCGCTCGGTGCCGTCCTCCCACCACTCCAGAATCCGGGCGCTCGCCCGCTCCGGCGTCACGGGCTCGTAGTCGAACTGCGGGTGTGTCATCGTTCCTTCCTGTGGGCCGCGGGCGGTGGGCCGTGAGCCGTGGGTGGTGGGCCGCGGGCGGTGGCCGGTGTTGCGGGAAGGGGGCCGCTACACCTGCTGGGCGACCGTGTTCCACAGCTTCCGGACCTTCTGGACGCGCCGGTTGATCTCCGTCTCCCGTTGTTTCTCGGCAGTGGTCTGCGGTACGGCCTTGTTCACCTCGGAGTTGATCCGGCGGAGCTCCTCCTGCGGCAGGGAGGATACGCCCAGCCGCTCGCGCGCCTCGGCCTGTTTCTCGTTCCGCAGGTCCGTGCGCGCCTGGATGGCGTCCTGGTCGGCACGGTAGGTGGTGCTGTAGAACACGGGCTGCCCGCCCAGTTTCTCACTGAGCAGGTTGGAGCAGTTCGACCTGCCGAGCCCGCCCTTCTTCTCCCCGCAGGGTTCGCGCTCGGTGTACAGGCCGGTGACCTTGTACCCCGCCTGTTCGTTGGCCTCCTTTACCCGGTTGATCCAGCCGAGCAGGTGTGCCTCCGAGTGCTGGCCGGCTTCGCCCGGGGAGTTGGGGAACGAGGTGTCCACCACGTACTCGGTGCCGTGCGGTCCCTGGACCTCGATCACCGCGTAGTTCCGTTTGCTGAAGTCGGGCAGGTGCGATTCGACGTTGTCGCCCTTGGGCCTCTTGCCCTTCTCGACGAGCTTCTCCAGGACCTTCTCGCCCGACTCCTTGTGTTCCTGCACGCCCTTGGAGCTGCCGTCCATCGACACGGGGTGCTCCGACACCCCGTACTCCTGGTGGAACGAATGGCTGAGGCGGGCGAGCGTGGAGACGACCACCATGCGCTCGCCGCGGTTGAGTTCGGAGAACCCCGGCAGCGCCCGTTCCAGACCCTCGTTGGTGAAGGTGGTCGGCTTGTGCGGGGAGGCGTCGGGGTGGTCGGCGTCACCGGCCGCGGTGCGCAGGACGTCTGCCAGCTTGCCGTCCTTGGCCCACTGTTGCAGGTGGGAGTCGACCCGGTCGTGGTCCGAGATCCGGTAGACCGGGTTGGTCTCCCTTACGTGCGCCTGGGAGTCGTCCGGCGGCAGGCCGCTGCGGTGGGTGTGGTCGGTGTCGGTCTCGCGCTCCAGGCGGGGGTCCGCATCCAGGTCCGAGGTGTCCGGCCGGGAGGCGTCGTGCCCGTCGTGGGGGTCGGAGTCATGGGCGTCGGAGTCATGGGCGTCGGAGTCATGGGCGTCGGCGTCGGGCATGTCCACGTCCGAGGTGGCGTGGGACTCGTGCTCGTCGTTCCGCCTCGGTCGTTTGCCGTGGTCGCCCTCGTCGGCGTCCTGCTCGTCGGGGTCCCGTTCGCGCTTCTTCCCGTCGCCGTTGCCCGCGGGTTCGGCGGCGGGCCGGCGGTCGTTGTGGCCTTCCGTGCCCCGGTCGTGGGGCGAAGTGTCGGGGAGGGGGCGGCGGTTGCCGTCGAGGGGGATGGCGTGGACGCCGTTGCTGCCGTCGTGGAGGGGTGTGTTGCTGGTCCTGCCGGTTTGGGCGTCGACGTAGGTGATCTTGCCGTTGTGGTTGACGACGTTCCAGGCGTGGGCGCGGCCGTTGCGGTCCTGGGTGATGATGACGGCCTGGGAGCCGTGGCCGGCGTCGCGGAGGTCGTTCTCCAGGCGGTGGAAGGCGTCGCGGCCGTTGCCGTAGTCGTTGAAGCGGGCGCCGAGGGTGTTCTCGATGCGGTCGCGGCCGTTGTTCTCGCCGCGGTCGGAGGGGGTGCCGTCGGGGTTGGTGTCGGGGGTGCGGTGGGCGGCGGCGGTGGGGTTGCCGGAGTAGGTGTCGGCGGCGGCGAGGGCGGCGTCGACGCAGTTGTTGTTGCGGCCGGGGGCGTCGGGGCCGGGGTCGTTGATGGTGTTGACCCAGTGGCCGTCGCCGGGATCGGGGTGGCGTTGCGGCGCGCCGTTCTCGTCCTTGGGGATCGAGTCCTCGACGTGTTGTTGGTGTTCGTCGGTGGGGCCTTCGAGGCCACCGGGGCGCTCGCGGTTACGGGTCTCGGAGGCGGGCGGGGGATCGGCGTGGTCGGTGGTGTCGGTGTCGGTGTCGGTGTCGGTGTCGGTGTCGTTGGTGTGGTTGGTGGTGTCGGCGTGGTCTGGGGTGTCGCTGTGGTCGGTGGTTTGTTGGTTGGTGTGGTCCGGTGAGCTGGGGGCCGGTCGGGTCCCTTGGGTGTCGTGCTCGCGGGTGTCCTGCCCGTGTGTGTCTTGCCCGTGCCCGTCGTTCCCGTGTGTGTCGTTCCCGTGCCCGTCGTTCCGGTGTGTGTCGTTCCGGTCCGTGGAGTTGGTGTCGTGCTGCTCGGGGCGGCGCGGGTCTGGTCGGTCGGTCTGCGGGTGTTGCGGGGCGGGGGCGTGGGGCCGTTGTTGCGGCGGCCGTTGGGTGTCCGGGCGGGCGCTGTCCGGGCGTGTGGTGTCGGGGCGTGTCGTGTCCGGACGTGTGGTGTCCGGGCGGCCGGAGTCGGGGCGTGGCTGGGCCGGGACGGGGCGTTGTTGGCGCGGGTCCGGGCGGCCGCCCTGTGGGCTCCGCGGGTCTTCCGGGCGGCGTGGCCCGTCGGGGCGGGGGTCGTGGGCGGGGCGGTCCGGGCGGCGCTGCTGCCCGATGTCGTGGATCGGCTGGGAGCCGTCCGGGCGGCGGTTGGGCGGGCTGCCGGGCGCACTGCTGGGGCTGCCGGTCGACGGGGGTGTGGCGCCGCGCGGCGGGGCGGCGTTCGGCGTCGCGGGGCCGCCCTGGGACGGCATCGCGGTGGGGACGCCCATCACCGGCCCCGGTGTCTGCGTGCCGTGCTGCGGTGACTGCTGTGCGGCGGTCGGAGTGCCGGTTCCGGTTCCGGTGTTGGTGTCCGGGGTGTGCTGGGTGGGCGGCGGCATGGTCGCGGTGTCGGCGGACTGGGTGGTGACGGTGGTGTCGTCGTCACCCCGCGAGTGCGGCATGGGGTCACCGGGGGAGGGGTCCCGCTGACCGACCGACGGCCCGGTGGACGGTGTGTGCGGCACCGGCGCGCCGTGGGACGGGGAGGGCACGCTGACGTGCGGTGCGGCGGAACGGCCGCCACCTGCCCCGCTCTGGGAGTTGTCCCCGTCGTGTGGGCGGGAGTCGGTGCCGGAGCTGGAGCTGGAGTCGGAGCCGCCACCGTCGCCGTAAGGGGAAGTACCGCTGCCGGGCCGCGGGTTGCCGGCGACCGGGTCGGGTGAGGGGGAGGTCTGCTGCGGCGACGAGGACGCGTCCGGGTGGGACGGACCGTCGGCGGGGGCGGCGGTCGGCTGGTGCGTGGACGCATGGTCCGGGGCGGGTGCGGGGGACGGACCGGAGTCGGCCGCGTCGGGGTGTGGGGACGGGCTCGGCGTCGGATGGGTGCTGACCGGGTCCGCGTCGGGGCGTGGGCCG
Source organism: Streptomyces sp. NPDC048506 (assembly GCF_040651315.1). Lineage (NCBI taxonomy): Bacteria > Bacillati > Actinomycetota > Actinomycetes > Kitasatosporales > Streptomycetaceae > Streptomyces > Streptomyces sp. NPDC048506. The sequence continues at coordinate 117,228 of NZ_JBEZIX010000020.1, forward strand.
TCGGGGCGTGCCGCGTCGGGAGTGGTGTCCCGGGTGGGAGTGCTGCTGTCCGGGGTGGGAGTGCGGTCCGAGGTGGGAGTGCTGTCCCGGGTGGGGCGGGTGTTCGCCGCATCCGCGTCGGGGCGCCCGGAGTCGGGAGCCGAACCACCTGATTCGGGGGTTAAGCCGCCCGTGTCGTGGGTGGGGCCACCTGTGTCGTGGGTGGGACCGCCCGAGTCGTGGGTGGGACCGCCCGGGGTGGGGGTGGGGCCGGAGTCCGGAGTGTGTCCGGAGTCCGGAGCGTGCCCCGAGTCCGGGGTGTGTCCGGAGTCGGGGGTGTGCCCGGAGTCCGGGGTGGTGGAGCCCCCGTACGGGTTGTGGTTGTTGCCTCCCGTGTAGCCCTCGTCGAACGCGGTGCGCTGGTCCGGGGGCGGCAGCGGCTGGGCCGTGGGCGTGGTGCGGCCGCCGTCCTGGCCGCCGGTGGAGCTGTCGGGCCCGGTCGTCGGGCTGCTGCTCGGGCCACCGTCCGCGCCGGTGTCGCTCATGGGGCGCGGGGCGTGCGAGGGGCCGTCGGAGCCGCTGCCCGGGCCCGTGCCGCCTCCGCCGCTCGCGGCACCGGAGCCGGCACCACTCGCGGAGCCGCTCCCCGAGCCACTGCCAGAGCCATTGCCTGATGCACCATCACCGGCACTGCCGCTGGAGCCGCTTGACCCGCCTCCGCCGTCAGATCCGCCCTGGGAGCCCGACCCACCGCCACCGTCCGAACCAGTGTGGGTACCCGATCCGCTGCCGGACCCCGATCCACTGCCGGAGCCCCCGCCGTCACCGCTCCCGCTCCCGGATCCGCTCCCGCTCCCGGACCCGCTCCCGCTCCCGCTCCCGGATCCGCTCCCGCCGTTGCTCCCGGACCCGCCACCGCCGTCGCTGCCGCTGCCGCTCCCGGACCCGGTGGATTCGCTCGATCCCCCGCCGTTCCCGCCCGCGTCCTCACCGCCGTGTTCGCCACCGCCCCGCCCCGCGGCGTGGTCCAGCCCGCTGCGCGCATGGTGGCCGGCCCGGGCACCCGCGCCGTCGCGCAGTGATTCGGCGAAGGTCTGGCCGGAGTTCTTGGCCGCATCGATGCCGGCCTCCGCGCCGGTCTTGAGGCTGCGGCCGACGTCGAAGCCCTGCTGGGCACCGAAGTTCATGTTCATGCCCTGCGCGATGGCGTCGGAGATCATGGCCTCCAGCGCGGAGACGGCGGGCTCCTTGACCGTCTCCATGATCGCCTCGACCAGGGCCTCCCGGGCTTCCTTGAGGATGCGCCGGACGATCAGGCGGGTGGCCTGGGTGGCTCCCGCGGCGCCGATCTCGGAGAGCCCCAATGTGAAGGGCGCGGCCGCCTGAGCTGCGATGATCTCCGCCGCGAGGATCGCCAATTGGGCGATCACCGCGACTTTCATCCCGATGATGACCACCGCCCCCGCGTCCATCGCGAAGGCGATCAGCTCGGCCGCCGTACGGGCGTCGTCGAGGTAGCCCGAGCCGTTGCCGGAGTACTTCTCCCAGGTCTTGCTGAAGCCCTCGATGCTGTCACCGGAGTTGGCCGACAGGACGTTGCCCGCGGCCGTGACGCCCTCGGACTGGAGCTGCTCGACGGCGTTGGCGAACTCACGCCATGCGCCGGCGGACTCGTTCATCTTGTCCTCGTCGCCCGTCGGCCAGTCGAAGCCGAGCATCTCCAGGACCCACTCCAGCCAGTCCGGCAGCATGAGTGACATGACGGTGTTCCCCCGTAGATCCTCGTAACGATGACGGAGCGTGCGGAGCGGGCGGAGTGGGCGACCCGGCGGTGCGTCGGTTAGTTAGTTGGCTAGGCGGTCAGTAGGTCAGCCGGTGGTTGTGTCGTGTCAGGTGTTGGGCGACTTGAAGTTGCTGATCAGCTGGCTCTGCGCCTCGGCGTTGGCGACGTGCTGCTTCATCAGGGAGTCGTTGAAGTCCTCGTCGGCTTGGTGGTTGTCGGCCATGGTGTTCAGGGCGCCGCCGATCTCCTGGAGCTTGGCGGCCAGATGCCCCATCGATTCGTACATGCCGTCCCGCAGGCCCTCGTAGACGACGCCGAACTTCTCGCCGATGTCGTCATCGCCCCAGGGCGGGGTGTCCTGGCCCTCCAGCCCGGTGAGCGTGTTCTTGAGCTTGTCCACGGCGGACTGGTAGCGCTCCCCGACGTTGGTGAAGTCCCTGCCCCCGGACTTCAGTGACGGAATGTCGGCCTGTAGTCCCTCTCCGGCCACAGCAGCCCCCGTTCACTCGCTCATGGTCAAACGAAGCACAACGTGAGGCAAAGTCTAGTCGCCGATCCCCTTGTGTCCTCAAGGAGTTGACTGTCACAAGGGTGTCACCGGTGCGCGGCGGCGGTGGTGGTGAGAGGCGAGAGGTGAGAGGTGAGGGCTGTCGAGTGCGGGCGCTCTCCACGGCTGTGAACGGCGTGCCCGGTGCGCCCCCGGTCACCTCCGCAAGGTGCGTGATCATCGGTTGGTGCCGGGGCGACCGGGAAGGTCGGAGATCGCATGCATCGGCCAGCCGGGGCGATGTTGTCCGGGTGGCGGACGTCTACTAGGAATATCCAAGACGTGTGCTATGAAATCCCTGACATTGCATGGCGTGCGGCGGAGCAAATGGCTTCATTCGAAGGTCGCCTTCTGGGGCGTGCGGCCGAGCTGGCGGAGCTGTCCCGGTTGGCGGAGTCCACACTCGCGGGCGTGGGGCAGGCCGGCTTCGTGGTGGGGGAGGCCGGTCTTGGGAAGACCGCGCTGCTTGAGGAGGCCGCGGCGGACGCACGGCGCAGGGGCATACAGGTGCTCTCCGCGAGCGCCCCGAATCTCGCCCAGCCATGCCCGTTCGCCGTGATCTCAAGCTGCTTGAAGCTGGAGGAGTCCCCCTCGGACGACCGGCGAGCGCAGGCCGCCGAGGTCCTGCGCGGCGATGCTCGCTACGGTGTGCCGGGCGTCAGGAGCGATGTGGCGGGGGCGGACGCCGCGACGATCGAGGCGATGGTCGGGCTGGTCGAGGACCTGTGCGCGAAGGGGCCGCTGGCCCTGTTCCTCGACGATCTGCAGTGGGCCGATCCGGCGAGCCTGACCGTGCTGCACAAGCTGGTGCGTTCGGTGCATCAGTTGCCGCTTCTGGTCGTCGGCGCCCACCGGCCCGTGTCCGGAGCGGGGGACCTCGCCCACCTGTCGCGGAGCCCGGTCGCCGGCAACCGCACCCTGCTGGAACTGGCACCACTGGATACCCGGGCCGTTTCGGCCCTGCTGGCAGATCTGTGCGGCCGGGAGGCCGGCCCGCGACTGCGGCGGATGTCCGAGGGAGCCGCCGGAAACCCGCTGTACATCACGGAGTTGATCGCCGCGCTCCAGCGCGAGCACGCCATCGAGACCGGCGGGGCCACGGCGGAGATCTCCGCCGGCTGTGTGCTGCCGCCACTGACCGCATTGGTGACGCACCGGCTTCGTTACCTGCGTGAGGACGTGCTGCATATGCTGCGCACCGTCTCTGTACTGGGCGCCGGCTGCACCACCGTCGAACTCGCAGAGGTCATGGACATCCCGATACGCGACCTGCTGACCGCCATGGCGGAGGCCGAGGAGTCAGGGATCCTGAAGGACACCGGACAGTGCCTGCGCTTCCGTCATGAGCTCATCCGGGACGCGCTGTACGACGCCGTGCCGGGGTCGGTCCGGGCCATGCTGCACATGAGAGCGGCGCAGCGTCTCGCCGAGGCCGGCGCGGCTCCTGAACGCGTTGCCGAGCACCTGCTCCATGGGGTGCCGAGTCCGGGATTCCTGATCACATGGCTGGAAAGGTCCGCGGCCCGGCTCACCACGCGAGCCCCGGCCATGGCTCTGCGGCTCCTCACCACGGCGCTGGAAATCGGCGACCCCGCGGACACCGGGTACGGCAACCTCCGTCTCCACCACGCCGTCGCGCAGCTCTCCTGCGGCCACCTCCCGGAGGCAGAGGAGAGTGCCCGCTCCGCCCTGGCCAAGGCACCCGAGTCCGGGCTGGAATCCGTGCTGCGCTGGATCGTCATCCAGGCCACGTTCGCCCGCGGCCGCCCCGACCTGGCGCTGGCGGAGGCGCGGGCCGGATGCCGGAGCCCCGGTGTGGTGGCGATCGAGCGGGTCCGGCTCCAGGCGTTCAGCGCGGTGTGCCTCTTCGCGCTGGGCGATCTCACCGAAGCCGGCGCGGTCGCCTCACGTGCCCGGTGCGCCGCCGACGAGGCCGGTGACAGTTCGGCTCTGGCCAGCAGCCTGCATGTCCTGGCTGCCAAGCGCTTCCTCGAAACGCCGGACGCCGAAGCGGTCGGACTGGCGCGGCAGGCCTCCCGCCTCACCCCCGACACGATGCACCCCGCTCAGTGGCTGGGGCTGCAACTCTCCCTGGTCAACTGCTACATCGATCTCGACCTCGGGCCCGACGCCCAGCGGACCCTCGCCGCCGTACGAAGACCGGCGGAGCGCATCGGCGGGGTGTTCCTGCCCTGGTACCACCTGTCCTGCGCGCTCCTGGCCTTCCATACAGGGCGCTGGGACGACGCGCTGGCGGAGGTCGAAGCAGGTCTCGACTGTGGAGACCAGGCCGCGATGAGCCGGGCGCTACGGGCGATGGCGGCGGTGATCGCCGTACACAGAGGCCGGCGCCCCCTTGCCGAAACACACCTGACCGCCGTGCTGCCCGAGCTCGACAACGCGACGGTCGCCGCCTTCTACGAGTACCTGCCGATGTGCGCGGGCGCCCTGCTGGACGAGGCGCGGGGCGATGACCGGCGCGCGTACTCCCGGCTTGCCGAGGCGTTCGACGAGGGCGTCGGCCATCTACCGGGCCAGCTGATCCTGGGCTTCCTGACACCCGATCTGGTCCGACTCGCCCTGGCCCAGGGGGATCACGACAGCGCACGGCGCTACGCCGCCGCCGCGCAGCGACGAGCCGAGGACAGCGGCGGCCTCTACCACCTCGGCGACGCCTACCGCTGCGAGGGGCTGCTGAGCGGGGATCCCGATCTGCTCATGGAGGCGGTCCGCTGCTATCGCAACGCACCGCGGCCGCTCAACGCGGCACACGCCTGTACCGATGCGGCCGAAGCGCTGGCCCGCCGCGGCCGTCTGGACGACGCCCGTCTCCTGCTCGACCAAGCGCTGGAGACGTTCACCCGGCTCGGCGCGGTCCGGGACGTGGCACAGGCGACGTCCCGGCTGCGGGCGGTCGCCGTCCGCCGCGGCTCACACCGGTCCCGAACCGGCGTACGCGACGGCTGGCAAGCACTCACGCATACGGAACGCCTGGTCGCGGAGCACGTGGCCGAAGGGTGCTCGAACCCCGAGATCGCGGCTCGGCTGTCCATCGCCCGGAGCACCGTCAGCACCCACGTCTCCAGCATCCTCAGAAAGCTGGCGATGACCTCGCGGGTGGAGATCGCCGCGGAGGTGACCCGTCGGCAGAGGTCCGGACGGCCGCCTTCCGAGGACTGACCCTGCGGTGCCCGGCGCAGGGGAAGGGTGCGGCGGGCCGACGCGTTGTTCCCCGGCTCCGTTCGCCGAGGCCGGGGAACCGTCCGACGGCGTGCCGTCGGATCACGAGGTGGCGGGCGGTGCACCGGTCACCGGTTGTCGACGCACTCCTTGGCGGTGCTGTCGCTCGTGCACAGCACCAGGTTGCTGCTGAGGTCGTCGGTGCCGTCGACGGCGGGGAGCGTGGCGGTGCCGTCACCGGACCACTTGTCACCGAGGTCGTTGGTGAACGTCCACTTGCCCGTCACCGTCTTCATCAGCTGGCCTCGCATCGCCCAGCTGTAGTTGTTCGGCTTCACGGATATCTTGTTGGCGTCGCTCACGGTGTTGGTCTGGGTCCAGGAGTGCTCGTAGCGTGCGCTGATCGCGCTGCTGACCTTGACCGAGACGACTTCGATGTTGACCCCGACCTCGCTGGTGACGGTGATGGAGCTGCCCACCGTGTTGGACTCGGACGAGGTCTGCGTCCAGGTGATGGTCCGGTCCGCCGGATCGGTGCTGTTGTTCCACACGTTGGAGCTGACCCGCTTGAGGTTCCCCACGGACGCCACGCTGTCGCCGGTGACCGTGTAGTCACAGGACTTGATGATGCTGGAACTGTTGCTGCACTGCTTGAGGGCGTACGCGGTGGCCAGATCCGACAGGGTGGGGCCCGTGGACCCCGGGCTGGGCGTCGGACCGATGATCCACTCCTGGTTGCTGCGCCCGTGGCAACCGTCGATGCCGACCGTCGTGCCGTCGTTACCGCTTCCCCCGAACACGTCCATGCACTTGTCGGTGTTGACGTTCCGGATCAGGTAGTAGCCGCCACCTCCGTCCGAGGGCTGCAGATACCAGTTCTGCTTGGTGTTGGTCGGGTCGCAGTACACCGGCTCGACGAGATGGTTGTTGTCGGTGTTGAAGTCGAGGCACTTCTGCGTCTTGTCGTTGCGGATCAGGAAACTCCCGTCACCGTTGGGCAAGATGCTCCAGTTCGCCATCGGCGTCTTGTTGACGACGATCTCGGTCCCGTAGTCGGGCGAGTCCTTCGCCAGGTCCAGGGACGGCGCGAGGCCGTCTGCCTGGGGCAAGCGCGGTGACAGGGACAGGCCCGCCAAGGCGGAGGAGTCCGCATGGGCCGTTCCGGTCGTCAGCGGAGACACCGACGTGGCGAGCGTGGCGAAGGCGACCGCGGCGAATGCGGCCATCGTGCGCCGCACCGGCCCGTGAGGGGTCGACTCGGTGATCATGATTGGTCTGTTCTCCTTCGGCAGTTCTTGCCTGCGGGGCGGGTTCTATGACCGGCCCCTTACGCCGCAGCAAGGCAGCAACCTCTCCGAAAGGGGGAGGAAGCATCCGGCCCCCGGCCGTGGTCCGCTGCGGCGGTGTCAACGTACGGGCGGCCACGCGGTGATACATCCGTCAACTGATGGAGGCTTTCGGGACGGATGGCGGCGGGAGACTGCGCGAGTACATGACGTCAGGCCCCCATCAAGCCCCCCGTCAGGCCCCCGTCAAGATCGCGTCAGTCCGGCGCCAAAATGCTCGCGCACCGGGCTCCACGCCCCGCCGTGCCCCGTAGCGTCCGATTTCGGCCAACAGCACGGACCAGGTGACGAGCCGGGTCCGGGACCGGACGCGACGGGGGAACGGCACACATGTCATCCGAGCACTTCGAGGCACACCCAGAGGGCATAAGGGAGTTGGCCGCGGAGTTCAGCACCGCGGCGGACGAGATCGACAACCGGCTCCAGGGGTTCGCCGCCCAGGCCGGGCAGATCGGCACCGCCTTCGGACTGCTGGGCGCCTGCACGGGAGTCACCAGCCAGTACGCGGAGATGCTCGTCCACACCGAAGAGGGCCTCGCCGAACTCGCCGCCCTCTTACGGCACTCCGGCTTCGGTCTGGAGCACTCCGCCGCCAACTACGACGCCGTCGAAGCGGTCACCGTCTCGTCCATGGGGGGTCGGTCGTGAGCCTCAACAGCTTCCTGGTCGACAAGATCACGCCGGTCCTGGAGACGATCGGCATCCCCTGGCCCGGCGGCGACCCGGAGACCCTGCGCGACCTCGCCGCGGGCTGGCGCAGCTTCGGTCAGGACCTCCACCAGACCGCCGAACACCTCAACGGCAAGGTCGACTCCGTCGTCGGCGGCACCTGGAAGGGGCAGGCGGCCGAGTCCTTCAAGAAGCACTGGCAGCAGCAGTACAAGGCGCTCCAGGACACCTCGAAGAACTTCGAGGAGGTGCGGAAGGAGCTGGCGGCCTACGCGGACGAGGCCGAGGCCATCCTCAAGGAGATCGTCGAAATCGCCCTGGAGATCGCCGAGATGGAGCTGGCCGGGGCGCTGCTGACGGTGGTCACGGCCGGCATCTCGGACGCGGTGGCCGCCGCGGCCTCCGGCGCCCGGGCGATGAAGATCATCAGCCTGGTGGAGAAGTTCGCGGGCCTGGCGACCCGGGCCGAGGAGGCCGTGCTCAAGCTGGTCGGCGACTCCAAGACCCTGATCCGTATCGTCAAGGGCCTGTCCAAGCTGCTCGGCGACGCGCTCAAGAACACCGCCATGAACTACGCGGGCACGGTCGGCACCAAGCTGGCCACCGGCGACCCCAGCCAGGGCTTCGGCCTCGGCTGGCAGGACCTGCAGAACGCGGCGGTCGCGGGCACCGTTGCCGCCGGCCCCGGCGCGCTGGGCAAGGCGTTCGCCCCGATGGGCAGGCATGCGGCACCCGGCATGGCGGGCAAGCTCCTGAACGGCGACGGGCTGACCGGAGGCGCCGCGGCCGCCCAGAAGATCGCCTCCGGCGCGGTGGGCAGCGCGGCCGGCACCGCGGTGGCCGAGCAGTTCGACCCGAACGCCACGACCGTCGGAGCCGACGCCGCCACCAGCTTCATCACCGGCGGCCTGGGTGCCCACCGGGCCAACAACTTCCCGGGGAACCACGGGACCGATGGCGTGCAGGGGCAGATCCACACCGGCTATGAGATCGGCGCCAACGGCATCACCTACGCGGAGGGGGGTGCCGTGGAGACCACGATCAACAACGGTTCCGGCCTGCCGAAGGCGGGGAAGGCGATGACCGACGAGGACGGCGCCGTGCACCTTCCGGAGGAGTGATGCGCAAGGGCGGCACGGGCCGAAGGCGGCGGACGGACGGAGCGCCTCCGCCACCTGCGATGACGTACCGGGCGTGGTCCGAGAAGTGGGAGAGCGTCCGCCCGGGGTGGCGGGCGCTGTCCAAGTGGAACGACCGGGCGGAGGCGAAGATGCGTTTCCGCGGTGTGCAGCCGTTCAGCCTCGGCGGGTACGCCTTCGACCACGCCGCGGTCGGCGAGGTCCCCGACGCCCGGGGCGGCCGGCAGCCGGTGGAGGTGCTGCTCTGGCAGCTCACTCAGAAGGGCAGGGGCGCCGATGCGGGCGGCGAGGTCAAGTCGGCCGGTGTCACCCTGACGTTCCCGTACCCGCTCCCCCTCCTCGGCGTCTATCCGGACAACCCGCTCTGGCCGCCCCGGGTGCGGGACTTCTCCTCGTCCGCAGGGTTCCAGCTCTTCGAGGGCGACGCCGGGGCCGCCGCCGGACCGCGGTTCGCCGGTACGACGGTGGTGGCGGCCGATGCGCCGACCGTCGCTGCCCTGGTGACGCCGGAGGTGCTCGGCCTGCCCCAACTGTCCGGTCGGCACTGGCGGTTGGACGGCCGGACCGCCGTTGCCTGGTCGAAGGGCCACCAGAGTCCGGAGACGCTGGCCGAGGCCGTCACGGACCTCTGCGCGCTGGTCGCCGGAGTGCCGCAGGAACTCCTGGACACGGCTGCCGAGTCGGCCCGTGCGGGAGGGGGCGGCGGAGCGGGCGAGGCTCCTTAGCTGCTTGTTGCCGCCGACCCCACCCGCCCCTGTAGCAGCCGGGACAGCGCCGCGTGCACCTCGTCCACCGACCGGTCCGGCTGGAAGGACTGCCAGTCCAGGGCGGCCACCAGGACCATGCCGAGGAGGGCGGAGGCGGTGAGCGGGACGTCGATTTCTCGTGAGAGTTCGCCGGTCCGCACGGCGTCCTCCAGGACCGACTCGACGACGGCCAGGGCCCGGCCGCGTACGGACTGCAAGGTGGCGCGCCAGGTGCGGTTGGTGCGCCACAGCTCGGCGACGTAGAGCTGGGTCAGGGCGGGGGAGCAGGCGATGAAGTCCAGGCCGGCGCGGATCATGGCGTCCAGCGCGTCGACCCGGGTGCCGCCGCGTGCCACGGTGGTGTCGGCGGCCCGGCGCAGCGAGTCGGCGAGCAGGTCGAGGCCGTCCCGCAGCAGCTCCTCGTAGAGGACGTTCTTGCTGCTGAAGTTGTAGTAGACGGTGCCCTTGGCGACGCCGGCGCGGTCGGCGATCTCGTCGACGGTGGTGGCGGAGAAGCCCTGTTCGGCGATGAGGGTGACGGCGGCGTCGAAGAGCCGGCGCCGGGTGGTCGAGCGGCGGCCGGGGGTGGCCCCCGGGGCGGTGCCGCGAACGGCACCGCCCCGAAGGCCCGTGGAGCCGTTCACAGGCTGAGCTCCGGGTGCAGGTCCTTCATCCGGACGACCTGCCGGCTGCGCGCCGCGAGGGCGGTGAGGGCCAGCGCGCCGAGGGTGAAGGCCGCAAGGACCGCACAGCCCTGCCAGACGACGGTGAGGTCGCCACCGGTGATCAGGCGGCGCAGCCCGTCGACGACGTAACTCATCGGCAGGAAGGGGTGGATGGCGGCGAAGAACCCGGGGCTGGTCTGCACCGGGTAGGTGCCGCCCGCCGACGTCAGCTGGAGCATCAGCACGACCAGGGTGAGCACCCGGCCGGCCGGGCCGAAGAAGGCGCTCAGCAGCTGGATGATGGCGGTGAAGGTGGCCGTGGCCAGCAGCAGGAAGCCGATGGTGGCGGCCGAGCGGGCCATCTCCAGGCCGAGGCCCCAGTGGAGCACGGCGATCAGAGCCAGCACCTGGACGACGCCGATGGCGAAGGCCGGCAGCCAGGAGCCGAGGGCGATCCGCCAGCCCGGGGCGCCCGCGGCCAGTGCGCGCTTGCCCAGCGGCTGGAGCAGCATGAACGCGACCATCGCGCCGACCCAGAGGGAGAGCGGGATGAAGTACGGCGCCAGGCCGGTGCCGTAGTTGGGCGCCTTGTGCAGCGACTTGGCGGCCAGGGCGACCGGGTCGGCCATCACCTCGGTGCGGGCGTCGCGGTCCTTCTTGTCGTAGTCCGGGATCTTGGCGACGCCGCTGTGCAGCCCGTCGGCCAGCTGGTTGGTGCCGTCCTTGAGCTTGAACAGGCCACCGGTGAGCTTCTCGGCACCGTCCTTGGCGTCGCCGAGGCCGTTGTGGACCTGATCGGCGCCGTCGGCGACCTTCCCCGCGCCGTCGGCGACCTTGCCGGCACCGGCGGCCAGCGATCCCAGGCCGTCGGCGAACTGGCCCGCGCCCTGGGAGAGCTGGTGGGCGCCGGCGTTGAGCTGGTTGATCTGGCCGATCGCGGTGTCCGCACGGTCGGCGATGCCCGGCGCGTTGTCGGCGACCAGGACGGCGCCCTGGTGCAGCTCGCGCAGCTTGGCGCGCAGCTGCCCGAAGTCCGTGTGCGCGATGGTGTCGTTGACCTTCTCCGCGGCGTCGGCGGCGAGGGCGCTGCCGTCCGCGATCGCCTTCAACTTGGCGCAGTCGGTGTCGGTGGAGACCAGCCCGCCGCACCGCTCGCGGTACAGCTCGGCGGCGTTGTCGGCGTTCTGGCGGGCCTGTTGGGCGGCCCTGGCGGAGTTGCCGGGCAGCTTGTCGAGGTCGTCGTCGAGCGCCTGGGTGAGGTCGGCGACGATCCGCGCCTTCTCCCCGATGTCCTTGCCGTGCTCACGGAGGTAGGGCAGGTCCTTCTTCGCGATGCCCTGGACCTTGTCGGCGAGCTGCTGGGTGCCGTCCGCGACCTTGCTCGCACCCTGGCTGAGCTCCCGGGCCTTCGAGGCGGCCACCGTCGCACCCTTGCTGACCTCGCCGGTGCCCTTGCTGACGTCCCCCGCGCCCTTGCTGACCTTGCCGGAGCCCTGGTCCAGCTTGCCCAGCCCGTCCGCCAGTTCGCCGGTCTTGTCCTTGGCCGTGCCGACCCCGTCGTCGACCTTGCCGGCCCCGTCCGCCGCCTTGGCGGTCTGGTCGTGCAGGTCGGAGAAGGACACGAAGATCTTGTCCAGCATGGCCCGGGACGAGGTCGCCGAGGTCTTGGCGCGGATCTCGGAGAAGACGGTCTTGGAGATCGAGCCGACGACGTAGTTGTTGGCGTCGTTCGTGCGGACCTGGAGCGCGCCGGTCTTCGGGTCGTCCCCGGAGCTGGAGGCGATCCGCTCACTGAAGTTCTTCGGGACCGTCAGCGACAGGTAGTACGTGCCGTCCTCGACGCCCTTGGCGGCGTCCGCGGCGCTGACCTCCTCCCAGTCGAAGGTCTTGCTGTCCTTGACGTTCGCCGCCAGGTCGTCGCCGGCGGTGATCTTCTTGCCGCCGACGGTGGTACCCCGGTCGTCGTTGACCAGGGCCACCGGGATCTTGTCCAGGCGGGAGTAGGGGTCCCAGAAGGAGCAGAGGTAGAGGGCTCCGTACAGCAGGGGGATGAGCATCAGGGCGACGAGCCCGAGCCGGGGCAGCTTGCCCCGGCCGAACCGCCTGAGCTCAAGCGCGGCCAGTCGCGGCGAACGCATGCGCCGGTTCCTCCTCGGTCTGCGCGGTGGTGTGGGGGGTGGTGCGGACGATCAGGGCGTCCGCGGGGGCGTCGCTGCCGGCCGCCACGACGGTGGTGCCGTCGTGTGCGAGGTCGCGCAACAGCTGCCAGGCCTGGGCGCGTTCGTCCGCGGACAGCTTGAGGTCGACGTCGTCGACGGCGAGCAGCTGCGGGTGGTGCATCACCGCGAGGGCGATCGACAGCCGCAGCGCCTCCAGCCGCTCCAGGTCGCGGACGTGGGTGCCGAGGCCCTTGGCGAGGGTGCCGGGATCGAGGCGGGCGGCCGCGAGGGCGGCGTCCATCCGGGCCCGGGTGGCGTCCTTGTGGCGCTTGCCCCACGGGAGCGAGCCCTGGACGCGCCGGCCCAACAGGGCCTGTTCCTTGAGGTGTTCGCCGACCGTGAGGGCCGGTTCGAGGTCGGCGATGCCCGGTACGTGGGCGATGGCGGTCCGGCCGCGCACGGTACCCATCCGCTTGGGCAGCGGGAATCCGGCGACCGTCGCCTGGCCCTCGGTGATCCGCATCCGGCCGGTGAGGGCGAGCAGCAGGCAGGTGCGCCCGGAGCCCGAGGGGCCCTGGACGGCGATCAACGAGCCCGGGTCCGCGGCGATGTCGATGCCCCGGAAGGCCCATCCCCGTGGGCCCTGAACCCCGATTCCCCTGGCGCTGACCGCCGCCCCCTGGCGGGTGGTGTTCACACGACCTCCCTTTTGATCTGACTGGTCAGTCTAAAAGTGTGCCGTACGAGTGGCCCTTTTGACCAATCGGGTGCCCAATCGGCGCGATATGGCGAAGGCTGGCCGGAAGTCGACGCCCGGTCCGTGACCCGGATGGCGGAGCCGTCCTAAGGTGCCGTCACGGCGGGGGCCTGATGATGTTCACGGTGGAGTCCGTGGCGCGGAAACGCGGCACGGACCGCTCACGTATGACGGAGAACCATGGATCATTCGGCACGCAAGAGGGTCGGCCCGCTGCTCGTCGCGGGGGTGCTGGTCGCCGCCCTCGCACCCATATCCGCGTCCGCCTCCGCCCCGCGGCCCGCGCCTCCCGCGCCCGCCTCGCCGGGCGACCCCTGCGAGGCGGGCGACGGCTGGAGTGCGACCGCCACCGGGATCGACCCCAAGGACAGCTACCACGCCTTCGTCGGCAACGGCTATCTCGGCCAGCGCGTCCCGCCCAACGGCACCGGTTACGCGGCCCCCGGCGGCGTCACCGGCTGGCCGCTGAAGACCCCCGCCTACGACGGCGCGTTCGTCTCCGGGCTCTACGCCAAGGGGCCGAGGAACGTCGAGGGCCGGCAGGCGATCGCCGCGATCCCCACATGGACCACGCTCGACGTCACCGCAGGCGGCGCCCACCCCGACACCTTCTCCTCCGCCACCGCGCCCGGCCGGATCTCCCACTACCGCCAGACCCTCTCCCTGCGCTGCGGCTACGTCCGCACCTCGCTGACCTGGACGGCCGCCGACGGCCGCACCACCGACCTGGTCTACGACGTGCTCGCCGACCGCACCGACGCGCACACCGGTGCGGTACGGCTGCGGATGACGCCCCACTGGAGCGGCCCGGCCACCGTCACCGACGCCCTCGACGGGCGCGGCGCCCGCCGGCTCCAGCCGTCCCCCGGCGCCGCCGCCGGCCGCGGCGCCGGCGACCGCACGATGGACGTCGCCTTCCGGACGGACGGCACGCATACCGAGGGCGCGGTGGCCTCCACCCTGCGCACCGGGCCCGGGGTGCGCGCGGGAGCGCCCCGGCAGTCCGCGTCGACCGGCACACTGAGCAACCGCCGGCAGGTGACCTTCCCGGTGCGCAGCGGCCGCTCGTACGAGCTGACCAAGTACGTCGGGGTGGACACCGCGCTCACCTCCCGCGCGCCGCGCGCCGCCGCCGACGCCGCCTCGCGCCGCGCCGCGGACCGCGGTTGGGCGGACCTGTTCGCCCGGCACACCGCCGCCTGGCAGCGGCTGTGGCGCAGCGACATCGAGGTCAAGGGGCAGCGCGAACTCCAGACCTGGGTCCGCTCGGCGCAGTACGGGCTGCTGTCCGCCACCCGCGCCGGCAGCGACAACAGCATCGGCCCCACCGGCCTGACCAGCGACAACTACGCCGGTGAGATCTTCTGGGACGCCGAGACCTGGATGTACCCGGGCCTGCTGGCCGGCCACCCGGACCTCGCCCGGTCGATCGTCGACTACCGGTACAGGACCCGGGCCGGGGCCCGCGCCAACGCCCGGAAGCTCGGCCACGACGGGCTCTTCTACGCCTGGACCAGCGGCAGCAAGGGCGATCTGTGGAGCGAGTGCCACAGCTGGGACCCGCCGCACTGCAAGACCCAGAACCACCTCATGGGCGACATCTCCCTCGCCACCTGGCAGTACTACCTCGCCACCAAGGACACCGCCTGGCTGAGGTCCCGCGGCTGGCCGGTCCTCAAGGGCATCGCCGAATTCTGGGCCTCCCGGGCCACCCGCAACGCCGACGGCAGCTACTCGATCAAGAACGTCGCCGGACCGGACGAGTACAGCAACGGCGTCACCGACGGCGTCTTCACCAACGCCGGCGCCGCCACCGCTCTCCGGCACGCCGTCCGCGTCGCCCGCCTGCTGGGCGAGCCGGCCCCCGCTTCCTGGACCACCGTCGCCGACCGGCTGCGGATCCCCTACGACGCCAGGAACAAGGTCTTCGAGCAGTACGCCGGCTACCGGGGCACCAGCATCAAGCAGGCCGACACCGTGCTGCTGATGTACCCGCTGGAGTGGCCGATGTCGCAGGCCCAGGCGTCCCGGACGCTGGACTTCTACGCCGGGCACACCGACCCGGACGGTCCGGCCATGACGGACTCGGTGCACGCCGTGGACGCGGCCGGCATCGGCGAGCCCGGCTGTGCCACGTACACCTACCTCCTGCGGTCCATCAAGCCGTTCGTCCGCGGGCCGTTCGCGCAGTTCTCCGAGGCGCGCGGCACGAAGGCGGGCGCCGAGGACCCGCACGCCGGCCACCCCGCCCAGGACTTCCTCACCGGCAAGGGCGGATTCCTCCAGACCTTCACCCACGGCCTGACCGGGCTGCGGCTGCGCGAGGACCGGGTGCACCTCGACCCGATGCTGCCGCCGCAGCTGGCCGACGGCGTCACGCTGCGCGGACTGCACTGGCAGGGCCGGACGTACGACGTCGCGATCGGCGCGCACCAGACCACGGTGCGGCTGACCTCCGGGGCGCCGATGCGGATCGAGTCCCCCGAGGGCGAGCAGGTCGTCAGCCAGGGCGTGCCGGCCGTCCTCAAGACCCGCCGTCCCGACCTGGCGGCGACATCGAACGCCGCCCGGTGCACCACGGCCACGGCGACCTCGGAGGAGCCCGGCATGTACGCGGCGGCCGCGGTGGACGGCAACGCCACCACCGCCTGGGTGCCCGACTCCGCCACCGGCACCCTCACCGTCGACCTCGGCCGGACCACCCTGGTCGGGCAGATCACCCCGCACTGGACCGCCACCCGCCCCAAGGCCTACCTCGTCCAGGTCTCCGAGGACGGCCGGCACTGGACGGGCACCGGCTACGCGGGACGGACGCCCGCCCGGTACGTACGGGTCGTGGTGGAGGGCGACCAGACCCCGCAGACGGGCGGGAAGGGCACGCCGACCGGCCGGAAGCCCGCGCCGCATCCGGGCATCACGGAGCTGACCGTGCAGCGCGTGGAGTGACACTCACGGGGCGCTGACGGGCGCGCAGGGGCGCTCACGGGGGCACCCAGAGGGCGCCCACCGGGGCGCCCACCGGCCGACCGGACCGCTGGATTGTTTCAGCGGGATGAAATCCGCCCCTCGCGGCGTTGGTTTCTGTCGGTAGGCGTCGATGCGCGGGAGGCGTGGGGTGGCCGAGACGGCAGGTACGGCACGAGAGGGCTGGGCGCGGCGACTGAGCCGCGACTGCTGGCGGTACAAGAAGGACGTGGTGCTGGCGCTCGGCTCCTCGATGGCGGGGATGGCCGTGATGGCCCTGGTCCCGCTGGTCCCGAAGCTGATCATCGACGACGTCATCGTCCGGCACGAGCGGTCCCTGGGCCCGTGGGCCGCCCTGCTGGTCGTCGCCGCGGTGGTGGTGTACGTCCTGACCTACCTCCGCCGCTTCTACGGCGGCCGGCTCGCCCTGGACCTCCAGCACGACCTGCGGACCCGGATGTTCGGCGCGATCGCCCGGCTCGACGGCCGGCGACAGGACGAGCTGAGCACCGGCCAGGTCGTCGGCCGCGCCACCAGCGATCTTCAGTTGATACAGGGCCTGCTCTTCATGCTTCCGATGATGATCGGGAGCCTGCTGCTCTTTGTGATCTCGCTGGTCGTGATGGCGGTGCTGTCACCGCTGCTCACCGTCATCGCGCTGGCCGTCGCCCCCGCCCTGTGGTTCATCGCCAAGCGCAGCCGTGCGCGGCTCTTCCCCGCCACCTGGTACGCCCAGGGCCAGGCGGCCGCGGTCGCCGGGGTCGTGGACGGCGCGGTCTCCGGCGTCCGGGTCGTCAAGGGCTTCGGGCAGGAGGAGCAGGAGACCGGCAAGCTGCGCGAGGTCGGCCGCCGGCTGTTCGCCGGGCGGCTGCGCACGGTCCGGCTCAACGCCCGCTACACCCCCGCGCTCCAGGCCGTCCCGTCGCTCGGCCAGGTCGCGATGCTCGCCCTCGGCGGCTGGATGGCGACCCGGGGAGAGATCACCCTCGGCACCTTCGTCGCGTTCTCCACGTACCTGGCGCAGCTGGTCGGACCGGTCCGGATGCTGGCGATGGTGCTGACCGTCGGGCAGCAGGCGCGGGCCGGCGTGGAGCGGGTCTACGAGCTGATCGACACCAAGCCGTCGATCGAGGAGCGGCCGGACGCGCACGAGCTGCCCGCCGACACCCCGGCCACCGTCGAATTCGACCGGGTGACGTTCGGGTACGCGGCGGCGCACCACACGCCCGGCACGCCTGATCCGGACGGCACGGACGGTACGGACCGCACAGATCGCACAGGCGGCACCGACGGCACAGGAGGGGACGGCGCGCCCCGGTCCGTCGTCGGCCGCCCCGCCCGCCCCGTGCTCGACGACTTCTCGCTCCGCATGGAGGCCGGTGAGACGGTCGCCGTGGTCGGCACGTCCGGCAGCGGCAAGTCCACGGTCTCCCTGCTGCTGCCCCGCTTCTACGACGTCTCCGCCGGCCGCGTCCTGGTCGGCGGCCACGACGTGCGCGACCTGACCCTGGAGTCGCTGCGGGCCGCGATCGGGCTGGTCCCGGAGAACAGCTTCCTGTTCTCCGACTCCATACGCGACAACATCGCCTACGGCCATCCGGACGCCACCGACGAGCAGGTGCGCGCCGCGGCCCGCGCCGCCCAGGCCGACGGCTTCATATCCGAGCTCCCCGACGGCTACGACACCCCGGTCGGCGAGCAGGGCCTGACCCTCTCCGGCGGTCAGCGGCAGCGCATCGCGCTGGCCCGCGCCATCCTCACCGACCCCCGGCTGCTGGTACTGGACGATGCCACCTCCGCGGTCGACGCCCGGGTCGAGCACGAGATACACGAGGCCCTGCGCGGCGTGATGGCCGGCCGTACGACCCTGCTCATCGCGCACCGCGCCTCCACCCTGGCGCTCGCCGACCGGGTCGCCGTCCTCGACGGCGGGCGGCTGGTCGACATCGGCACCCAGGACGAGCTCGCCGAGCGATGTCCGCTCTACCGCAGGCTGCTGACCGACCCCGAGGAGCTGGGCGGCGTCGAGCGGGACCCGGCGGGCGACCTGGCCGGCGCCCTCGCGGGCGAGTACGGCGAAAGCGAGTACGGCGAGTACGGCGAGTACGCCGCGACCGGGCTGCTGGAGTACGTACCCGACGGTGCCGAGCCGGACGGCGCGCCGGGCCGGTCCGCGATGCCCCGCGCCATCACCCCCGAGCTGTGGGTCCGCCGGGAGCAGGACGCCGAGGCCGGCGCGGCCGGGTTGCCGCCCCGCGCGGCCGCCGCTGCCGGGCCGGGGATCGGCGCCGCGATGGCCGGGATGCCGGCAACGCCCGAGCTGCTCGCCCAGGTCGCGGCCCTGCCGCCGGCCGCGGACACCCCCGAGGTCGACGAGGACCGTGCGGTGCGCCCCGAGCGCTCCTACGGCCTGCGTCGGCTGCTGCACGGCTTCGGGCGGCCGCTGGCGTTCGCCCTGGTGCTGGTCGCGGTGGACGCGGTCGCCGGGCTGCTGCTGCCGGTGCTGATCCGGCAGGGCATCGACGAGGGCGTCCGCCGCGGCGTGCTGGCCGGCGTCTGGACGGCCGCCGTGCTCGCCCTGCTGGTGGTCCTCGCCCAGTGGGCCGTGCAGATCGGCGGCAACCGCCTGACCGGCCGTACCGGCGAGCGGGTGCTGTACTCCCTCCGCCTCAAGATCTTCGCGCAGTTGCAGCGGCTCGGCCTCGACTACTACGAGCGCGAGCTGACCGGCAAGATCATGACCAGGATGACCACCGACATAGACGCTTTGTCGACATTCCTCCAGACCGGCCTGGTCACCGCCCTGGTCTCCGTGCTGACGTTCTTCGGCATACTCGTCGCGCTGTTCGCCATCGACGTCCAGCTGGCCCTGGTCGTCTTCGCCACCCTCCCGCCGCTGATCATCGGCACGTACTTCTTCCGCAAGCAGAGCGTCAAGGCGTACGAGCTGGCCCGCGAGCGGATCAGCGTGGTCAACGGCGACCTCCAGGAGAGCGTCGCCGGGCTCCGCATCGTCCAGGCCTTCCGGCGCGAGCGGAGCGGCGCCGCGCGGTTCGCCGCGCGCAGCGACGCCTACCGCCGGGCCCGGGTCCGCGGCCAGCTGCTGATATCCGTCTACTTCCCGTTCGTGCAGCTGCTGTCCTCGGTGGCGGCGGCCCTGGTACTGATCGTCGGCGCCGAACGGGTCGGCAACCACACCCTCACCGCCGGCGCGCTGGTCGCCTACCTCCTCTACATCGACCTGTTCTTCGCCCCCGTCCAGCAGCTCTCCCAGGTCTTCGACGGCTACCAGCAGGCATCCGTCTCGCTCGGCCGCATCCAGGAGCTGTTGCGCGAGCCGACCACCACTCCGACGGCCGAGCGGCCCCGCGCGGTGTCCGGGTTGCGCGGCGACATCACCTTCGACGACGTCCACTTCCACTACGGCACGACCGGCGAACCGGCCCTGGCCGGCATCGACCTCACCGTCCCGGCCGGGCAGACCGTCGCCTTCGTCGGCGAGACCGGCGCCGGCAAGTCCACCCTGGTCAAGCTGGTGGCGCGGTTCTACGACCCGTCCCGTGGCGCGGTCCGGATCGACGGCACCGACCTGCGCGAGCTGGACCTGACCGGCTACCGCCACCGCCTCGGGGTGGTCCCCCAGGAGTCCTACCTCTTCGCCGGCACGGTCCGGGACGCCATCGCCTACGGCCGCCCGGACGCCACCGACGCCGAGGTGGAGGCGGCCGCCCGCACGGTGGGCGCGCACGCCATGATCGCCACACTCGACGGCGGTTACCTCCACGAGGTCGCCGAGCGCGGCCGCAACCTCTCCGCCGGCCAGCGCCAGCTCCTCGCACTGGCCCGGGCCGAACTGGTCGCCCCGGACGTGCTGCTGCTCGACGAGGCCACCGCGGCCCTCGACCTCGCCACCGAAGCCGTCGTC
This sequence comes from Streptomyces sp. NPDC048506, assembly GCF_040651315.1. Lineage (NCBI taxonomy): Bacteria > Bacillati > Actinomycetota > Actinomycetes > Kitasatosporales > Streptomycetaceae > Streptomyces > Streptomyces sp. NPDC048506. The sequence continues at coordinate 137,087 of NZ_JBEZIX010000020.1, forward strand.
AACCAGGCCACCGACCTCCTGGTCGGCCGCCGTACCACCCTGATCGTCGCCCACCGCCTGACCACCGCCGCCCGTGCCGACCGCGTCGTGGTCCTCGACCACGGCCGGGTCGTCGAGGACGGAAGCCACGCACAGCTCCTCGCCCGCAACGGCCGCTACGCGCAGCTGTGGCGCACGTTCACCGGCGAGGAAGAGCTGGTGGCCTGACGCCGGGTCCCCGAGCCCGCGGAGCCCGTGCCCGCGGAGCCCGAACCCGCGGCGCCCGAACCCGGGGGCCGTCCGGCGAAGATCCGCCGGACGGCCCCCGAGGACTGGTGGCCCCCGCATCCCGCCGATAGGTTCAGCCCGACCTTTGCTATCCCAAGGGGAGGGTGCATGCGCAAGGCCACCAGATGGCTGCTGTCGCTCGCGGTGCTCATAGGCACGGCCGGAGCCGGCAGCGTCTCGGCAGGAGCGGCCACCGCCGCCGAGCCGAAGCACGAGGACATCAAGGACCGGATCCTGGCGATACCGGGGATGAGCCTCATCGAAGAGAAGCCGATCGACGGCTACCGCTACTTCGTCCTGAACTACACCCAGCCGATTGACCACCGGCACCCCGCGAAGGGGACCTTCCAGCAGCGGCTGACCGTGCTGCACAAGTCGGTGGACCGTCCGACGGTGTTCTTCACCTCCGGCTACAACGTCAACACCTCGCCGTCCCGCAGCGAGCCCACCAAGATCATCGACGGTAACCAAGTCTCCCTGGAGTACCGCTACTTCACCCCGTCGCGCCCCAAGCCCACGGACTGGAAGAAGCTGGACATCCGGCAGGCCGCCGACGACCAGCACCGCATATTCAAGGCGCTGCACCGCATCTACGGGAAGAACTGGATAGCCACCGGCGGCAGCAAGGGCGGTATGACCGCCACCTACTACCGCCGCTTCTTCCCGCACGACATGAACGGCACCGTCGCCTACGTCGCGCCCAACGACGTCAACAACGACGAGGACTCCGCCTACGACCGGTTCTTCAAGACCGTCGGGACCGCGCAGTGCCGCACCGCCCTCGCCGCCATCGAACGTGAGGCGCTGGTGCGCCGCGGGGAGATGGTCAAGCGCTTCCAGGACTGGGCCGTCAAGGAGAAGCAGACCTTCAAGCAGGTCGGCAACGCCGACCGGGCCTACGAGGTCATGGTCACCGACCTGGTCTTCGGCTTCTGGCAGTACCAGCCGGCCGAGACCGCCTGCAACGAGGTCCCCAAGCCGACGGTCTCCACCGACGCGCTGTGGACGTGGATGGACAAGGTCGGCGGCTTCGGCAGCTACACCGACCAGGGCATGGAGTCGTTCACGCCGTACTACTACCAGGCCGGCACGCAGCTCGGTGAGCCCGGCTACGGCTATCCGGAGATCGCCGACCTGCTGAAGTACCCCGGGATCAACAACTCCCGCAGCTTCGTCCCCAAGGACATCCCGATGCGCTTCGACCGGCGCGCGATGCCCGACGTCGACCACTGGGTGCGGCACCACGCCGACCGGATGATGTTCGTCAACGGCCAGTACGACCCGTGGAGTTCGGAACACTTCGAGCTCGGCAAGGGCGCCCGGGACTCCTACGTCTTCACCGTTCCCGGTGGCAACCACGGCTCGAACATCGCCAAGCTGAAGGAAGCCGACCGCACCAAGGCCACCGCCGAGCTCCTCGACTGGGCCGGCGTCCCCGCCCCCAAGGGCGCCAAGGCCACCCCGCTGGCCCCGTACAACAAGAAGCTCGACAAGCAGGAGATGCTGCGGATCCCGATGCTGCGGCCGTGACGAGCTGACCGCGAACGGCGCGCTCCCCCATGGGCGGGGAGCGCGCCGTACCGTTGTCGGGGAACGGCCCGCCGCGGCAGGGGCTCCTCAGTAGGACAGCCCGTGGCCGATCCGGTACAGCGCCGTGGTCGGGGTGTCGGCGCGCATTATGGCGACCGGCAGCCGGCCCACCGGGTTCCGCCGGCCGGCGATCACCCGGGCCGCCGCCCGCAGCTCCACGTCCGTCCAGGAGTAGCTCGCCAGGGCCGCCTCGACGCCGTCCAACTGGGCGATGTCGTACGGGTTGCGGACCGCCAGCTGCACCACCGGCCTACCGGTGCCGAGCAGCGCGCCGACCAGCTTCCGCTGTGCGGAGTCCGCCGTCACGTTGTACGTGGCCACCACCACCGCGTCCCGCTCGCGGAGCGCCGCCACCGCCTGGTCGATCCGCTGCTGGGACGGCGCCATGCCCGTCGACAGCGCGGTGGCCGTGAAGCCGAGCTCGGTCAGGGCCCTCGCCAGCACCGTGGTCGGCGGCCCTCCGGTGCCCGACGGGGCGGCCGGGTCCGCCCCCACCACCAGGACCCTGCGCTCCCGCCGCCGGGAGAGCGGCAGCACACCGCCGTCGTTGCGCAGCAGCGTGGTCGTACGGTCCGCGATCCGGTCCGCGGCGGCCAGATGCTCATCGGTCCCGACGATCCGGTCCACCGCCTCGTGGGTGGTGTACGGATCGGTGAACAGCCCCCGCCGCTCCTTCAGCAGCAGGATCCGCATCAGCTTGACGTCGATCTCACGCTCCGTGAGCTCGCCCTCCTCCAGGGCCCGCAGCACGGCGCTGTGCGCAAGGGCCAGGTCCGGCGGGTTCAGCAGTTGGTCCGCACCGGCCTTGAGGGCCAGCACCGGCACCCGGGCGTCGCCGTACTTCACCCGTACGCCCTCCATGCCGAGTGAATCCGTCACCACCACACCGTCGTAGCCGAGCCGCCGGCGCAGGATGCCGGTGAGGATCGGCCGGGAGAGGGTCGCCGGGTCGCCACTGGGGTCGAACGCCGGGACGACGATGTGCGCCGTCATGATCGAATCGATGCCCGCGGCGATCGCGGCCTTGAAGGGCGGCGCGTCCAGCCGCTCCCACTCCTCGGCGGAGTGGTGGATGTACGGCAGCCCCACATGGCTGTCGGTGTCGGTGTCGCCGTGCCCCGGGAAGTGCTTGGCGCAGGCGGCGACCCCGCCCTCCTGATAGCCCTTCACCTGGCCGCCGACCATACGGGCGACGGCCTGCGGGTCCGCGCCGAAGGACCGCACGCCGATGACCGGGTTGGCGGGGTTGACGTTCACATCGGCGTCCGGCGCGTAGTCCTGCCGGATGCCCATCGCGAACAGCTCCTGCCCGGCGAGCCTGCCGGCCGTCCGCGCATCGTCCCGGGAACCGCCCGCGCCGAGCGCCATCGCCCCGGGGAACAGCGTCGCCGGCGCGCCCACCCGGGCCACTATGCCGTGCTCCTGGTCTGTGGAGATCAGCACCGGGACGGGGACGCGCTGGGCCGCGGCGGCCTGCTGGATGCCGTTGGAGAGGTCGGCGATCTGATGCGGATCGCGGGTGTTGTGCGCCCAGCCGAAGTAGATGATGCCGCCGACGTGGTACGCGGCGACCAGCTCCGCCGCGTTGGAGACCCCGATCTCCTTCTGATTGGCCGCCACGTCCGCCGGGTCCGGGTCGGTGGCCGAATGCCCGTAGACGCGCATTACGAACAGCTGGCCGACCTTCTCCTCCGGACTCATACGGGCGATCAGGCGCCGCAGCCGGTCCCGGGCGGCGGAATCGGGGACGGGCTGGCGTCCGACGGCGGACACCGCGGCGTGCGCGGCCCCCGAGCCGGCCGCGGCGGCAGCGGCCGCGGCGGCCGTGGCGGCGGCGGTGGTCAGGACGGTACGTCTGGAGTGCATCTGCGCTCCTTCCGGAGGGCTTCCTCGACCCAGTTGAAGGAAACTTCCAAGGAGACACGGATAGCCGGAAAACTATTGTCGGTCAATGACTCCGAATCCGGTGCCGCCCCCGTATTGCGCCGCGGGCGGGGCTGTGTGAGGGGGCGTCGGAAGCGGGCCCGCCCGGCCCCTCACCCCGCGGCGTCGAGGAGGCGCTGGAGGTGCTCGCGGGCCGGGGCCAGAAGGGCGGGGAGGGCGGCGGCGTCCGGGTACCAGCGCTTCTCGTACTCCCAGCACAGCCAGCCGCCCGAGCCCCGGCCGTCGCCGTCCACCGGCGTCGGCACCGGGCCGTGGGCCGCGTGTGCCCGGGCGAGCGCGGCCAGCACGGCGGGCAGCGGCAGCACCCCGGCGCCGAGCGGGAGGGGGGCGGTGTCCTCGGCCGAGGCCACGTCCTTGACCTGGACGTAGCCCAGGTGCGGGGCGAGCACGGCAAGGGTGTCGGCGGGCGCCTCACCGCCGAGCCAGGAGTGCAACACGTCCCAGAGCGCCCCGACCCGGCGATGGCCCACCGGGCCCAGGATCCGGGCGACGGCCGCGCCCGTACGGTGCGAGTCATGGGTCTCCAACAGGACCCGGACACCCCGTTCGGCCGCCAGCGGCGCCACCGCGGCCAGCCGCCGGGCGGCATCCGCCTCCGCTGCGGCCGGGCGGTCCCCGCCGCCGGGGAACACCCGGACGTACGGCGCGCCCAGATCGGCGGCGAGCAGCACCAGCTCACGCAGCTCCTGCGCCAGCTCCGCCTCGCCCGCCGCGTCCCGGGCCGCGGCGACCCGGGCGTATCCGGCGACGGCCAGGACCGCCACACCGGCCTCGGCGAACTCGCCGCGCACCGCCGCCCGTTCCCGCACCCCCAGCCGCGGATGCACCGGCTCCTCCGGATGGGCCCGCAGCTCCACGCCCTGGTACCCGGCCCCGACGGCCAGCCTCACCACCTCGGCCACCGGCATCCCCGGCACCCCGAGGGTGGAGAACGCAAAGCGCATCGCGGGGGGCGCGCCGTCCGCACCGCCGGTCGTGCCCGAGCTGCCCATGCCGCGCTCCTTCGTGCCGCCTACGTCGGTCGCGTTCCGCGTCCGCCCTCGTCCCTTCCCCCTTCCCCCTTCCCCCTGTCCCTCCCCTGCCGCCGTCCCCGTCTCACGGCGCCGGACAGCCGTGCCAGCGCGGCCGCGAGCGCCCGGGCCGGGCCCGCGCCGCCACGTCCGCCGGCGTTACGGCCGTCAGGAAGCCCCCGGAAGGGCAAGACCACCCAGGCCGGAATTCCTGGACTTCAGGCCAGGAAGCACGTCAATGTACTCATGCTCGTCAACGACGGACCGCGCACGAACCCCGTCCCGCCCTACGCGAGAGAGGCCGGAACGTGACACGCACGACCGTACGCATCGCCATGAACGGCGTGACCGGACGCATGGGCCACCGCCAACACCTCGTCCGCTCCCTCCTCGCCCTGCGCGACCAGGGCGGACTCGCCCTGGACGACGGCACGACGATCTGGCCGGAACCGGTGCTCGTCGGCCGCTGCCCGGACAGAGTGCGGGCGCTGGCCGAACGCCACGGCCTGACGGAGTGGAGCTGCGACCTCGACGCCGTCCTGGCCGACGACAGCATCGACGTCTACTTCGACGCCCAGATCACCGCCGCCCGCGAGGAGGCCGTGAAGAAAGCGATTGCTGCCGGGAAGCACCTCTACGTCGAGAAGCCCACCGCGAGCAGCCTCGCCGGCGCGCGGGAGCTGGCCCGGCTGGCCCAGGAGGCCGGCGTCAAACACGGCGTCGTCCAGGACAAGCTCTTCCTGCCCGGCCTGCGCAAGCTCCGCCGCCTCGTCGAGGGCGGCTTCTTCGGCCGCGTGCTGTCCGTACGGGGCGAGTTCGGCTACTGGGTCTTCGAGGGCGACTGGCAGCCGGCCCAGCGCCCCTCCTGGAACTACCGGTCCGAGGACGGCGGCGGCATCGCGGCCGACATGTTCCCGCACTGGGAGTACGTCCTGCACGAGCTGTTCGGGCCGGTCCGCACCGTCCAGGCACACCTCACCACGCACCTCCCGCGCCGCTGGGACGAGTCGGGGTCCCCGTACGACGCCACCGCCGACGACGCCGCCTACGGCATCTTCGAACTGGCCGGCGGCATCGTCGCGCAGATCAACTCCTCCTGGGCGGTCCGGGTGCACCGCGACGAGCTGGTGGAGTTCCAGGTGGACGGCACCGAGGGCTCGGCCGTCGCCGGACTGCGCGGCTGCCGCGTCCAGCACCGCTCCGCCACCCCCAGACCGCTCTGGAACCCCGACGTCCCGGCCACCGAACCGTTCCGCGCCCAGTGGCAGGAGGTCCCCGACAACGCCGACTTCGACAACGGCTTCAAGGCGCAGTGGGAGCTGTTCCTCCGGCACGTCGTCCGCGACGAGCCCTGGCGCTGGGACCTGGTGGCCGGCGCCCGTGGCGTCCAACTGGCCGAGCTGGGGCTCCGGTCGTCCGCCGAGGGCCGCCGCCTGGACGTGCCGGAGCTGGTCCTGTGAACGCCCCGGTCACCCCCTCCGCACCCACCGGCAAACCCGCCCCGGCCCGGCCCCCGCTGCGCTCCCGCAGGGTCTTCGCCGCCGCCCATGTGGTCGCCGATCCCGGAGCCGACACCGGCCCGGACGGTCCGGCCGCCCTCGACTGGGACGCCACCCTCGCCTTCCGGCACCACCTGTGGGCGCACGGCCTGGGCGTGGCCGAGGCGATGGACACCGCACAGCGCGGTATGGGCCTGGACTGGGACGGCGCCGCCGAGCTGATCCGGCGCTCCGCCGCCGAGGCCCGCGCGGTCGGCGGCCCGCTCGTCTGCGGGGCGGGCACCGACCAACTGCCGCCCCGGGGAGCCTCCCTGGCGGACGTCCGGGCCGCCTACGAGGAGCAGCTCGGGCTCGTCGAGGACGCACGGGCCCAGCCGGTCCTGATGGCGTCCCGCCAACTCGCCGCGACCGCCACCGCACCGGACGACTACCAGGAGCTCTACGGCCACCTCCTGCGCCAGACCACCCGCCCGGTGATCCTGCACTGGCTCGGCCCGATGTTCGACCCGGCGCTGACCGGCTACTGGGGCAGCACCGAACCCGACGCGGCCACCGAGACGTTCCTCCAGATCATCGCCGAGCACCCGGACAAGGTGGACGGCGTCAAGGTCTCCCTCCTGGACGCCGACCGCGAGGTGCGGCTGCGCCGCCGGCTGCCACCGGGCGTGCGCTGCTACACGGGCGACGACTTCCACTACCCCGAGCTGATCGCCGGCGACGACCGCGGCTTCAGCGACGCCCTGCTGGGCGTCTTCGACCCGCTCGCACCCCTGGCGGCCGAGGCCGTCCGGCTCCTCGACGCCCATGACACACCGGGCTTCCGCGCCGCCCTGGACCCGACCGTCGCCCTCGCCCGCCACCTCTTCCAGGCACCCACCCGCCACTACAAGACCGGTGTCGTCCTGCTGGCCTGGCTCGCCGGCCACCAGCGGCACTTCACCATGGTCGGCGGCCTCCAGTCGGCCCGCTCCCTGCCGCACCTGCACCGCGCTTACCAACTGGCCGACGCGCTCGGCCTGTTCCCCGACCCGGAGCGGGCCGCCGCCCGGATGCGCGCGCTGCGCACGGTGTACGGGGCGGAGCGGGAAGCGACGGAGGAGTACGGGAGCGAACGCACATGAGCGAGCGCCACGAGCCCGGCATGGACGCCGGCAACGCCGGCAACGACAGCAACGACAGCAACGACAGCAACGACAGCAACGGCGGCAACGACAGCAACGACAGCAACGACAGCAACGACGGCAACGGTGGCAACGCCGGCCACGACCCCCTCGCCCGGCTGAGCCTCAATCAGGAGACCGTCAGACAGTGGTCGCTGCCGGAACTGGTCGACGGGTGCGCACGGGCGGGCGTGCGGGGCGTGGGCCTGTGGCGTGCGCCGGTGCAGCGGTACGGCGTGGCCGCCGCCGCACGACGCGTCCGGGAGGCCGGCCTGCGGGTCACCAGCCTGTGCCGGGGCGGGTTCTTCACCGCCCTGGACCCCACGGAGCGGGCGGCGGCGTTGGACGACAACCGGGCGGCCGTCGACGAGGCGGCCACCCTGGGGACGGACACCCTGGTGCTGGTCTCCGGCGGACTGCCGCCCGGCAGCCGGGACCTGTCCGGCGCCCGGGAGCGGATCGCGGACGCACTGGGCGAGTTGGCGCCGTACGCCGCGGACCGGGGCGTACGGCTGGCGATCGAACCGCTGCACCCGATGTACGCGGCGGACCGCTGCGTGGTCTCCACGCTCGCGCAGGCCCTGGACCTCGCCGAGCGGTTCCCCGCAGACCGGGTGGGCGTGGTCGTGGACGCCTACCACCTGTGGTGGGACGACACGGTCGGCGCACAGATCGACCGTGCCGGGGGCCGCGGCGGGCGGGCCGGCGACGGCGGCTCGCGGATCGCCGCGTTCCAACTCGCCGACTGGGTCACCCCGCTGCCCGAGGGCGCCCTCCTGGGCCGCGGACAGCTCGGCGACGGGGCGGTGGACCTGCGGTGGTTCCGGGAGCGGGTCGACGCGACCGGCTACCGGGGGCCGATCGAGGTGGAGATCTTCAACCCGGCGTTGTGGGCGCGGGACGGCGCCGAGGTGCTGGCGGAGGTCGTGGACCGCTTCCGGACCCACGTCGCCGGGTGAACGGAATTCGTACATCCGGTGACCGGGAAATAACTCAGTGGATGCGCGCAACCGTTGGCGGCCCCCAGTGGTCATAGCTGTCGCTGGTCCCGACAAGGGGAGGGATCCGGGGGGATCCGGGGCCGGCACGGAGGGGGAATCGAGGGGCCCGGCCATCGGACGGGCCCCTCGATGGAGTCGTGCGGGAGCCGTGGGCGCCCCGGCTCCGGGCGCGGTGTCAGACCCCGGCGGTACGGTCGGGGGCATGGTCAACCTAGCCGTGCTGGAAGGGGTCCTGGAGCGGATCACCTACGCCAACGAGGAGAGCGGCTACACGGTCGCGCGGGTCGACACGGGCCGGGGCTCGGGCGATCTGCTGACCGTCGTCGGGGCGCTGCTCGGGGCGCAGGTGGGGGAGTCCCTGCGGATGGAGGGCCGCTGGGGCTCGCACCCGCAGTACGGCAAGCAGTTCACGGTGGAGAACTACACCACGGTGCTGCCCGCCACCATCCAGGGCATCCGCCGCTACCTCGGCTCCGGCCTGGTCAAGGGCATCGGCCCGGTCTTCGCCGACCGCATCACACAGCACTTCGGCGTGGACACCCTCGACATCATCGAACACGAGCCGAAGCGCCTCATCGAGGTGCCGGGCCTCGGCCCCAAGCGCACCAAGAAGATCGCCGACGCCTGGGAGGAGCAGAAGGCGATCAAGGAGGTCATGGTCTTCCTCCAGGGCGTCGGCGTGTCCACCTCCATCGCCGTACGGATCTACAAGAAGTACGGCGACGCCTCCATCTCCGTGGTGAAGAATCAGCCCTACCGGCTCGCCGCCGACGTCTGGGGCATCGGCTTCCTCACCGCCGACCGCATCGCGCAGTCCGTGGGGATCCCGCACGACAGCCCGGACCGCGTCAAGGCGGGCCTTCAGTACGCGCTGTCGCAGTCCACCGACCAGGGCCACTGCTTCCTGCCCGAAGAGCAACTGATCGCCGATGCGGTGAAGTTGCTGCAAGTGGAGACGGGCCTGGTCATCGACTGCCTGGGGGAGCTGGCCGCGGACCCGGAGGGCGTGGTCCGGGAGAAGGTCCCGGGCGGCGAGGACGGGACGCCGATCACCGCCGTCTTTCTGGTGCCGTTCCACCGTGCCGAGACCGCGCTCGCCGGGCGGCTGACCCGGCTGCTGCGCACCGACGAGGACCGGATGCCGGCGTTCCGGGACGTCGACTGGGACCGGGCGTTGACCTGGCTGGCGCGGCGTACGGGCGCCGAGCTGGCCCCCGAGCAGCGCGACGCGGTGCGGCTGGCGCTGACGGAGAAGGTCGCGGTGCTCACCGGCGGGCCCGGCTGCGGCAAGTCCTTCACGGTCCGCTCCGTCGTCGAGCTGGCCCGCGCCAAGAAGGCCAAGGTGGTGCTGGCGGCCCCCACGGGCCGGGCGGCCAAACGGCTCTCGGAGCTGACCGGGGCGGAGGCCTCCACGGTCCACCGCCTCCTGGAGCTCAAGCCCGGCGGGGACGCCGCCTACGACGCCGACCGGCCGCTGGACGCCGATCTGGTCGTCGTCGACGAGGCGTCCATGCTGGACCTGCTGCTGGCCAACAAGCTCGTCAAGGCGGTGCCGCCGGGCGCCCATCTGCTGCTGGTCGGGGACGTCGACCAGCTCCCGTCCGTGGGCGCCGGCGAGGTGCTGCGGGACCTGCTGGCCGAGCGAGGAGGGGCCGCGCGCAGCGCGTCGGACAGGGGCGGTGGTCGGGTGACGGGCGGGACCGTGCCTGCCGTCCGGCTGACCCGCATCTTCCGGCAGGCCCAGGAGTCCGGGGTGGTCACCAACGCCCACCGGATCAATTCCGGCGTACCGCCGCTGACGAGCGGGCTCGCGGATTTCTTCCTGTTCGTGGAGGAGGACAATGAAGAGGCCGGGCGGCTGGCGGTCGATGTCGCGGCCCGCCGGATCCCGGCGAAATTCGGTCTCGACCCGCGCCGGGACGTCCAGGTGCTGACCCCGATGCACCGCGGCCCGGCAGGCGCCGGAGTCCTGAACGGCCTGCTCCAGCAGGCCGTCACCCCGGCCCGCCCCGACCTGCCCGAGCGCCGCTTCGGCGGCCGGGTCTTCCGCGTCGGCGACAAGGTCACCCAGATCAGGAACAACTACGAGAAGGGCCGGAACGGGGTCTTCAACGGCACGGTCGGCGTGGTCACGGCCCTGGAGCCGGACGAGCAGCGGCTGACGGTCCGCACCGACGAGGACGAGGAGGTTCCCTACGACTTCGACGAACTCGACGAACTCGCGCACGCCTATGCGGTGACGATCCATCGCTCGCAGGGTAGTGAGTACCCAGCGGTGGTGATTCCGGTCACCACAAGTGCCTGGATGATGCTGCAACGCAATTTGCTGTATACCGCCGTGACCCGGGCGAAGCGCTTGGTGGTGCTGGTCGGCTCCCGGAAGGCCCTGGGGCAGGCCGTACGCACGGTTTCCGCCGGTCGGCGGTGTACGGCGCTGGCTCACCGGCTTGCCGGGGCGATGTGATGTCACTCCTCTTTCGCAATCGGGGCGAACGGGAGCAGGATGGGACACTCACGCGGCACTGAGTGCCGTAATGAGGCCCTATGGCCGACCCCGAGTGCACATCCAAGGTCCAAATGGGGGAAGGTATAGGCAGTCAGGGCACCTCGAAGAAGAGGCACAACGTCGGTGAGGGATGACGTGAGCGACAACTCTGTAGTACTGCGTTACGGGGACGGCGAATACAGCTACCCGGTCGTCGACAGCACCGTCGGCGACAAGGGCTTCGATATCTCGAAGCTGCGCGCCCAGACCGGTCTGGTGACCCTGGACTCCGGTTACGGCAACACCGCGGCATATAAATCCGCGATCACCTATCTCGACGGTGAGCAGGGAATTCTTCGCTACCGCGGGTACCCGATCGAGCAGCTCGCGGAGCGCAGCACGTTCGTCGAGACCGCGTACCTCCTGATCAACGGCGAGCTGCCCACCGTTGATCAACTGTCCGCCTTCAAGCAGGACATCACGTACCACACCCTGCTCCACGAGGACGTCAAGCGCTTCTACGACGGCTTCCCCCGGGACGCCCACCCGATGGCGATGCTGTCGTCGGTCGTCAGCGCGCTGTCGACGTTCTACCAGGACAGCCACAACCCGTTCGACGAGCAGCAGCGCCACATCTCCACGATCCGGCTGCTGGCCAAGCTCCCGACGATCGCGGCGTACGCCTACAAGAAGTCGGTGGGCCACCCGGTCGTCTATCCGAGCAACGACCTCGGGTACGTCGAGAACTTCCTGCGGATGACCTTCTCGGTGCCCGCCGCCGAGTACGAGCTCGACCCGGTCGTGGTCAGCGCCCTGGACAAGCTGCTGATCCTGCACGCCGACCACGAGCAGAACTGCTCGACCTCCACCGTCCGCCTGGTCGGCTCCTCGCAGGCGAACCTCTTCGCCTCGATCTCGGCCGGTATCAACGCCCTGTGGGGCCCCCTGCACGGCGGCGCCAACCAGTCCGTGCTGGAGATGCTGGAGGGCATCCAGGCCAGCGGCGGCGATGTCGACTCCTTCATCCGCAAGGTGAAGAACAAGGAGGACGGCGTTCGCCTGATGGGCTTCGGCCACCGCGTCTACAAGAGCTTCGACCCCCGGGCGAAGATCATCAAGGCGGCGGCGCACGACGTCCTCTCGGCGCTCGGCAAGTCCGACGAGCTGCTGGACATCGCGCTGAAGCTGGAGGAGCACGCGCTCTCCGACGACTACTTCGTCTCGCGCAACCTCTACCCGAACGTGGACTTCTACACCGGCCTGATCTACCGGGCCATGGGCTTCCCGACCGAGATGTTCACCGTGCTCTTCGCGCTCGGCCGGCTGCCCGGCTGGATCGCCCAGTGGCACGAGATGATCAAGGAGCCCGGCTCCCGTATCGGCCGCCCGCGGCAGATCTACACCGGCATCATCGAGCGCGACTTCGTGCCCGTCGAGCAGCGCTGACGACCGCCCCTGAGGGCGGACCAGCGGGCGTCGCGGCCCGCCCGAGCATCCGGGGCCGCGCTGCCCGCACGGACGGGCACAGAAGACGAAAGCGCCCCGCCTCCGGATCCCCCCACGGGTCCAGAGTGCGGGGCGCTTCCCCTTTCCCGGTTGGATTCCCCCCACGGGATCCGTCCGGGCGCTCCGGGTTGCACCGCGATCTGCCGGGACGCGCACATCGGGAGGGCCGCTCAAAGCTCCCCGGGCACGTCGCCCCGGCCACGCGTGGCCGGACACGATCCCCCAAGATCGGCACGGCCGTTGCAGTGCAAGCCCCGCCGGGGTGCCTGCACTGCCCGGTTAGACTCGCGACCCCCCTCAATGGTTACGTTCCGATGAGTGTGATCTGGGTCTCTTGCCATATGGGGGCGAATGCGGTCAAGGGCCACGATCTGGAGATCGAGGCCCTGAGGTATGGGTGCTGTATCCCGGTGTGTCGGCGTTGTGGCAGTTGTAAGAACTGTGTGAAGGTTCCCGGCCGTGGGCCGTCGCGAGCGAGGAAGGTCGAGGTGCCACCCGAGAGTGCGGGGTGCCGCCGGGCCGCGCGCATGGGGCCCGCCGGCGGGACGCGGGCCGAGTCGCCGACGAGGACTCGGCTCGCGCCTCCAGGCGAGTGGGCACCCCGGGCTCAGACCGCCTGGCCCACGAGCTCGTAGCCGGCCTCGTCGACGGCCGCGCGCACGGCCGCCTCGTCCAGCGGCGCCTTGGACGTGACGGTCACCAGGCCGGTGGCCGCGACCGCCTGCACCGCACTGACGCCGGCGATCTCGCCGATCTCCGACGACACCGCACCCTCGCAGTGGCCGCAGGTCATCCCGGTGACCCGGTACGTCGTGGTGACCTCGCCGACCTGGACGTCGGTGCCTCCGGAGTGGCAGGAGCCTTCCGGGGTGCAGCAGGAGCTGTTCTCGGCCATGGGGGACTCTCCTTGTGGTGCCGATGTGGTGCTGGTGTGGGGTGCTGATCTGGGGTGCTGCTGAACTGGGTGCTGCCGTGGCGCGGGTGTCGGCGCCGTGTGTGACGCCTGGGGTTTGAGTTACCGGATGGGTAACGCGATGCCCAGGTGACTGCCAGTGCCTTTGGTTGCAGTGCCTTTGGTCGCAGTGCCTTTGACTGCCAGCGCCTTCCGACCTTAGTCACTGTATACCCCTAGGGGGTATCAATCCAGTCCCGCGCCACGCCCACCGCGTTGCCGTGCGCCCTGGCGCGCGTCAGCCTTGGGGTACGGACTTGGGGTACGGACTCGGGGGCGGATCCGAGGAGGCGGCCTGATGGACGTACTCGCCTTCTACGGCCTGCTGGTGCTCACCACCCTGCCGCCGCTGGTCCCCAACTCCGCCCTGCTCGTCTCCGCCGGCGTGCTCGCCTCCCAAGGGCAGCTCTTCCTCCCCCAGGTCCTCCTGGTCGTCGCCGGCAGCGCCCTGCTGGGGGACCTGCTGATGTACCTCGCCGCGTGGCGGTTCGGCGAGCCCGTACGCAGGTGGCTGCGGCGCAGCCCCCGCCGTCGGGCGCTGCTGGAGTGGACCTCGCAACGGATCGAGCGCTACGGCGTGCCGTTCGTGATCGCCGTACGGTTCCTGCCCAGCGGGCGTATCGCCGGGGCGTTGGCGTCCGGGGTCCTGCGCTACCCGCTGCGGAAGTACGCGCTGGGCGCCGGCATCGCCGAGCTGACCTGGGCCACGTACTCGGTCGGCCTCGGCTACCTCGGCACCACCGCCGCGGACCACCCCCTCTACGCCGCCGGAATCGGCCTGGGCGTCTCCGGTGCGGTCGCCGCCGTGGGCGCCGTCATCCAGTGGGCGACCCGCCGCCGCGCACTGCGGGAACGGCCCGACGGGTCGCGCGAACGCGACGCCGGGGGGCGGCCTGAACCCGGCGGGGACGGGCGCGGTGAACGTGACGGCGACGGGCGCGGCGGGTCGGAGCCTGGTGGCGTGCGGGCCGGTGTCGAGGGCGATTGTCGGCGGCGGCCCGATGCCCCCGAGGGCGCTCACGCCTCCGGGGCCGCCGGGCCGGGCGTGGCGCGGACATCGGCCACCGCAACCGGCTCCCCGGTGCGGCGCGAGCGCTCGCAGGCCTCGGCCACGTAGAGCGCCTCCAACGCCTCCGCCGGCGTGCAGGGGCTCGGCGTGCGACCCGCAGCGACGTCGATGAAGACACCCAGTTCGGCGACGTAGGCGTCGTGGAAGCGCTCCATGAACGTGGCGTACGGGTCGGCCGCCCGCTGCCAGGACAGCTTCGGCTCCGCGGACGGCAGCGGCGCCCGGTCGTCGAGACCGACGAAGCGAGCGCCCTCGGAGCCGCAGACCTCCAGCCGGACGTCGTGGCCGGCGCCGTTGTAGCGGGTCGCGGTCACGGTCGCCAGGGTGTCGTCGTCGAAGCGCAGCAGCGCCGCACAGGTGTCGACATCGTCGCCGTCGGCGAAGAAGGGCGCACCGCGGTTGGCGCCCTGGGCATAGACCGAGACCACCTCGCGTCCGGTCAGCCAGCGCAGGATGTCGAAGTCATGGATGGAGCAGTCCCGGAACAGCCCGCCGGAGGTGGGGATATAGGCCGCCGGCGGTGGGGTCCGGTCGCTGGTGCAGGCCCGCAGGGTGTGCAGCCAGCCCAGCTCGCCCGACCGCAGCGCCTCGCGGGCGGCGCGGTAGCCGGCGTCGAAGCGGCGCTGGAAGCCGATCTGCACGGGCACGGAGCCGGCCTGCGCCCGCTTTACGACGCCGATGGTGCCCGGTACGTCCAGGGCGACCGGCTTCTCGCAGAAGACCGGCACGCCGGCGTCCAGGGCCTGGTGGATCAGCGTGGCGTGTGCGCTGGTCGCAGCGGTGATCACCACGCCGTCCAGACCTTCCGCGTACATCTCCCCGATGCTCACGGCGGCCCGCAGGCCCAGGGACTCCGCCAGCGAGGCGGCGCGGTCGGTGTCGGCATCGGCGACCACGAGAGCGCTGACGCCCGGGACGTTCTGGAGGGTCTGCGCGTGGAACGCACCGATGCGCCCGGTGCCGATGAGGCCGATCTTCATGCTCGGTCCTTCCGGAGAGGGGAGAGGGGGGAGAGGGGGAGATGGGGAGGGGGGAGGGGAGGTGGTGCGGAGGAGGAGCCGTTGAAACGGTCGCCGAAGAGGGCGTTGGAACGGTCGTCGAGGCGGTCGTTGGAACGGTCGTCGGAACGGGCCTTGGAAGGGTCGTTGGAATGGGCCTTGGAATGGGCCTTGGTTTGTTGGAACGGTCCAATCCTCCCCGTCCGGGCACCCTGCATGTCCGGATGTCCGCATGTCAACCCTCGTGCGGCGGTTAACGGTGGTCGCAGGTGCGCACATTGACGTCGACCTGAGCCGATGGAAGGATTTCGGCCCATGGAACGGTCCAATGCACCTGGCGAGCCGGCCGACGCGTCGGCCGGCGAGCGGCCGGGCGCATCGCGGCCACCGACGATCCGCGGAGTCGCCGAGCGCGCCGGAGTCTCCAAGTCGCTGGTCTCCCTCGTCCTCCAGGGTTCGCCGCGGGTCAGCGACGCCAAGCGGCGGGCCGTGCTGGACGCCATCGACGAGCTGGGCTACCGACCGAACGCCGCGGCCCGCAGCCTGGTCGCGCGCCGTACGCACACCGTCGGCGTGCTGCTGAACGACATGCGCAACCCCTGGTTCGTCGAGCTCCTCGACGGCCTGAACTCGCTGCTCCAGGCGCACGGCCTACGGATGCTGATGGCCGACGGCCGGCTCGACCGGCGGGCCGGCCAGGACTTCGCCCGCACCTTCCAGGAACTGCGCGTCGACGGCCTGGTGGTCGTCGGCACGCTCCCCGACACCGAAGGGCTGGCCGAGGTCGCCGAGCGACTGCCGACCGTGATCGCGGGCAACCACGAACCCCGGCTACCGCACGTCGACATCGTCGCCAACGACGACGAGCGCGGCGCCCGCCTCGCCACCGAACACCTCATCGCCCTCGGCCACCGGCGGATCGCCCACATCGCCGGACAGGGCCTGGTCGGCGAGCTGCGGCGGCGCGGTTTCGAGGCCGCCGTACGCGCCCACGGCCTGGCAGCGGACGCCGTGGTGGAGGGCGGGGACGGTACCGAGGAGGGCGGCTACCGCGCCGCCGTACGGCTGCTCGGCCCGGCCCGCACACGCACCACCCCGACGCACGACCCGCCGCCCGCCCCCTCGCCCGACCCGGCACCGGGTCTCTCGCCCGACCTCGCGCGCGGTGGCCAACGCCCCACCGCCATCTTCGCGTTCAACGACATCTCCTGCATCGGCGCACTCTCCGCCGCGCAGGAACTGGGCCTGGACGTGCCCGCCGACCTCTCCCTCGTCGGCTACGACAACACCTACCTCGCCCGTATCCGCCACCTCTGGCTGAACTCGGTCAACAACGCCAGCTACGAGGTCGGCCGCCGCGCGGCACGCTGCCTCCTGGACCGCATGGAGCGCCCCGACGCCCCCGCCGGCCACCAACGCGTCACGCCGGAACTGGAGATCAGGGGCTCGGCGGCGCCGCCCCCACCCGCCTGAGGCCACCCGGAACCGCCGCCCCCCCGTTGCCGGGGTTGCCCACCCCGGCCGGCACGCAACCGGGCCCCGGCGCCGAACCTTGGGTTCTAGGAGTCGTTGCAACACCCCAGCTCAAGGGGTGCGATGGACTTCGAGATCCGCAAGGAGCGGACGGGGCAAGGGCGACGGAAGC